>NZ_CP080572.1:0-324374 GCF_023746595.1 Thermococcus argininiproducens | reverse complement strand
AAATTTTTCTTAGTTAGATTTATCCTATAAAAACGGAGGATCTCAATCCATGCCTGGGTGGAGAGATGGAAAATTGGGCCTCCCCGTGAGGGAAGCAATTAAAATTTTCCCAGAACTTGGAAAATATATTGATAGTAGGGGTAGGTTAGATCTTTCAAATAGGAAAGCTAGGATTTTATATAATAAAGCTGTTGCAAAGGCGGTTTTTGGTATTGAGATAGAATATCACCCAAATGGACTTATAACCACTCCAATCTCGAGATTTATATTCCTAAAGACTTTTCTTAGAGGAGGAGAAAGAGTTTTGGAAATAGGCACTGGACATTCAGCTTTGATGGCAATTATGGCAAGCAAATTGTTTAATTGCAGTGTTTGGGCGACTGAAGTAAATGATGAATTTTTTGAATATGCTAAAGCCAATGTTCAAAAGAACAACGCTAAAGTTAAACTGATTAAAAGCAATGGTGAAGTAATTGAGAAATTAATCCCAAAAGGAGAGAGATTTGATGTAATATTCTCTGCACCCCCTTATTACGAGAGAGCAACAAAGGGTGTTTTAACCCCAATTGAAGGGATTGGTGGGGGAAAATATGGGGAAGAATTTGCTGTAAGAATTCTAAGAGAAGCAAGGAAACACATGACTGAGAATGCTAAAGTTGCACTTTTCCTTCCAGATAAAGCAGGTTTATTGAGAACTCTTGTTAGAGAGGGAACTAAGCTTGGTTATGCTGTGCAGGATATCCAGTTTAAAGTGGGAACTAGGTACAGACATTCACTTATATTCTCTAAGCGATAAGCTTATATTAGGGGATTTTTAAATTGAGAAAGCAGATGAGGAGAAAGCACCTCCACTGAGGAATGCGATGATGAGACGCCCACGGGCTGAACAAGAAGGCAAAAGCTCCAAAGGAGGAGCTAATTGAAGACTTAACCACGATAATCAGCCACTTTGCGGGCAAACTTTACGGAATACGCTCTCACAAGTATAAGAAGCTCAAAACTTGAGTTAAAAAGCTAATTAAGGAGGTCGAGAATGGCTAAAGTGGTTCTAACTTACAAAATGAACCACAACTGGAACGTTGAAACCCTCCTCACGGCCTATCAAAAATTACTCCAGCGGGCGATTGATGAAATTTGGGAAAACACAACTTGGAAAAAAAGAAAGTCAAACACCGCTATTCTCTCGGCGGGAAATACAAATACTACGAGACAACCCGACTAATTCCAATCCTCCCACAGTCCAAAGAGTTCAAGAAGGGATTAAGAGATAAATTTCTTGAAGACTGGCCTTTTGCGAAGCATTACGTTGATTCGGCCATTAAGACTGCTTACTCAATTCTCGATAGTTGGAGACAGAACTACCTGAAAGAGAGGAGGAAAAGAAAGAAACCGACCGTGAAAAGGAAGTTCGTGCGGGTGAAGAGTACTCTGATGAAAGTCGAAGGCTCAAGGATAAGAATAACCGTTAAACCGAGGGAAGAATACCTTGAACTCGACTATTCTTGTGAATGGTTCTATGAGCGGATTAAAGATTGGAAGGTTGGTGAACCGATAATCAGAGAGAAAGATGTTCTTCTAACCTTCTCAAGAGAAGTCAAGTTCAAAGGAAGGATTAAAATTGGGATTGACTCCAATTTAATGAGCCTCGATATTTATCATCCGGAGAAAGGTTGGATTAAGGTGGATTTGAGTGAACTTCACAGGATTGCAGAAACCTACGATAGAATTATCGACAGATTGAAAAGCATTCAGCGAAAAGCCCCAAAGAGGATTGGAATGCTCCTCAAGAAGTATTGGACAAGGAGAAAGAACCGGATTGAAGACTATCTTAACAAACTTGCAGTTCAACTGTCAAGGGCGTTCCCAAACGCTGTTTTCGTCTTTGAGGATTTGAACAAGTTTAAAATGCTGAAGAACGGCTCAAAGAAGCTTAATCGAAAACTCTCACGCTCCACCTGGTCTAAAATCGCTCAAAAACTCTCTTACCGTGTTCCAATCGAGTTTGTGAATCCTGCTAACACTTCCTCCACCTGCCCGACGTGTGGGAGTAAGTTAGAGTCCCGAAACGGGCTGGTGGTTTGCAGGTGTGGTTTTAAATCAGATAGGCAGTTTCTCGGAGCGTTTAATGTTTTCGTGCGGGGACTTGGGGTCGCCCTAAGCGGGGGTGAGGTCGATGATTTACTCTCCAATGAACTCGGAGGGGAGTTGAGGCTGATGAAGCCCAAGTCCATCGTGAGGGTGGATTTAAGGGGGAGGACGTTCACTCACGTTCCCCCCTAAAAACTCACGACGGACAGACCCCCACGGGCTGATGCCAAAATAAAATTAAGAGAATATCACTTCATATCCTCTACGTAAAGAAACAGACATTTCAGGTACTCTGTATCTTTTGAGGCCATTAAAATTGGGTGATCTGGGGCTTGGGTTCTATAGGGCTCTACCATCTTTAGGAATTTGCCCGCTTTTGCTGCAGCTGCTATTACCATATCCTTAAACATTTGCATGTCAACGTGTTGGGAGCAGGAAGCCGTTACCAGAATGCCTCCGTCTTTAACAAGTTTCAATCCCTGATAGTTTACGTTGAAGTATGCCCTGAGACCTCTTTTTAAGTCCTTTTCATGCTGTACAAATGCAGGAGGATCCAGTATAACTATATCAAACGTTTCTCCTTTCTTTTGCATTTTCTCCATAATGCCAAATGCGGAGCCTACTAAAAACTCCATCTTATCCTCTACACCATTTAGCTTGGCGTTTTCTTTCGCTTGTTCTATTGCAGCTGGGGATTTGTCTACCGCAACAACTTTTTCGGCACCAGCAACTGCAGCGTGGATAGCAAAACCCCCTGTATAAGTAAATACATCAAGAACCCTTTCTCCCCCTTTTATGTATTTTTCCAAAGCGATTCTATTTTCTCTTTGGTCTAAGAAAAATCCTGTTTTTTGGCCTCTCATATCAACAATAAACTTAGCTTGGCCCTCTTTAATAATTGTGCGATATTTCTCTTTACCGAGGAGAACTCTTTCTATCTCTGGGAGACCTTCCCTTCTCCTTGATCGTCCAGTATTTTTCTCAAATATTGTTTCGATTTCGGGCTCAACTTCAAGAATAGCTTCTGCAACATCCATTTTGAATCTTTCCATCCCAGCACTTGAGATTTGGAGAGATGCTATATCATTAAATCTATCAACAATTAAACCTGGGAGGTAATCTGCTTCACCATAAACCATTCTATAGGCGGTGTTATATCCTAGAATACTTTTTCTGTACTCATTTGCTTTTCTTATGCGTTCTTTGAAAAGCTCTTTATTAATTTCAGTATCTTTGTCTTTTGTGAGTAGACGGATCATGATATTTGAGTTTGGATTAGCAAAGCCTTTCCCTAAAAATTTTCCTCCCCTTGAATAAACTTCTACAACATCTCCTGGTTTGATCTCGCCTTCCGTTCTCACTATACCTTTTTTGAAAATTATCATCGCACCTTTTTCAATTGCCCTGTAAGCTTGAGCATCGATGTATACTTTTGCCATTATAACTCACCCTTCTAAAGTTGAGACGATAGGTATTTAACTCTTGAGCTCTATATATTATACTGGTGAGTTCTATGAACTTTGAAGTAATAAAAGAGTTTCTGGAAGTAATTGGGGCAGGCTATACTGAGGTAGAGGGGGAAATCCATCTAGAACCAGAGGTTTTTTATGAAGTTTGGAAATATATCGGCCAACCAGAAATTAAAATGTATATTGTAGAGGATGAGATAGTAGAACTTGGTTCATATGATCCGCCCCAAATGAAATATACTGGAGCAAAGGTTATTAAAATAAAGAAGGCATATTTTGAGACCCTTGATGGGGTTAGAGTCGTTACGGACTTGGTCGGGTTTCAAAAAATACTAAAAGAGAAGAAAGAAATGTCTTGAGGTTTCTAGTCCTATTTTATCATTATTTTCAACATTAGTACTCCCATACAAGTTGTTCTTTTTACTTTTAGGATAAGGGTTGTAGTTCCAAGTATAGTGGCCACTCCAAGTACTCCTATTCCTAATAGGCCATCAAAGTAAAAAGAGCCAGCTATTATAAAGAACAATATTGAAATATTGAGAAGTTTGTAATCTATCTTCTCTATTACTCTTCCTACCTTTTTGGAAATTGAGAGTCCATACAAATTGACAACACTTCCCACGGCTATTGTTATAATAAGCAATATGGCAAATTCTTTGGAGTTTAGGGGATAGTAGTGATTCTTTATTAAAACTAAAATTCCATTTCTAGTTTTTCCAGTAGCATAAAAATTTGCTAAGCCAAATATGAAATTGGCAGTATTAACTGAGAATGAAATTGTTAAAAAAGCTCTTTCATCCTTAGATAGGAAACTTCCCAGTAGTGCTGCTTGAGAGGATGTGAATGTGGGCAAAAGGGAAGCAAGCATGCCAAACAATGTCCCGAGGAAGGAGTACCTCAGGAAATGTGTTTTTGGAAGTAGGATCTCACTTTCTCCTGGTGTTATTTTTTCATTATTTTTCAAAGAAAACAAGATAGCTGGAACACCAAACAACCCTACAAACAAGTGAAAATAAGGTTCTTTAAGAGGTAACTTATCACTAATAATTCCCAATATTCCAGCCATATAGAACATAATAAGTGCATACACTTTTTTCATGCCTTTTTCGGAGAATATAATTAAACCTGCTAAGAGGAATACAAAAATTCTCCCCACTGTTGGAGTGTAATATGGGGCCACCCAGAGATATATAGGAAGAAAAGCTAGAGAGAACAAAACTGCTAGAAAACTTGTTTTTAATGAAATATTCACAACTTCGAGAGCTCTTCCCTGGAGGGCCAGCCTATGAGCTGGAAGAATACTCAAGGCAGTGTCTTCCTCTGGAATTCCAAAAAATGTTGAAGGAAATGCATCTAGAAAAGTATGGGTTAGACCCATAGTATAGAGAAACACGACGTACAAAAATCCTTCCATTATGCTATCTACACTCCCTATAATTGAAGCTAAGGTGTTTACATGTAGAGCAGGCGTTAATCCAGTAATAGTCCCAGCCAAGATTCCTAAGAATACTTCTCTAAGCATAATTCATCCCCTGAGGGGATTTCAAAAGCTGGCATTCCTCTATACGTAGAATGGAATCCAAATGCAGTTATAGTCAGATTTTCGTGTAAAGATACCCCTAGAGATTTTGGGAGTTTTAATAGAATCCAGCATTTCTCATTAGTTATGTTGGCTATGCTAAAGCCATTGGCGTATCTTTTTATCCAGGTTACTCTTCCATGGATTTTGCTTGGGATATTGGAAAGGGGGTGACAAATGGAATTTGATAGTTTTTCTCTTGGTATTTTCACTCGACACTCAATGCAGTAAAGAGAGTTTTTCCGTCTTATGGCTTTAAATTCAATGATATCCCCAAATTTAGCAGAAAACCCATAAAGCTTCAGGGAAGTACAGTTTAATTTTAGATATCTAGCGGATTTGGTAATTTGGCACATTCCATAAGCGATGTCTCCTATATTCTCTTTTCCAATTTCTGTTATGTTGGTCCTTCCAAGGAATTTTATATCGGAGTTATCTTCCACATAGAGAGTGAGAGTAGAATAAAGTTTTGCAATACCTGTGATCTCTACAATATCACCAATTTTTAATTCAGTTTTGTAAGGTAGGTAAACTTTGATTTCTTCGCTTCCGTTCCATATTGTGGAGGGATTCCTATTATCTAACACAACTCCTTTGATAACAAAAGGCATGTTGTTTTCGGGTCTCGTCAGAAATCCCTCTTGAACATATCTGACTACATAGAATTTCTTTCCATAAAATAAACCGTCAACTTTTACTGTCTCTCCTTTAGAGACATTTAAACATTTGTTTAATCTTATTCTCTCTGGAAGTAGAAGATAGCAGGCACTTCCCTTCCAGAAAGTCCCGTTGAGTGTTTCTAAAGGCAACAATTCTGGGGAGACTTCTATGACGTCAAAAACATCTATTGTGCTTTTTGAAGAGTCAATAGTCTTTCCCATGACCCTATATACTTTATTTGGTTCTAGGTTCTTGTGTATTATGATGGTTTTGGTTCCATTATATAGAACACTGAAGTCTCCTTTTGAATAAACACATAGGCCAATAAATTGGATAATATCTTCTTTTTCACCCTCATTTGGAGTAATTGCTGTTATTTTTTCTGTTCCGATATAATAGAGCAGAGCAAGAGATAGAAAGGAGAGGACAATAAACACTATTTCAAGTTTTTTTAATTTGACCATGGTAGATAGTAATATACATGTCTTAAAAATCTTACTCTTAAAAGGTAAGAGATCAAAAACAAATAGTGTGTAAAATAAAAGCAGGCCTATTCGAGTTTAAGAACAATCCCCTTGTCAGTTATGTCGTAGGGGACCCAAGAAAGGAGATGTCTGGTTCTTCTCATCCCGTATACTCTGAGATATCTTTGAAGGGTATGATTTTCCTCAAAGAGTCTCATTTCAATTATCCCATCTACTATTGCCTTGATTATTGTCTCTACTTGGGGTTCTTCCACCCCGGAGTTCATTTCTATTATCCACACCTGTTTGTTCTTATGAGAAAATGCTTTTAAGTCTTCTAAAAATTTGTATATCTCTTTTTTTTCAGTCTCAAAGAACATGGGGGTTAGGGATGAGATTATTCCTACTGTGAGGGGTTCTTCATTGTGTGGGTTATTTAAGAGAATCCTTGTTGTGGTATCTTTAATTATGTCTATTATCTGACTAGTGTCCCTGATATCGGGAATTGCTTCCTCAGTAAAAGAAAATTTAGGACCTCCCCTGATTCTTTGAGTATACGCATCTAAAAGGTGTAGCCTTTCATTTAGGTGTGTGATAAAATTCCACCCGAAATCTAGGGCATTACTTATGAATTCATAACGAGGAATGTCTACAAGGAGGCTGATTACATTGGCTCCGGAAATCAGCTGATTATATATAAATTGGCTTATAAATGTTGTTTTGCCTGATTTTGGGTCCCCTATGAGGAGAACAACGCTACCCCGTGGAATCCCCCCCATTAATAAGGGGTCAATGATGTTTGTAGGAATGCGTTCAACTTTCTCTTCTAGCTCTGATTTAGCTAGTGGGTTGTGGTATGGATTCAATTAAAACTCCCTCCCTTAATAAATCTCTCCACTTGGATAGACCACGACTCCTTTGTTAGTTATTTCGAATGGGTATTTCCTCATTGAATGCCTGGTACCACGCATCTTCCTGACTAATAGGTATCTCTTTAGTTCTATGTTCTTCTCTTGAAGATCAAGAAGTACAACACCTCTAGAAATGTATTCTTCTATTCCATATTTGCTAATTTTACCTCCTTTGGGGTCGGGAGCCTCAGTTGTTAGAAGAGTTGTCACTCCCATTTCAAGGAGGATTGTGTTGAGTTTTAATAAAACTCCTCTAATTTCTCTTTCATCCTGGAGTCTAAATGCTATTGAGGGGATTGAGTCAATAACAAGTCTTTTTGCATTTATTGCTTTAACAACACGATATATGTATCTTAAAAAGCTGTCAACATTTATGGTGTCTTCTAGTACAAATTTTTCCTCAGAGGGAATACCAGAAATAGAACTAACGCCATCCACTATGGCTATGAGGCCTTGTTTTTCATATTTCTCGAGATCCCATCCAAATTGGCCCATTTCTCTCCTAATATCTTTGGCTCTCTCCTCTAATGTGACAAAAACACCGGGTTCTCCATATTCCTCTGCTCCTTTGTAGATGTATTGGGCGACGAATGTTGTTTTTCCGGTACCAGTACTCCCTGTGATAAGGACGGTGGATTCTTCGGGGAAACCTCCTCCTATCAGATCGTCAAACCCCGGTATCCCACTTTTAACTCTTTTAGTTGGAAACGAGTTGGTCATAATTCCCACCTTGCAGTTAACTTAATTTGTTTCTAACTATTAAAGTTATTTAATATGAGAATATAAGGTTTTTGGAAATTTACTCATATTTGCCAATACTCATTGGAATATTTCTAATATTTTAATTGTTTTTTATAAGCCTAGGCAACAAAAGAGTTTTATTCTAATGTGAGCATTAATAGGAGGTGGGTGGATGTTAGATCCGTTTGGAAAACATGCTCAGGAGATATTAAAAGAATTTGGAAGTATTAATGACCTATTAGAAGTTATTCCGAATCATATTGGTATTGATATGGCATTAGAACGGGTCAAATGGTTAAAAAGCGGGGAAGTTCCTCAACATATTCTGAGATTTGATGAATGGAAGGACTTAATAAGTTTCTACGCCTTGTTGGGGGCGTTAGCATTTTCTCCATACGGCTTAGAGATGGAACTTGTTAAAGAAGCAAATTTGAGAATATACCTAGCAAGGATAGAAAAATCGAGAAATTTTTCAGAACTGGCATTACCCATAGAAAAAGTGCAGGCAGATGAACTTCCCAGAAAAGACAGAACCATACTTGAAAAAAGTTTACATAAAGAACTACCATCTGAGGAGAAGGAGAAATACCTTCTGCAATATAAGATTGCATTAAAAGATTTTTTAATGCTTAATGAGGACTCTCTCAAAGGTTTTTATATAAAAGGGGGATATGTGTACCTTAATAGATCTCAACTTATTGAGTTGTGGAAAAGAAGCTTTGGGAGAAATATGGAGAGGGCAGTTAACATACTCTATGAAATTCGGGAGGAACTACCACAATATTACATGGAATTGTATTCAGGGCTAAGTGAAATTGCTAGAGAGCAGTTTAAAGAGAGGCTTGAGAGGCTTGGAAGTGCAACAGCCCAACCACTACGTTTTGAGCTCTTTCCTCCTTGTATTAAGATAGTTTTAAATGGCGTACCTAGTGGTTTGAGAAACTATGGAATAACAGTCCTTTTGACCTCCTTTTTGAGCTACGCTAGAATATGTCCAAATCCCTCTAAGAGAGATGTTAAAGTAAAAGACTGTATAAAGGATTTAAAAGTCATCAAGGAAGAGATTTTACCTGTAATAGTCCAAGCGGGTAATAGGTGCAGTCCACCATTATTTCAAGATCAACCAAATGAAATTAAGAATATATGGTACCATCTTGGCTTTGGGTATACGTTGGAACCAAATTTAGAAGATAGTGGAAGTTCTACTTGGTATTTCCCCCCTAACTGTGAGAAGATACGGGCAAGCGCTCCTCAACTTTGTAAGCCTGATAGGGATTGCAGGTATATTAGAAATCCCCTCACGTATTATCTGAGGAAGCTCTACTTAGAAAGTAAAAAAGAAAAATCAACGGGGGAGAACAATGAGTGAACTCTTTAGAGAGATGAGTAAAGGAGAGAGGGCAAAATATTATTCAGAGGAATGGAATGTACGGAAGATACCCTCATTCATACTTAAAACTCTTGAAAATAGGGAGTTTGGTTTCGATCATACCGGAGAAGGCCCTAATGATAGAAAAAACGTGTTCTACCATATAAAAGATTTAGAGGATTACATAAAGATAACAGCCCCATATTCGATCTATTCAAGCGTTGCTCTTTATGAAGAACCGAGAAATATGAAAGGATGGCTAGGAGCGGAGCTTGTTTTTGATATAGATGCAAAAGACTTGCCTCTGAAAAGATGCAATCATGAAACAGGGAAAGTATGTCCGATATGTTTAGAAGATGCCAAAGAGCTCACTAAAGATACTTTCATTATACTAAAGGAAGACTTTGGATTTGAGAATGTTCACCTTGTTTACTCGGGAAGAGGATATCACATACGGGTTTTAGATGATTGGGCACTTAGTCTGGATTCGAAAGCAAGAGAGAAAATTCTAAATTATATTTCCAGTGCTGAAGAGGTTGCTTTCGAGGATCTTCAAGAAAGGAGGATATTATTATCTTCCGGATATTTCAGAGTATTTCGATTTAGATTTGGATATTTTATTAAGCGTGTTTCTGAGTATCATTTGAGAAACATTGGTCTAAATAGGCGACAAATTGAACAGATACTAGAAAAGAAGGAGCACATATATAGGGATTTTGTAGAAAAAGGTATGTTAACTGCATTTCCTCGCGGAGTGGGATACAGAACACTGCTGAGACTTTTTAGTCTGTCAACTACTTTTTCTAAAGCTTATTTTGATGGTAGAGTTACGGTAGATATTAAACGGATTTTAAGACTTCCTTCCTCTCTACATTCAAAAGTGGGCCTTATAACTACATATATTGGGATCAATGAAAGGGATCTTGAAAAATTTGACCCCTTTAAAAATGCGGTGCCAAAATTCAGAGAAAAAGAAGTCAAAGAGGCATATAAGCTCTGGGTGGAGAAGTTGGAGGAGTGAGTATGCTACAGGGAAGGGCTAAAATAATATTCTCGATGTTGATATGGGGCAGTGTAGGGGTTTTTGCTCGCTATTCTGAATTAGATGGTCTAAAATTGGCCTTTTATAGGGTTCTTTTAGGGAGTATACTCCTTATTTTGATACATTTATTAAAGAATGCTGGTTGGGTTAAGGGCGCTTTTTTAAATGTGAGACCTAAGATTGGTTTGGTATTTCTATTGGGGTTTGTTTTGGCTTTAAATTGGGTATTTTTCTTTTCCGCAATCATGTATACTAACATAGCCAAAGCAACTCTTATCTATTATTTGGCGCCTATAATAGTAGTTATACTATCTTCAGTGTTTTTGAAAGAGAATATTACAAAAATAAGGATAGTTCTAGTATGTTTAGCTTTTTTAGGGGCTTTTTTAATAGGAAGCCAAACAGAGATGTCCCTTGGAAATAAGGACTTTGTTGGAATACTATTTGCTTTTTTAGGTGCAATTTTTTATGCGAGTGTAACTATTTTGGGTCGATATCTTAGGGATATTGATAGTTCCAATCTAACATTTTTTCAGTTATTTTTTGCTACGTTGATTCTTTTTCCTGTTCTAGTAAGTGTAGGAGATTTCTATGTTTCTTTAAACTCTTTCATAGTGGTTACTTTTATAGCAATTATTCATACTGTGTTTGCGCTTTTTATCTACATGGACGGCCTTAAAGAGGTTGAAGCTAATGAAGCAGCACTCTTAAGTTATCTTGATCCACTAAGTGCAATAGTTTATGCAGCGATACTTCTAGGAGAAATACCAACATTTAGAACTGTTATTGGGGGTTCGCTAATATTGGTGGCTTCGTTTTTAGATATGAAAATGAAGTGAGGGAGCTATAGCCCGCCTTCTGTAAAAATGGGGCATTCGACTAAGCGGCCCACCACGGGACTCCCACCGGGAATTCATCGTCCCTAGCTTGGCCTTGCACCCCGCGGGACGGCCGTTTCACCGTTCCCCCTCAAATCGTCTGCGGGTTAGCTCGGTCTTCGTTGCCGAAGACCTTCACCGCTTTCATCCTCCTATTTGAGGGGACGTGTCGTTTCTGCGCCGTTGCCCTCCCTTTCGGGAGGTGCCTTACGACACCGCGGCCCCGGTGAGGTGGGCGGAACTTCCTCAGGCTTACTACCCGACAGCCCCAGCCCCCTCACTATTTAATTTTAATAAAAGTAGAGTTATAAATATTTTGGACTATTTTTTCGGTAATTCTCTGTACTCTTTGATCTCGGGTTCTTTTGGTCTCTTGAACTTGCCTATGGGGGATCTCCTCTTGGGTTTTGGTCTCTCACGTCTTTTCTTTGAAGGTGCTGGTTTCAAATAGAGGATCAGTAATACTAAGAAGATTATTATGAGTAGTATGGCAATATATGTAAGAATATTTCTTTGTTGAGGGGCTGGAGTAGGAATAGTAGTGTTTGTTGTGGAAGTTAGAGGGGTTGATGACTGTGAGAAAGTGGAAGTTGGAGGAGCAGGAGGTTTTATCTCCAGATCCCCACTGATCTTCTGTTCCTTATTATTCTGTATTAGGGAAAACTCGTAGTATATCTTCTCTCCTATTGGAAGTTCCAGGGTAATATTCACGTAATTTTCTCCTGGAGATAGGGATAAGTCTCTTGATCCTTTGTGGATAGTTTCATTGGGCCTGAAGAATCTATAGGATAGTTTAGTAACCACTTCCTTCGAGTTGGCATTGCTGAGCGTTATGGAAAACTGAACTGTTGCCTTATTCTCGTTTAAGGAGATTTCTTTGTACAGTATATTCTCGATTTGTGGGTATGCAAGTACATTGTAGGAGATGGATCCCTGATCAAGAGTTATTTTCCCAAAGCTAATTTTGCTCATGATTTTTTTGCTTCCTGGGGATAAAGAAGGTATCTCGTCTTGTATTATTGTACTTCCTTTTTCTATTTTGATAGCTTTTGTAGAGTTGTGTAAAAGTTCGTTGTTGACTCCATAGACTTCTATAGTGTAATTAACTACGATGTCCCTTTCCGAAAACAGGGTTAGATATAGGGTATTTTTTTCATCTTCCATAACTTCTGTCTTTTCCAAAGAAATTGCTGTTAAATCCACTCCAAAAGTGATGTAAAAAACTTTTGAGAAAAGATATGTGCCTTTAGAATATTCTAACTTGTATATGAGTCTATATTCGCCAGCTTGGAGATCATATGGGATTGGGATCTCCACTTGAAGTGAGTTATCTCCTGGAGTCAGATTCATGGCTATATCTGTTTTAAGATATCGCTTTCCATTTTTCTCTAAGTACGCTGTTCCATTTATTGATACTGGAGAATTTTTGAGATTATGAACCGTAGAGTATATTACAATGGTCTCTCCAGTGAGTATTCTGTTTGTTTTAACTGACCGTTCTTTAACTTCAACAAAGGCCTCTTTGAACATTAGAGGTACATCTGTTATTTCAAGAGTAACTGGAATTTGTATAACCCTAAGATCCCCAGAGCTTAAAAATCCCCAAAGCACCATGAAAAGTGTATAAGTTCCTGGTTTGACACTTTCATTTACATAAATCTTATACCTTAGAGTTCTTTCTTCTCCTGACTTCCAATATGTATAGAGAACACCAGTAGATAGAGGCTCTCCATCAGGTTTGTATATTTCCAGCGTGATTCCAGAGATCTCGTTGTTTTTGGAATCCAAAACGTAATATCTGCGAAACGTCACAATTTGGAAGTCTTTATCTGCATTGTTTATCAACGTTAGAGTCCCTTCTTTATAGTCTCCCGAAATCACGACTATTTTTTCTTCTAGAGTTGAGAATAGGAGGGTTTGTGAAGATACCATAGATGTGATCAGTAGGAGTACTATAAGGACTATAAGTTTCCTTCGCATAAATCTCCCCCTATATAGTTAGTATCTCAACAAATATAAAACTTCACATTAAAAGTAGGAAAATTCCGAGCACAGTAAAACCTACAAAGAACAATAAGCTTGCTCTGTATAGTGGAAGTTTTGAAAATTGTCTCTTAACTAAAAGCGCTATGATAGTCAATAGAAGTCCATAAAATGATGCAAAAATTCCAAGGGCAATTTTAATCTCTACATTGAAAATTAACATAATCCCCAAAATAGCTCCAGCAAATACGGTTATCTGGGGAATTGTGAATAGATAATAGTTAAGCAATATTTTGTTATCATCCATCTTTTCTCACTCCACAATAAATGCGTAGGTTGTTGTAGTAGGAAGTTTTTTTCGTATTTTTGGTAATAAGTAACGAGGAAGGATTATTTCAGTTTTTTCCTCTAGCATATCGTAGTTTCCAAGAATTTTTTCAATGATCTTTACAGCGACTTTACCCCTTACTCTAAAATATCCATGCCAGGTGGTGGTGATTTCGAGGATTATTGGAATATATAAGAACTCTCTTTCGTGTTCTTCGATTAATGAGAGGATGTACTCGAGTTCCTCTCGTTTAAAATAGTGAAACTGGCCATCTCTAAGTTGTACTTTTGGTTCTTCCTCTTTAAGCAGTTGGGCAAGTTTTTTTCTACTTTTCGGAAGATGGACATTCAAACGGGAAATTTCTTTCTGTATAATTTCATCATCTTTAGGCATGTTTGAATTTTTGAAGGGGGAATAAAAAGGTTTTTCCTAAAATGTTATTGACATATATGTATCAAAAATATATGTGATTTGGTCTAGTTTTGTACACAAAAATGTAACTCGGGATAAAAATTGCCATTTTGACAATAGTTCATTAGAAAAGCTTATATTAGAAATATTGTATAAAAATGCTGGACAATAATGAAAATATTATCATTAAGGTGGGGGTAAAAATGAACGATATCAAATCCGTTGCAAGAGGGTTTTCAGGTAAACCACGTTTTCTCCAACTTGTTTTTGTGGATATAGATGGTATTGCTAAAGGTATGGAGGTACCAATAGGGAGATACGAGGAAGTTATAACAGAGGGAATTTCATTTGATGGTTCATCAATTCCGGGCTTCCAGGGAATAGAGGATAGTGACCTTACTTTCAAGGCAGATCCAAATACTTATGTAGAAGTGCCATGGGAAGGTGTGGCGAAGATATTTGGGTACATATACAAGGGCAAAAAACCATATTATGCAGACCCGAGAAGAGTCTTGAGATCAGTCACTGAAGAGTTAAAAAAGGAGGGATTAACGGCATATATAGGTCCAGAGCCCGAGTTCTATTTATTTGAAAAAAATGGTTCATGGGAGCTAAAACTCCCAGATGGGGGAGGTTATTTCGATCTAATTAATCTAGACAAGGCGAGGGAGATTAAAAGGACGATAGCTCATTACATGCCATCCTTTAAGTTAATCCCAGAGGTTCTACACCATGAGGTGGGCCCCGGACAGCATGAGATAGATTTTCGATTTGCCGATGCCTTAACAACTGCGGATAATATAATTCGATTTAAGTATCTGGTGAAGGCTGTTGCAGAGAGTTATGGGCTTTATGCTACATTTATGCCAAAACCCCTTTTTGGAAAGCCAGGTAATGGGATGCACCTCCACATAAGTCTTTGGGAAGGGAACAGGAATATTTTCATTGGAGAAAAAGGGTTAAGTGAAGAGGCCCTTTACTTTATAGGGGGGATTTTAGAACATGCAAAGGCTTTAACAGCAATTACAAATCCAACTGTTAACTCGTATAAAAGATTAGTTCCAGGATATGAGGCACCCGTTTACATATCTTGGGGCTATGCAAATAGGAGTGCTTTAGTAAGGGTTCCTGCATATAAAGGAAATGGTGCAAGAATTGAATATAGGTGTCCCGATCCGAGTGCGAATCCGTATTTTGCATTTGCTGCAGTCTTGAAAGCTGGTATGGATGGAATAAAACGGCAGATTGAACCCTTTGCATATGTTGAGGAAAACGTCTATGAATTAGACGAGAAAAAACGAGCTTTGCTGGGAGTGGATACTCTACCCTCAACCTTAGAAGCCGCGCTTGAAGCCCTTAGAAAAGACAAGGTTGTTAAAGGTGCACTTGGTGAAGCATATCACAACTTCATTAAGTATAAAACGAAAGAATGGAGAAGTTATCAGGAATATTTGGAGAAAACTGAGATTCCCATAGATACAATAGAAATTACTGAGTGGGAACTAGAGAGATATTTTTATGTTTGATCTTTTTCTTTTTCTTCAATATGGAGAATAAGTGATCCTAAAATTATGAAAACTGCTCCTATTATCTGCTTCAATGTTAAAACTTCGTGGAATATTGAGTAGGCCAAAATTAAAGCCACTACTGGTTCTATCGTAGATATGATGGATGCTTTACTAACTTCGATTTCCTGAAGGGCTCTATTGTAAAGAATATATCCCAAGAATGTTGGAAAGAATGCAAGCCCTAATAGGTATGGGATAGATTCATAGGGTACTTTAAAATTAGAAAATGGGGCTAAAAATAATGCTCCAAAACCGATCGTGTAAAGGAGAGCTTCTTCTGGTCTTTCACTTTTTACAGCAATTTTAGCCAGGATACCGTAAAGTGCATATGTTAATCCAGAGAGCAGGCCTAACACTGTAGCGATCTTGTTACCATTCCAATGATCAAGGTTTACAACTAAAAGGATTCCAAATATTGCCATGAGTAGAGCTAAAAGTTTTGTTGTGGTTATCCTCTCTTTAAATAGGAGATATCCTAAGATGGTTGAATAAATGGGAGCGGAATAAAGAAGAAGGACTGCGAAAGATACAGAGGAAATTTTTACTGTATAAAAGTATAGAATGTAAAACAGAAACACTGCAAAAAAACCGTAGAATGCATAGAATGGCAGTCTGTACCGCTTTATTTGGAAACCATTTGAGTAGTTGTACGCTAGGAGGAGGGAAAATGCTATCAATGCTCGATAAAAGGTTATGGTAAATGGATCCAGATTAAACTGGTAAAGCAACTTTGCAAAAATTCCAAGAGTGCCCCACATACTTGCAGCTAAAAATACTAAAAAATAGCCTCGTTTCAAGTCGTTACCTCCTTAAATTTCTGGCCCTACTGGAAGTCTGCGTTTGTGTTCACTTTTTAGGATTAATGATTCTACATATTCCACTCTTTCATGGGGGATATTTAATTCTTCCGTGATTTTTTCTTTCTCCATCTTCAAGTCGATCAGTCTGTACAGAATCTCATCTAATTGTCTATATGTTATTCCCAGCTCGTCTTCGTCGCTCTGTCCTTCCCAAAGCCCTGCACTTGGTTTTTTATTTATTATTCTTTCTGGAACTCCTAAGACTTTTGCAATTTTCCAAACTTCTGTCTTGTATAAGTTAATTAGCGGAGCGTAATCGCTTGCTCCATCTCCCCACTTAGTGAAATAGCCGGTCAATAACTCACTTTTGTTTGACGTTCCTAGAACAAGGTAATTTCTAGAGTTTGCATGAGCATAAAGGAGAATCATTCTAGTTCTTGCCATCAAGTTTCCCTTGGAGATATGATCTAATTCAGATCCCAAGCTCTTTTCAATTTCATCTACAATACTTTTTATGGATATAACTTTGTACTTTATTCCAAGGGTTTTGCAAACTAAAATGGCGTCATCAAGGTCTTTGTTCTTATAATATGGCATTATGAGCCCTAAAACCCGCTCCTTTCCTAGTGCATTAACGGCAAGATATGTTACAGTCGCACTGTCTACTCCACCGCTTATTCCTATAACAACTCCTTTTGCTTTAGTTTCATTAACTTTGTCTTTTATGAATGATATCAGTTTGTTAATGACTTCTTCATAGTTTAGCACTCTCATCTCATTACCCTCCTTTTAATTCCTCCATAAATCTCACATATCCTACCAAACTTAGGGCACTTCCCACAAGCATCATAACAAAAGCAATCCACGCGAGAGGAGCGTAGGGATAATCTACCCCTTTCACATTATAAGTGTAATTTACCTCTCCACTTTCTATATTTATTTGGGGCTGAGAGAGAGGGTTCAGAATCACAGACTCGTTTTTTAGCTTGTAAACATCGATTTTATTCCCATGAATGATAATTAATGAAGCATTTTGAGAATATAACATAAGGGTTCTGTTACTTATGAAATATTTTTTCTCAAACTGGGAATCCCCAAGTAGGTGTTCTCCTGCTTGAAGATCTCCACTCCAACTTCCACTTTTTGGAACTTCATACATGGAGATGAGAGACAATATAATTGCCAAAAGCAAAAATAATAGGCCTACTCTTATTAAACGGTACTTTATGGCATCCATGAAAGTTACCATGAAATCACCCACGAATCATTATTCAAGGCAAAATATAAAGATTGAGGTAAGAAAAGAGAATTAAATCTTTCCAGCTAGCCAGCACTCAACCCAGTGTTCATGCTCATACTCGACTAATTGAGGATGTTTGACGTCACAAAGTCCTTTTTCCATATAGAGGCATCTTGGGTGGAATCTGCATCCTGGTGGAATATTGGCTGCATTTGGAACTTCACCTTTAATTGGAACTTCTTTGATAATGTTTCTCCTCTCTGGTATTGGTTCTGGAACAGCGGCCAATAATGCTCTGGTATAGGGATGGATTGGATTATCGATAACGACCTTTGCTGGACCCATTTCAACTATCCTTCCTAGGTACATCACTGCGATATGATCTGCGAAGTATCTTGCTGTTGAAAGATCGTGTGTAATGTAGAGGTATGTAACACCCATCTTTTCTTTAAGCTCCTTCATTAGTTCAAGGATTTCTGCTCTAATTGAAACATCAAGCATTGAAACTGGTTCATCTGCAACAATGAATGTTGGGTTGAGGATTAATGATCTTGCTATTGCTACTCTTTGTCTCTGACCACCTGAGAGCATGTGTGGGTGTCTCCCTACGTAGTCCTCAGGTGGCACTATCTTTACCATTTCAAGGGCTTTATAGATGAGCTCTTCTCTTTCAGCTTTAGTCTCACCAATACCGTGGATTAATAGTGGTTCTTCCAAAACGTTGTATATTCTGAATCTTGGGTTCATTGAAGAGAATGGATCTTGGTATATCATTTGGACTTTTCTTCTATACGCTTTTATCTCTTCTTGAGTTCTTAGTTCGGTTACGTCCTGTCCCTCTAAGTATATCCTACCATCAGTTGGTTCAAGAAGCTTCATTACTAGCTTTCCAGTAGTGGTTTTTCCACATCCGCTCTCTCCCACTAAAGCAAAGACCTCTTGCTTATGAACCTCAAAATTAACTCCATCGACAGCTCTGACAAACCTTTGTGCCTCCCCTCTAAGTCCCGCTAGTAATCCTCTCTTAATTGGGAAGTGTTTTTTGAGATTTTCAACTTTTAATACAGGTTCCGCCATTTTTCATCCCTCACAACAACCAGCATGCAGCATAGTGATCTTTTTCAATTTCTTTCAACTCTGGAACTTGTTCTTTACATTGTTGCATTGCGTATGGACATCTTGGGTGGAATCTGCATCCGTTTGGTGGTGTTATGAGGTTTGGTGGTTGACCGGGGATAAATTCCAGTCTTTCAACGTCTTCATGTAATCTTGGAATTGCGGAGAGGAGTTTTTGTGTATAGGGGTGGGCAGGTTCATAGTAAATCTTCTCACTGTCACCGATTTCCACGATCTTTCCGGCATACATTATTGCTACCCTGTCACTAACTTCTGCTAAAATGCTCAGGTCGTGGGTAATGAATATCATGGATAGACCAAGTTCCTTCTTTAATCTCTTCATGAGGTTTATGATTTGGGCTTGGACAACAACGTCTAGAGCAGTAGTGGGCTCGTCCGCAATGACAACCTCTGGGTCAAGCAGTAAAGCAGTTGCAATGACAACTCTTTGTTTCATACCACCACTAAGTTCGTGTGGATATCTATATACGATCTCTGGGGCAAGTCCTACCAGCTCTAAGTACTTCATGGCCCTGTCTAAGGCTTCTTCTTTTGTCATACCCTTATGGTAGATTAGTGGTTCTATCATTTGGTATCCTATTGTGTAAACGGGGTTCAATGCGTTCATGGCACCTTGGAATATCATAGCGATCTTTTGCCATCTTACTTCTCTCCTAAGGACTTCTTCTGGCAATCCCACTATTTCTCTACCATCGATTTTTATGCTCCCACTGACAATTTTTCCTGGGGGTGTTGGCATTCCCATTAAAGTGAAACCTAAGGATGATTTTCCACATCCACTCTCTCCTGCTAGCCCAAGCACTTCTCCTTTCTTGAGTTCAAAGGTGAGATTATCAACCGCTCTTACAGCACCTCGTGAAGTGAAGTAGTACATTTTAAGATCTTTAACTTCAAGTACATTCCTAGCCATTTTATCCACCTCACAGTCTCTTCAGTCTTGGGTTAAGGACTCTATCCAATGATATACCAATCAACACGAAGGTAAATGCTACCAAGGTGATTGCTAGCCCAGGTGGAATAACCCACCACCAATATCCGTTGATTGTAGCACTTTGTGTCTGGGCATCATAGAGAATTTGTCCCCATGTAACTGCAGTTGGATCACCAAGTCCAAGGAAGCTGAGGGAAGCTTCTGTTAATACAGCTCCAGGAACGTTAAGGGCCATTGCAGCGAAAGCATATGGCATGATCTGGGGCATTATGTGTTTGAAAATTATTCTTCCAGTACCAGCACCAAGAGCAATTGCTGCCTCTACATATGTTTGCTCTTTAATCTGGAGAGCCATACTTCTGGCAACTTTTGCAATTCCAGTCCAGTAGAAGGCCACCATTAAGAATACTATGGTCCATAGGCTGACGTGTCCCTTAAATGCGGCACC
The DNA here is from genome assembly GCF_023746595.1 of Thermococcus argininiproducens. Classification (NCBI taxonomy): domain Archaea; kingdom Methanobacteriati; phylum Methanobacteriota; class Thermococci; order Thermococcales; family Thermococcaceae; genus Thermococcus; species Thermococcus argininiproducens. The sequence goes on along the minus strand of NZ_CP080572.1, from coordinate 304,327 downwards.
TAAGAGAATAAGTATTGGTAATGTTGGAATTGAGGCCCAGAATTCGTTAACTCTTTGCATGAACTCATCTTTCCATCCTCCAAGGTAGGCACTTGTAACTCCGTAGAAAATACCAATAAGAACTGTAAGAACTGCCACCGTAACACCTACAGTAAGTGAAACTCTAGTTCCCCAGACAAGACCTGCCCATAAGTCTCTAGCTTTATAATCTGTTCCCATTAATCCATATGTTCTTCCTGAGAGTACGATTTCTGTGTTGCTTAGGTCTATTTGATCTCCTTCTTTGAATGTGAATATGTCTACTTGGAATGTGTATGTTCCTTTAAGGGCTTCTGGATTAGTGAGGATACCCTCCTGAGCTTTTGCAAATATCACTCTCATAGTGTCCATAGTGCTTTTGAGAGTCTCTCCACTCTCAGCGATCTTTTGGGGATCTTCAAATTCAGAGGCCCAACGGAATACGGTGTTTCTCACTTTTCCATCTTTTGCCAACTGATATATAGAACCCTCTCTCAAGTCGGTGTTGAGTAGTTCAATTTTAACTCCATCTGGTCTTACGAGGGTTATTATGATCTGTGCTGGAGAGTTTAAGTCTGTAAGTTTGACTCCTATATTCCTTATGATAATATCCGAAGGAGGAGTGTCGTAATTATTTTCGTATGTAAACTCAAATCCATAATATTTCATTCCTCCGCCGATATCTTCTCCTTCTGAGACTATTGTCAAATCATTGGATGTTAAAATTTCATGAGGGGCTAGTTTCTTGGTAGTGAAATAGTTATACCATACAGGTGGTACTGTGGTTGGATTTCCTTCCCAATATTGACCCCATTTTTTGGGAATATCTGGCTCAGTTATATATGGAGCTCCAAGTGCAGTGACTATTAAAAGGAACAAAAGTACTAATCCGAATAATCCTCCTTTTTGTCGTTTAAATTCGAACCAGAACTCTTTCATACTTGCTTTTACGTCGACCCATCTCATCCTTCCTCACCTCATGTTTGCTGTGATGCACCAACTTTAACTCTTGGATCGAGGTATCCATAAGCTAGGTCTGCTATAATCATTGCTATTAAATAGAGAGCAACTGTAACGAATGTCACACCCATTAGAAGTCTAGTTTCATTTTGTTGTAGTGCAGTCCAATAAAGTCTTCCCATTCCTGGCCAGTTGAATACACTCTCGGTAATGATAGCACCACCAATTGAACCTAGAAGGCTGAAGATTGTCATGGTAACTATAGGTGGAGCTGAAGCCCTGAGGGCGTGTCCATATATAACTTTCCTTTCAGGTACACCTTTGGCTCTTGCAGCCATGATAAAATCCTCTTGCATTGTACCAATCATAATATTTCTTGTTGTCCAGGCCCATCCACCGAATAAAACGAACACTATTGTGGTTACAGGAAGTACCATATGGTAAAGAACGTCTAAGTAATACGCGACTCCCTCTTTTGGTGGCATTGAGGTCATTCCACCACTTGGGAACCACCCCATTTTGAATGAGAATATGAGGATTGATATCATTCCGAACCACCACATTGGTATACTACTTGTGACCATTGCTACTATTGAGACACCTCTGTCCAAAAAGCTCCCTGCCATCTGCGCTGCTTTAACACCTAAGAGTAGACCTATGAATATAACAAATATTTGGGCTGTAGTGAAGAGGATAACAGTTCTTGGGATAGCTTTCGAGATTATTTTACTAACAGCAGTCTCACCAAATATCGGGGATTTGGTATTTCCAAAATTCAGCGTTAACGTGTCTTTTGTTCTTTGCACCACTCTAACCCAAAATGGCTTGTCTAATTCATAAACGTGAATAAGTCTGTTGTATTCTCTTTGATACCACTCTTGAAGCTTTGCAGGATCGGCAGCCAATTGCCTTTGGAGTTCTGGATTTGACCTAAGTTTAAGGTTTATTTGTTCTTGGATTGTTGATCTAATGTCCTCTTCTGCAACTTTCGTGAAGAGAACTGAAACTAGCAGGGTAACTAAAGCGAGAACTAGTAGTGCATTGAGAAGTCTAATTGTAATGTATCTACCATATCCCAACTTACACACCTCCATTCAAATGTGTACATTAAGGCTTTTTATCATTCATCAACATTTTCAAGTCTGTAAAACTTTATATATTTTTCTATTTAATGCGCAATAAAAGGCTTATAAGTACAAGCAGAGACATAGAAACACGTTTAGATGCATATCAAAAGGCAGTTCGTAAGTTTAATGAAAAATACACCAAAGTTTTGAGAATTTTCCTTTGATAAAAGCAAATAGAAAAGAAATTAAAAATCTAAAGGAAAAAGGAGCTCACTTTCTTTTTCTCAAGAGTAGTGGTACTAGTGCAAGGCCTACAAGTACAGCTGGACCACAGATTCCACCGGTCTCTGTTGGTGACTCGGTTGGTGATGTTGGTGATTCTGTTGGTGATTCAGTTGGAGATTCTGTTGGTGACTCGGTTGGTGATTCTGTGGGTGATGTTGTGGGCTCTTTCTTTATGACAATTATTGTCTTCTTATCAGTAAATGAGACAACGCCTTCCTCTAGTCCACCTTTTACGTAAACTTCGTATTTTCCAGCTTCCCAGTTGGCAGTTTCTGAGCCTGGGATTGTTATTTCAAAGTTTCCAGCTGTTGCAAGTTTGGCCTCTCCACTGAAGACAGTTTGTCCTTGCTCGTTCTTTACTTCAACGAATACGAATCCCATGTCTGCGGGTTTGGTACCAGTTTCTGGATACTCTTCGACCATGTTAGCCTTTATGGTTACCTTCACGTCCTCGCCAGTGTTTACCTTGGTTGGAACATCGATTCCAGCAAGTTCAAGCTTTGCGAGTATTAGTTTTTGCTTCCAGTAATCGAGATCGAATGGATATGTTGGGTCTCTGAATGCTCTTAATTCGAGGAAGATCTTGTCTGGGTCGTATTTCTCGAGGTAGAATGGACCGTTGCTTATTACTGCATGGCCTTTGCTGTTGATCCAGTCAAGGATCTTGGTGTATCCTTCACTTGGGTCGCTAACGTCTCCAGCAATGGCGGGTGGGATAGCGTTCTTGTTCTTTAAGGCTTCGAGGACTTTCTTCAAGTCAGCAACGTGGTCTGCTACGAGAAGATCAAGCTGGGCAACTCCCTCTGCCTCTTCACTGAAGGAGTATTTCTGTGATGCACCGTATTCGTCTCCTTTTGCAACGAGTTCGCCCATTGCATAGAGGAGTTGCCATGGTAGTGAAGCCCAGAAGACGTTCATGTTAGCCATAACGTCATCAGCAACTGGGTGTGTCAAGTCAGTGTAGACAACATAAGTGTCCTCATCAACCCATTGAATACCTTTAACTTTTGCAAGGCTTTCTGCGGCTGAAGAAAGCTTGTCATCGTAATACACGTCGTCATCTCCGTCTTTGGTTGACCATTCCCAGGTGAATGCTGCGGCATATTTGATGTCGGCCATGCTCATTGGGTGGCCGTCATGCCAGTTGCCAAGCCTACAATCGTAGGTAATCTTGGCTTTTGCTTCCTCACCGGCGTGGGCGACGACCCACTTGTCTTGTACTGTGTCATAAATTACAGCATCGTCTGGGACTGTAACTGGGCCTCTCTCAACCTTGTACTCACATCTAACTGGAATGTAAGTTCCAGTTGCTAAGTCTGTGTACATAGCGTAATCGTAAATTACTCTCCAGACTACTGCGCTGTAAACGTCGTCAATACCTCCAATTGGGTTGAATGCACTCATGAAGAGTGCTCCAGTAGCTGAGAATTCTGCCACTTTAACTACTTTGTCTGGGGTTTCAGGTGTTATGAGAGCCCACCTGCTCCATAATCCTGAGGAAACATCTCTTGCAATTGCCTTGACTCTATCTTTGTTGACTGGGAAGTATTCCCAGGTCTCCACAAGGAAGGTCTTTTGTGAGTCTCTTACACCAAGGGCCATTGAAATCTTCTGGAGGTCCCAGTATTGGTCAACGTTACCCTCTTCCATTTCGTAAGTCTTGCCGTTGAACTCAACACTACCAAGAACAAGCATCTTGGTGATCTCTTCTTCAGTCATATCATAAAGTTCGGCAAGTTTGTCAGGAGTGTTGTAGTACTTGAGTTGGAATGATTCTATGACAGCTTCAGCTCCTCCGAGTTCGTCAATTAATTCTTTTACAGTTATTAAGTCACTTTCTGGCATGTGCCATCCTACTGCTGCGGGGAGCCATCCATACCAGCTTGTGTACCACCATGCGGTGTAGTCATCAGGCCACTTGATGTTAACTGTGGAAACCCAACCAGCAGTGTACATGCTCCATTGGAAGTTCTTTGGATCACCCGCATAAACAGTGCTTGAAGCTTTTCTTCTATCCCACAAGAGTCTGTCAACTTTGAAGCCCCAGAACTTCTCAATTAAGTCAGCAACGTAAAGACCAAGGTCTTTTCTGTGGTCTTCAATTCTGATGATGAACTTGAGTGTAACAGGCTCGCCATTAAAGTACCAGAATCCGTCGTCACCTTTCTTAAGCTCATAACCTTGTTTTGCCAAATCATCAGCGGCTTTCTTCATAGCGTCTTCAACAATCTTTTGAGCTTTTGCTAAGTCAGCAACGGCTGTGATTCCCATTGCTTTATAAACTGGCTCGAAGTATGAGTTTGCACCAGTGCTTGGTCTTATACCACCAAGCATTGGTTGTCCTGAACCTTGGAGAATGTTTTGGACAATGTATTGCCTGCTTATGAGGAAGTTTAATGCATATCTAATATCTCTGATTGCGAATGGGTTGAAGTACTTCTTTTCACCAACAGTGACGAGGTATGGGCTGTCGTCATCGTGGACGGGGTTGACCTCAATGTCGTTGTAACCGCTTGCAGTCTTAATAAGGGTTAATTTGTCAAGGACGTCTGAGGGCAAGTCCTGGAATGCTGCTCCTCCAACGCTCCAGAGGAAGATGTCTAAGTCCCCTTTTGCAACGTCAGTAATACCTGTTTCTTCGTTTGTCCTAATACCAATGTAGACAACATCAGGCGCTGGACCCTTCTCAGCCGCTGCTAGAGGGCTTAGTACCATAACAAAAACAAACAACAATGCCAAAATTCCAGACCTCTTCATTCACTTCGGCCTCCTTACATTTTTCCTTCAATATTGCATGCCTTAGTGTATAATGGCATAAGAATATACATCAAAAGACCTATTTAAGAGTTACGTTTCTGTAAAACTTGACTTTATTATAACGGCCTGAGATGAGGCATAAAAGAGAATCTTACGCTTAATGCACATCAAACTTGTCTTGTGATGTCAATAATGTCAGTATGGGTAGGAATGCCAAAATTTCTGGACAAAATAATTAAAAAAGGCAAGAGAAAAGTGTAGAAATTAGAAAAAATCGTTTGGTCAGGTTTTGATGTTTAAATCTTGTGTATTTTGACTGTTGTCTTAAGCTCTAAAATAACAACCCAAGCTCTGACATACTGTCTAAGTAGTCTATCATATTTCAGGGAGTTTTTGACCTTTTGACAATAAATACAGCGAAAAACTAATTTACTTAAGACGTATCTTTGAAAGTGGTGATACCTATGAGGAGGGAGTGGGAAACCAATTGCTAGACAGAATGAAATGAACTATTCTGAAATCGAAATTCTTGGTGAAATCTTAAGAGAGGGTATTTACTGGGCCTACATGGGCCGGCCGTTTGAAGTGTTGCCGTTTTTGAAGGGTAAACTTTTGAGTAAAGCTGCAAGTCGCAATGGAAATAGCAAGGAAGCAGAAATAAGTGTTGAGAGGATTTTAAAAGAGCTTGAAGCTATGTACAAACAGATCAGCATGGCTAGTAAAGTGGAGAAGAAGCAGATAGAGGAAATTTTGGCATATAAAGAAAAGTTTGTGGAACTTCTATTATTTGAGGAAGGTTTATAAGCCCAATTCTTTATTTTTTATTGGGATGATGAGGGAGATTTCGACCGAGCGATGAGGAGACTCGCATGGTCTGACTACCCCTTAAACACACTCTTCAAGTTGGAAGTTATGCTTATCTCGAAAGTTTTATAAATGGACTTCCTTTACTGCGTTAAGAGTTACGATAACAAAAAACCTCACTTCTTGGAGGTGGTTTGAAATGGCTGAGAGCATACCTGTATGTACCTCATGTGGAAAAGAGATAACACCAAGAGAGCACGCTACACACTTTATATGCCCAAACTGTGGAGAGGAAATCATATGGAGATGTGAAAGTTGCCGCGTATTGGGAGTTACATACACATGCCCCAAATGTGGATGGGAAGGACCTTGAGGTGAATAAAAATGAGTGATTTCAATTTAGTTGGAGTTATTAGGGTCATGCCTACCGACCCAGAGGTGAACCTTGACGAACTTGAAGCAGCGATCAAAAAAATACTCGAGGAGAAATTTAAAGGCAAATATGGGATATCAAAGGTTGACAGGGAGCCAATAGCTTTCGGATTGGTTGCACTTAAGGTTTATGTGCTTGGAAAGGATGCTGAGGGATATTCCTTTGACGAAGTTGCAGATGCTTTTAGAGAAGTAGAGAACGCAGAAAGTGCAGAGGTTGAAACAGTATCAAGATTTTGATCTCCAAAACTTTTTAAATTTTTAAAATATTCTCTATATAGAATGTTTTTCTGAACACGAACACTTATTAGGGTTTAAAATAGTTAAAAAGAAGGTTTTAAACTCCTATGTTCAACACAGTTGCCCCTATTTTTTTGAGCTCATCAAGAAGTTCTTTAAGTTCATTCACTTCAATACTCTCATAGATACTATTGTAATTGTTATCTAAACCTTCCTTGAGTTTTGCCAGTTCTCCAATTGCAGTGAAAAACTTTACATATTCTTTATTCACTTCTTCGAAGGATTCAGCTAACTCTTGAATGTTCTCATAGACTTCTTTATACATTTTCTCATCAAAAAGCTCGGTTATGAATTCATAGATTGCTTCAAACCCAATGCTAAAGAGTTCCTCACTGTTCACTTCCAAAGCTTTGATCAAAGCAGCCCTTAATGCAGAAAAAGCTCTCTTAAAGTCTTCTTGGGCAGCTTTTACTTCTGCTTCTACAATTTTTGTGTTAACTTCTATTTCTGCATCCCTGGGACTTTTTAAGATCCTAGCGATTAGTTCTTCGGATTTTTCATAATCCTCGGTTTCGTAATAGAAGTGAGCTAGATCCAGTAAGCTTATCAAGTAATTTTTCTCGTCACCAAGCTTGTTGAACATTTCACTGGCTTTTTTCATTGTGGTTATTGCTTTTTCCACTTCTCCAAGATCAGCATAGTTTATAGCAATATGTGCTAGTGTTAATGCCTCCTCTCTCTTGTTTCCAACTTCTTGTTCAAGTTTTAACAGTTCTTTATATGCCTCTATGGCCTTTTCTGGAATTCCAAAATGCTCATATGCATCTGCAAGATGATATAGAGCATCCAAGTACTTCTCTCTTTCTTCCTTGTATTTCTCAGCAAGTTTCTTGTAAATCTCCATCCCTCTATCTAATTCACCTAAATGAGCATATATATGTGTAATTTCATGTGCAAGTTCATAAGCATCAGGGCCTTCACACTTTAGGATTAATGTTTCCACTTTTTCTAAGAACGCCCTAAGTTCATTCTCATTTTCTATTTTTTCAAGATAATCATCAAGTATCTCGAGAATTTTTTGGCAATTTTTGCTTTCTAATGCTTTTTCAAACTCCTCCATGGGTTTCACCGATTTTTGCTTTGCTAAAAAGCTTAAAAACATTGACCGAAAAATTTATAAATAGCACAAAGGAATGCATAATCGGAATGCAAACACATTGTAACTAAAAGCAATCCTCCCACAAAAAAGAAAAATATGGGAGGTGGGTGGAAATGGCCCAACTTGCAGGACAACCAATTTTGATTCTACCTGAAGGAACTCAGAGATATGTTGGAAAGGATGCCCAGAGATTAAACATTCTTGCTGCAAGAATTGTGGCAGAGACAGTAAGGACTACTCTTGGTCCAAAGGGTATGGATAAAATGCTTGTTGACAGCCTTGGAGATATAGTAATCACAAACGATGGTGCAACAATTCTGGATGAAATGGACATCCAGCACCCAGCAGCTAAGATGATGGTTGAAGTTGCAAAGACTCAAGACAAGGAAGCTGGAGATGGAACTACGACAGCTGTCGTTATTGCAGGCGAACTCCTAAGGAAAGCTGAAGAACTTCTCAACCAAAACATACACCCAACAATAATTGTAAAAGGTTATACTCTTGCAGCTGAAAAGGCCCAAGAGATTCTCGATAACATTGCAAAGGATGTTAGCCCGGAGGATGAGGAAGTCCTCATGAAGGCTGCTACAACAGCTATAACTGGAAAAGCTGCTGAAGAAGAGAGGGAGTATTTGGCTAGGTTGGCAATAGATGCAGTAAGACTTGTTGGCGAAAAAGTTGGTGAGAAGTACCAGGTTGACATTGACAACATTAAGCTTGAGAAGAAAGAGGGTGGGAGTGTTAGAGACACCCAACTCATCAGAGGTGTAGTTATTGACAAAGAGAGAGTTCACCCAGGTATGCCAAGAAAGATTGAGGATGCCAAGATTGCTCTTATTAACGAGGCACTTGAGGTTAAAGAAACTGAGACAGATGCGGAGATTAGAATTACAAGCCCAGAACAATTACAAGCGTTCCTCGAACAAGAGGAAAGAATGATAAGAGAGATGGTTGACAAAATTGTTGCTACCGGTGCAAATGTAGTATTCTGTCAGAAAGGAATTGACGACCTAGCACAACACTACCTTGCCAAGGCTGGTATATTGGCTGTTAGAAGGGTTAAGAAGAGTGACATGGAGAAGCTTGCCAAGGCAACTGGTGCAAAGATTGTCACCAATGTGAGAGACCTCACAAGTGAAGACCTTGGTTATGCCGAACTTGTTGAAGAGAGAAAAGTTGCTGGAGAAAACATGGTCTTTGTTGAAGGGTGCAAGAATCCAAAAGCAGTCACAATCCTAATCAGAGGAGGAACAGAACACGTCGTTGACGAAGTAGAAAGAGCCCTCGAGGACGCAATAAAAGTCGCCAAGGACATCGTTGAAGATGGAAAGATTGTTGCTGGCGGCGGTGCAAGCGAAATCGAGCTTGCCATCAAACTTGACGAATACGCCAAAGAAGTCGGTGGAAAAGAACAACTTGCCATTGAATCATTTGCTGATGCATTGAAGGTGATTCCAAGAACCCTTGCAGAAAACGCTGGACTTGATCCAGTTGACGTTCTAGTGAAGGTCACTGCAGCTCACAAAGAGAAAGGTCCAACAGTCGGTGTTGATGTCTTTGCTGGTGAGCCAGCCGACATGATGGAGAGAGGTGTTATTGAGCCACTTAGAGTCAAGAAACAAGCTATCAAGAGTGCAAGTGAAGCTGCAGTAATGATTCTCAGGATTGACGATGTGATAGCTGCAAGCAAGCTCGAGAAAGAGAAAGAAAGTGGTAAAGGGCCAGGAGAAGAGGAAACTGAATTCTGAAGTCCTTTCCTTTATTTCTTGAGCTTTTCAATTTTATTTTCAAGTTTTCTGAGCTTTTCTTTGGCTCTTCTTAATTGGAGATTTGCCATTGAAGCTATTTTCGCAAGATAACTCTCATTCACCCACAGTTCGCCATCTCTGCCTAAAGGAACATCCATTCTTTCGGTTGAACGAATCTCTACTACAAGCTTTTTGTGGCTTACGCTCTTGATATTTGAGTGCTTAAACCCACAGGCTATTGCAAGATTTAGGAGTTCAACAGCATCCTCCAAAGTCTTTGCTGAAACGTGGAGAATTGGACTGTGGACTATAAACCACAACATTCCCCCATCATGTTTATTTATGGCATCGAGCACTTCCTCAATTTTGACTTCTCTGTGCCATTTTCCAAGCCATATTGCATTGAGCTTGTCCCCAAAATCGGGCATTTGCATAATGCTTATCCTGCCTGAGCAGGAGGATGTTGTGAAGTAATTCTCCAGGGAGTTTATCTTATTAAGTAGGGATATTATATCACTATCTACTAACCCTTTTTCTAGGGCCTCATTTAGACTTTCTAAGGCTTTCTTTTTTTGAAGCTTAAAATTTTTCTCATATAGGAACATGAGGGGAAAATCAAAGAGAGAACTTTTAAATTTTATCTTTTTTGTGTGGGAAGCCCCCTTCCGAAAGGGAGCAGTTCACCTTCTTGGAAAGTTTTACCTTTTAAAGCTTGGAACCTGTAATTTCAAAATGTTCCTCTCTACAACTTTCTAAAAAGGAAAGACAAAAAGCAAGTAATGGAACTTTTTTGTTATTGCTTTTTCTTTTGAAAACCCCGTTCCTTAGGGCGGGGAGGAGGTCAGTTTTTGTCTTCTTTGCAACAGCTACATTTACAAAGGCGATAAAAGCTGATAATCCCCCCGACTATTGGTGCAAGATGTGCGGATATCACAATGAGATTATCAACAATGTCAGGGAGGTGCCTCCCCAATCTAAAAACCCACCACACTGAAAATATTCCTACACCATATATCAACCCAAGCAAAAATGGAAAAAGAATGTAAAGCTTATTTTTCATAAGCTCTTACCTCCTATGGGAAGTCTATATACATATAGTCATAGTGTACATTCAAACTTAGGGAGGCCGAGCTCAGGCCACCACTAGAATAAACTCTAGATGTCAGTTCTATATAAACTGCGTATCTATGACCACTTTTAAATATATATGATGGAGTACGGTATAAAATCTGCTTGTTTACTTGTTTATTACCTGTTTGTTGAAATTCCTCTTCGTCAATGATAAAGGATGTAATCGCTCCGGTTGTTAAATCTTTGATATATACTTTGACCTTGTACGACGCTTCTCCGAAACCTAAATCCACCCATCCGTTAATCTGTACTGGAATTTCTATAGCCGCAGAAGCACTTCCGGTACCACCAATGTCAAACTTCTCCCCGACTGCTGCATAAGTTTCAACATATCCGAATCCAACTGCTTCAATTGAAGTGGAGACTTTTTGAGCATCCTTTGCATAGACCTCATTTTTTAATATATAGTATACTCCATTGTGATCGTTAACGCCCTTATCTTCATATTCTGCATATGTCAATGTTTGATCATTTCCAAGATATACAATGGTTCCTCCACCATTTCCAGGGTCAAGATATATGGGAAAAATCTCCTCTGTTGCACTAGTTATTTTTCCCATTCCTCCCAAAACCAACATTCCAATTATTATTCCCAACAATTTTTTTGCATTATTATGCCACCTCGAATTAATTTAAGACTTTTGTGATTATAAATTTTTTACCTTTCGAAAGCCTCGCCCTTTAGGGCAGATACTGTCGTACTCTTCTTTCAAATTCAGCAAAATTGGGAACCCCTATGAACTCAACTCTGTTGTTTATTAGAATCGTTGGAGTTCCCATTATATTGTGTTCCATGGCTTTTCTCTGGCCCTCTGGAGTGGCAACACTAACTTCTTTTGCTAGAACTCCGTCATACTTCTTTTCTATTTCTTGAGCCATGGCCCATGCTATCGGACAGTATGGGCAGCCTGGGGAGGTTATCACTTCTATGATAACTTTTGGCTTCTTTTGTTTAACCTCTATTATTCCGGCTTTTTTCATGAGTTCTAACATCTTCTTTCTTCTGATCATTTCTAGCTCATCCACCATTCTCACCTCGGAATAATTTCAAGTGAATAAATTTAAAAATGAATTTATGAAAAAAGTTTCAAACTTTTACTCTTTGAGCAGAGGAATCCTGAGTAAAGCGTTTTGCTATCGGTATGAGGGTGGAAAAAGACTATCACGATTTTAATCTTGTGGATAAACCCCTATCCCTAAAGACACTGGTTCATAGTGCTCTATCCAAAAATATCTAAACAAATATTACACATAGCTGGATCAACTTCTGGATCAACTTTAGAGTGAAATGAACACACATAGCCCTTTCCAAGCATTTTTAAAGCAATTTTGACGAGTTCTGAGTGAATGTAATACTCGTCGGGTTTCTTTTTAATAATTTCATTGGCTAATGCTTCAAGTTTTTCTTCTATGTCCCTAAATTTTTCAACTTCCACTAAAGCCCCTCTATCCATTTTCAAGTATCTGGAAACAGCTGATTGGGTTATGTGGAGTAGTTCTGCCACTTGAACCTGAGTTAGTCCTTTCTTATATAGTATTTCCACTAATCTTCTCCTTAAAGAGGGATAAACATATTTGGCTGCCGCTTCGAAGGCATTAATTCTCATGAAAAGGTATATGACACATGGAATATATAAGTATTTTGGTCAATTTATATTTGATTTAACTGCTGTAAATATTTGCTAAATACTAAAGATTTACCGGCATCTAATTTTGTATGACACATGTCATAATATTTTTAATATTTGTTATTAATTATGATACAAAAACTATGTGATATCAATGCTATATGCTCAAATATATGGATTTAATAGAGCAAAAATATCCTCTCTAATCATGTAAACATCACGTTTTAGGTTAAGAAACCGCAAAGCTTTTATGAACAGAAATTCATAAATTAAACCGCATGATATGACACGCGTCATAAAATTGGAGGTGGACGGAAATGGCGATAAGAATACCTGAAAATTTGGAGATGCTCTGCAATCAGTGTTCAATGAGCCTGGAGGGAGGGTGTACAGTACAGGGTGTGTGCGGAAAGGATCCAGATTTAAACTCTCTCCAGGAGGCTCTGCTGTACGGTATTAAGGGTACGTCAGCCTACTACTACCACGCACTTGAGGTTGGTTACGACAATCCGGAAATCGGCCATTTCTTGGCTGAGGCATTATACGCAACGCTCACCAACGTTAACTTCGATAAGAACCGTTTTCTTGAGCTCATTCTTGAGAACGGAAGGGTTCACCTTGAGGCCATGAAGCTGCTCGACAAAGCTTATGTGGAAACCTTCGGAAGGCCGGAGCCCGTTGAAGTTCCTACAGGCAGCTTTGAGGGACATGGCATACTCGTTACCGGCCACAGCTACAAAGCCCTCTATGAGCTCCTGAGACAGATTGAGGAGAGAGGCCTTGAGGATGAGCTTAAAGTTTACACCCACGCGGAGATGTTCCCGGCTCACGCTTATCCGGAGCTTAAAAAGTTTAAGAGCTTGACCGCCAATTGGGGTGGTTCATGGCTCTACCAGAAGAAGGAGTTTGCAGAATTCCCGGGTGTTATTCTGGGCACAAGCAACTGTGTTCAGCAGCCCACAGAGGCTTATAGGAACAGGATCTTTACCGTCGGCATAGCGGGTCTTGAAGGGGTTCCACATATAGAGGACTACAACTTCGAGCCTTTGATAAAGAGGGCATTGGGAACACCGAAGATGGAGAAGGTTGAAGGAGGAAAGCTCCTCACAGGCTTCCACCACACCAACGTCCTGGCCATGAAGGACAAGCTCCTTGAGCTCATCAACGAGGGCAAGATAAGGCATATCTTTGTCGTTGGTGGATGTGATACCCCGCACAAGGGCATGGGCTACTACGAGAGGCTCACCGAACTGATTCCAAAGGATGCGCTCATACTTTCGGCCGCCTGCGGAAAGTTCCGCTACAACGCGAGGAACTACGGAACCATTGAAGGCATTCCAAGGTTCCTCGACTTCGGTCAGTGCAACAACGTTTACTCAATAATTGAAATTGCCGTCGCTCTGGCGAATGAACTCAGCACTGATGTGAACTCACTTCCGGTCTCAATAGTCCTCTCATGGATGGAGCAGAAGGCAATTGGAATACTCTACTCCCTGCTCTACCTTGGAGTTAAGGGCATCTACATAGGCCCAAGGCCTCCGGAATTCCTAACTCAGGGAGTCTTCGAAATCCTCAGGAAGCAGTTCGACCTCAGGCTGACGGGCGACCCCGAGAAGGATTTGAGGGACATGCTCAACAAAGGCGTAAAAATAGAAGAAGGCTCCGCCCTTGCAGAGGAGCTCGACTGAGCTCACCTTTTCAATTTTTTAAGCTTTTCTAAAAGTTCCCTGAACTTCTCATCTGGGAGGTTGCCCAGTTTTTTGGCCTCTTTCAGCGTTATTGTCCTTGCCAAGGTCTTTCTCAGGGTCTCGTCTTTGAGCGGGGTGAAGCCGTACTCAATGAGCACTTCGAGAGCTCCGGGATACCTCTCTATGAGCATCCCGACGTTTGTGTTCTCGTTTATTTCGATTTCCTTTGCGCACTCCACATCACCGAGTCCTGAAATTTCCCTGGCATTTCCCTCGTTCCATATCCTCAAAATGTAGGCATCTCCAACTTTTTTCAGCTCGTATTTGTATTCTGCCTCCTCAAGCTTTGGGAGGATGCCTTTGAACGGCCTGTCGCCGATTGCCTCGATACCCTCCCCCTTGTCCAGATCCTTCAATGCCTCAACTATCCTTACAGCGGGTTCCGGGGGGTTTAGCCCCCTCAGGTCCACCACAGCTTTAATCTCCATTCGTTTCACCATAAACTTATAATGACAAATGTCATATAAACTTTGCTGGCCATGAATAGGTAGAAAGGTTTAAAAGTATTTGATATGACATATGTCATGAAGGTGCGTAATGATGAAAGCTGTGAAAATTGTTGAAGATGTTTACTGGGTTGGAATTAAGGACTGGAACAGGAGAATCTTCGATTCTCTAATTCCCCTTCCGGAAGGAACTTCCTACAACGCCTATCTGGTCGTCGGGAGTGAAAAAACCGCCCTCATAGACACCGTAAATCCCAGTTTTGAGAGGGAGCTTGAGGAGAAAATAAACGAAATCGCAGACGTGGCCGATATCGATTACATAGTGATGAACCACGCCGAGCCCGACCATTCGGGCGCAATTCCATACCTGCTGGAGAGGAACGAAAAGGCCATCCTCATTGCAACCGAAAAAGGCGCGGACATGGCTAAAGCATACTACGATGTCCCCGATGAGAGGATTATGGTGGTGAAGGATGGCGACACCGTCTCACTGGGAGGGAAGACCCTCAGGTTCATAGAGGCCCCATGGCTCCACTGGCCTGAGACCATGTTTACATATCTGGTGGAGGATAAAATACTCTTTCCATGCGACTTCTTTGGGGCCCACCTTGCTGGGGGCTTTTACGACGATGACGTGCCCGACCTTCTAACGCACGCCCAGAGATACTTCGGGGAGATAATGATGCCCTTCTCGGCCATGGCGAAGAGAGCACTCCAAAAGATCGAGGGGCTTGAGATTGAGATAATCGCCCCGAGCCACGGCCCGATATACAGGAATCCCGCGAGGATAATCGAGGCGTATAAAAAGTGGAGCAGCGGGGAGACGAAGGAGAAAGTGTTGATAGCCTATGTCAGCATGTGGGGGGCAAATGAGACCATGGTGAGGGAGCTCGCGGCTCTTCTGACCGCTGAAGGGGTGGATGTAAAGGTGCACAATCTCGTGAGCTCGGACATAGGGGAGGTCGCCAAAGACCTCGTGGACTCAAGGGTCATAGTTCTGGCAGCCCCGACAGTCCTTGGGGGTGCTCATCCCCTTGCGATCTATGCCGCATACCTCGTAAAGGCCCTCAGGCCGCCCGCAAAATATGCGGTGATAATGGGCTCCTACGGGTGGCACGGGAGGAGCAAGGATTCACTCCTTGAAGTGCTGAAGGGCTCGAATATAGAGCTCCTCGGGAGCCTTGAGATTCGTGCGAGGCCGAGGGGAGAGGATTACGAAAAGCTCCGCGGGCTTGCGCTTCTCATCAAAGAAAAGGTTAAGGGTGGTGTTGAATGACCGAACTCCTGAAAAACCGCGAGTACAAGAAAGAAAAGATGAAAGAACTTTTAAGAAAAATCCACAGGGGAGAGGATGTTGAAAAGCTCAAGGAGGAGTTTAAAGATCTCTTGAGGAACATCTCACCGCTGGAAATACCCCTTATTGAGCAGGAGCTCGTTAAAGAGGGTATCTCAGCGAGAGAGATAGCCAAGATGTGCGATATTCACGTTGAGCTCTTCAGGGAGGCGGTTGCCGGCACTGAAAGGGAGGAGATGAAGGACATTCCTCCGGTACATCCCCTCTATACGCTCTATGAGGAGAACAGGGAGATAATAAAAGACGCCGAAATGCTGAACCTCTATGCATCTACCCTCGCAAACACGAAGGATGAGAGGATGAGGGAGGAAATTCTTGGTGTTCTCAAAGGAATAGCCAACCAGCTTAGAGCTGTCGGTTTTACCCACTACAACAGGGAGGAGATGCTTATCTTCCCGTACCTTGAGAGGAGAGGCATTACAGCGGTTCCAACGGTCCTCTGGACAAAGCACGATGAGACAAGAGGCATGATCAAACAGCTCCTTGAGATTCTAAACAAAGCGGACGGAATGGAGTGGGAGGAGTTCACCAGAGCCCTCAAGGAAAAGGCCTCCGAGCTCTCGAACGCCCTCGTGGACATGGTGTTCAGGGAGAACAACATACTATACCCGACGCTGAGAGCCTTGCTCTCCGAGGGGGAGTGGGTTGCCATTAAGCAGCAGGAAGAGGCAATAGGTTACTACAAAGTTAAGCCCGGAGATGAGTGGAAGCCAGAAGCCAAGCCTCTCCATCCCTACGAAATTGACACCACCTTAACAGCTGAACAGATTTTGAGCTTGCCAAAGGAAGTTCAGATGGCACTGAGGGGACAGAAGCTTGAAGGAGACAGAACTAAAGTAAAGAGGGAAGGTGACTTAGAACTTGAGACTGGATACCTCTCTCCAAAGGAGATAAACGCGATTTTCAAGCATCTTCCAGTTGATGTAACTTTCATAGATAAAGATGATAGAGTAAGGTTTTTCTCCGGTGGGGACAGAATATTTACGAGGACACCCTCGGTTATCGGAAGACCCGTGCAGCTCTGCCATCCACCGAAGAGTGTCAGCGTGGTTGACAAAATCCTCAAGGCCTTCAAGGAGGGCAAAAAGGACGCCGCAGAATTCTGGATTCAGATGGGCGGGAAGTTCATTTACATCAAATACGTCCCTGTCAGGGATGAGAAGGGTGAGTACCTTGGGACGCTTGAAATAACGCAGGAGATAAGCAGAATTAAAGCCCTCGAAGGGGAGAAAAGGCTTTTGGACTGGAGGGATTGATATGATTGTTGTAAAGGTTGAGGATGCGGAAAAGTTTGAGAACCCCCACGGGGTTGATGTTAAAAAGCTGATTGGTATGGAAAATGTCCAGATACTTCACGTAACGCTGAAGCCGGGGGAAGGGCTTAAAAAGCACACCGCCCCTGTAGATGCCTTCCTGTACGTCATAAAGGGCAAAGGAATGGTTGAAGTTGGAGAGGAGAAAGAAGAGGTTAGAAAGGCAACCCTCGTTTACCTCCCCAGGGAAGTGCCTCACAGCGTTGAGAACACGGGAAGTCTGGAGATGAAGTTTCTTGTGATTAAGGTGAGGTAAATGAGGGGGAGTGAAGGGATATTTAAAAAGAGGGTTGAAAAGTTCCAGGATCTCTTAATGGAAAATGAGATAGACGGAGCCGTTATAAGGACACTCTCCACTTTTATTTACTTCACCGGTACCAAATGGCTCCGTCCGAGCCTCCTCATTCCGGCCGAAGGGGAGCCGGTGGTCATTGTGGCCAAAGGTGAGAAGGAGCTCTTCATGCAGAAGAGCTGGATTAAGAACGTTGAAGAGTTTCAAAAGACGGAAGATTTGATGGCAATGGTGACGATGTGGATCGGGAAAAACGGTTACAGCACCGTCGGCATGGAGTTCTCCATCGAGAGGGATGCCTACATTCTGTTCTATGAGATTTTCAAGAAGCTCAACCCGGGGGTGCAGATCGAAGACATCAGAGGCCTTTCAATGCAGTTGAGGATGATAAAGGATGATTGGGAGCTTGATAACATAAGGAAAGCAGGAAAGATTGCGGTTAAGGGAATGGAAGTGGCGATGGAGGAGATAAAGCCTGGGAAGAGCGAGCTTGAAATCGCTGCCGGGATTTACCGTGAGCTGATGCTCAATGGGAGCGAAGACCCGAAGGTCTATGTATCCGCAACGCCGAGGGCACATGCCGAGCCTTTTAGAGACGTTAAAGTTGAGAGGGGTAAGTTTGTAACCGTGGTAATCGGTGCGGACTACAACCATTATTATGCAAACCTGACGAGGAGCTTTTTCATCGGAGAGCCAAATGAGAGAGCGAAGAATGCCATTGAGGCGATGGAGGAGGTCCATAAAATCGCTTTGGAAAAGACCCGGCCGGGAGTCACTTTTGCTCGGGTGGAGAAAGATATAGCTGCGGTTTACAGGGAGAAAGGACTTCAGGAGTACTACATAACCGGATACACTCACGGAGTTGGGCTCTTAATTGAAGAGGATCCCATAACCACGATAGTGGTTCCACACAGGGCAATGAAAGCCCGGGAAGGAATGGTGCTGGCGATGGTGCATGCACCGCTCATGGTTCCGGAAGGTGCGGTAAAGAAGGAGGATACAGTGATACTCGGCAAAAAGGTTGAAAATGTTACTTCTTTTGATGCTTCCGTGTTTCTTTAGTTTTTTATTGTTTAAAAAAGCCATTTTCAGGAAGAATGAAAATAGATAGATGGGATACTTTGAAAGATCAATCTACAAAGATAACGTGGAGCACAAGAAGGAAGTACATGACCAGAGTCCACGCGATGTGAAGTTCCCTCCATATCCTAAACTTTTTTAAGGTTCCTTTCAGATAGGGGTTGTTGACCTCTCTTCTCAGCTTCTCAACCTTTGCATGAAGATAACGTCCATAGAACCCGCTTACATTTTCAATGAGCAGTATGAAACCGAGTAAAAGGCCGGTTAAGCCAGCAGGCGTGCTGTAGTCCTGGCACGATATGAAGTGGGGTAGGGTCAGGAGAGAACCGATAACCACAAGGATATGATGGATATCGAGGAGGGAGAGGGGGACGCGAGCCTTCAAAAAGGACATTTCTTGGCTTAGCTCTATGGAGAAACTTCCTTTCCTGTATTCTACAAAGGAAGTTCCCTTGATAATGGAGTAAAGAACTATTCCTGCGGTTATTACTATGAAACCTGCTCCAGCCAACTCACCAAATTGGGCTTCGTTGTTTTCATAATCCTCGTCGGCAGCTGCCAGGGGCAGAAGTAGAAACATGATAAGGAAGATCCAAGCTGCCCTGCTTCTTTTCATTGCCCTTCCCTGACTAAACCTTTCTCAAATATTTATAAATTTTTAGAGAGGGCTAAAAAGCGCCCGTTCCAATTCCACAGATCTTCGCAAATGGACATATAGAACAGTCTTCAGTGTATGGTTCTAAAGGAGGTTCACCTTTGATGGCTTTTGTAATCTCCTTAGCTCTCTCCATATCTTCGTCATCCCCCTCTAGGACAAGAGTAACGCTCCCCTCTGCACCCCCTGCTCCTCCAGATGCTATGGGGATCGCATCAACGTTAGCTAGGATGTCATAGGCCTCCACTTCCGTAACTGGAATGGCATGTGGGATTGGAACTAGTGCAGCATAGAGGCCTGTTCCCCAATCAAAAGAATGAATGCCTGTAAGTTTGGCACTAACCTCAACTGGTGTAGGAGTGAACTTCTCAAGGCTTATTGGGGTTATCGTGATGACTCCCTTTGTTATTGTCCATCCAAAGGTTTTTCCTATTGTTCCACCATCGGGAGCAGCTGCAAAAACAGCTACATTCCAGTTCTGGTCTATTGCATTTGCTCCTTTTATAAATACATCCTCTGGGCCCATCTCCTTTAGGGCCTCAAGGGGTTCACCTTCATATGGTTTTCCTTTGTAAAGAACAAGATGTTTTGGCCACGTCTTTTTTGCCGTTACACATGTTCTCCCTTTGCTTATAACTCCTACTGTCCATTTTTCTTTTTCGATTTTTTCTCCTAAAATCTCCTCTGCTACATATGCGGCAGTTGTACCAGTGGCAATATATACAAAACCGTTCTCAAGGGCATGTTGCACTTCTTCAAGTGCCACAATAGCTTTAGCAATCAAGCGTTTGCTTTCAGTGGGGGTAAGAGTAACAAGGGCTCTTTTCATGAAAATCACCTCATTAAATTTTGTATCTTAACCTTATTAAAATTGTGGAAAAGAAGTTAGAGAGAGTCTATGACAGCCCTGACATCTTCAAGAGGGTCTTTGATGACCTCAACGATATCTTCAGCAGTGTTTATAGCAACATATACATTTCCTTCTTTTTCATAAAGCAAAACCGGACATGGGGCAAATGAACCAATTTCATACTCGACCTTAGTCATCTCATAAAACTTCTTTGGATTGCAGACGTAGAAGATTCTATAAGGTTCCATTTCAACACCCAACTTAGCTTTTACAACTTCACTGGGGGTAAACTCGAGTACAACCTTGTATCCCTTCTTTTCCAGCTCTGCCTTTAACTTTTCTTCAACCTCTTTTAGGGATATTCCAACATTCCTTCTGTATCTAAACATCCAATCACCCCCTAAATTTTTGACAAGCTTTCAAAAATTGCACTCCATAGTCTAAGAGGAGTTAGTTCTGTTAACATGAGAATGCCGAGGATAATTATGACGATTCCTATCGCCTTTTCCCATCTTGCCTTTTGCTGGATATCCAAGCTCAGTTTATTTGAGAGGAATTTTTCATTTATCCATTCTGCCAAATCTTTGGAACCCATAATCAAGTATATTGTAAGGCCCATTCCTACTCCATAAACTCCCATAACTATCACGCCTTTTACGACACTCCCGCTTAGGGTGGCAGTTATAATTGCAAACCCAAGGTAGGGAGCAATACATCCTATCCACGTAGTCCCGAGAGCAGAACCTAAGAGAACGTCGGAAATATAGCCACTACTTGATGAAAGTTTGGATGGAGAAAGGGATAGTGTTCTCATAACCTTTTGATTGAAAGTAGTGCTTATCAATGACGTTCCTACTACTATGAAGCCTAAACCCCCTATGAAGTACAAGGCATTTCTAATTTGAGATACATAAGAGCCCAGAGTACCTGCCAAGGCACCGAGGACGGCAAAAGAAACAACCATTCCTGCTATCACAATTTCAATTTTTCTTTTTGCAAATAAAAGTGAAAAAGTGCCTGCTATCAAGGGAAGCACGCATGGAGAAAATACGCTAAGAATACCTGCCGAGAATATTGGTAAGAGAACAGCTAAGGATAACTTGCTCGGAGGATGTTCTTTCTCTTCTGTTGGTGTTTCGTTCCTTAGAGGGTCTTCTATACTATTTTTTACAAAAAACTCAAGACTGTCTGGGTTAAGAGCCCCTATAGCGAGGCCCTTTAGGATTTTCTCTCCATTTTCAACTTTGAAGATCACCATTGTCGGTGTACCGGGAACTCCTACACCTATTGTCTCTCCCTTTTCTTTCGGAGTATAATAACCACTGTTGTCAGGTTGAAGTACAAGAACTCTATCATAGACTTTGTATTGGAGTGTTGTGAGGGTTCTTCCTTTATACACATCAATGGAAATTAGGTTTATGCCATTTAGGCTTTTTATAGCCTTTTGGGTTGGAAATACACTCTTTTTCATGTAATTACATGCTGGACAACTTTTTGAATGGTAAAAGATAAAGAAGTATTCCCCCTCATGTGCAGAAATTAAAGAATTAAGTTCTTTTTCATTTGAAATTGCTTTAAATTTTAAGCTTCCATAAGTGACATCTTCACCAGCTACCAACTGCCCAAGAGCCACAAGTACAATGAGAAGCAGAACAACCCTTCTCACGTTTTCACCCCAAAAATTGTAGAAAAATGAATTAAAAGGCTTTTCTTGAAGCTTTTTTCATTAAAATGTCATCACAACATAGCCTTCTTTAAGATACTCTGCTATTATCTTTCCCACGTATTCAACTTTTGCATATTTCTCTAGTGAGACCTCAAATCCTTCTAATTCGGCCACTCTCTTACATGCAAGTGGCAGTTTCCCTAATTCTTTCAGCTTTTCTATCCAAGAAAGGAAGCGTTCGTCTCCTTTAGCTATTGCCCTTTCTATTGGGCCAAAGAGAATTACTTCAACATTATCTACCCATCTGTATTTAATAGCATTTACTGCCCACATAAAACCAGGCAGAGCCTTTTCATCGTCACTTGAGAGTATCACCAAAACTTTTACCATGCTTATTCCTCCAGGGCCTTAATAAACTCTTCGAAGGTTTTCACGGAAATTTCTTTTCCACTTGCTATAACATTTATGTTGCCGCATTCATACTTAGCACATAGGCCAATGCACCCTTCAACACTGGTATTGTAGCCCCTCTCTTCTAAGGACTTGATAATATCATCTAATTTATCCCCGGCACAGAACTTACATACTTTAGCTTCCATGAACATCACCAATCTTAATGATTTAGGTTATTTTATTGCGTTTACCTTTATCAACATGAGAAAAGTCGGGGAGGGAGAGTTTTCATTGTGAAAAATCTTAGTTTTCCTTGAAAGTTCACTTGTAGATCTTTTGGTCTTTGTACTTCTGACCTCCTCCCTGTCTTTAAGGTGAGATAGTATGCGGAGAGTTTTGTACGTCTTCTTGTCCGCTGGAAGATGATTCTTTTGCGTCAAGTACATTAGTATCATTAATTACTATGCAACAGAGTAAAAAGTATTTAAACTTTTCGGGCTCTCAGCTCTCCCTTTCAGAAGGGGTCTTCCCATCCAAAAAAGATAAATTCATAAAGCCTTTTTCGTATTTCCTTTCGGTGAGAGGTATGATGGATTTCTCAAGACACTTTCC
Source organism: Thermococcus argininiproducens (assembly GCF_023746595.1). NCBI lineage: Archaea > Methanobacteriati > Methanobacteriota > Thermococci > Thermococcales > Thermococcaceae > Thermococcus > Thermococcus argininiproducens. The sequence continues at coordinate 281,689 of NZ_CP080572.1, read as the reverse complement.
GATCATTGGTATAGAGGGTCAAAGGAAACTGAGCGAGAGCACGGTTGGAGTAGTTGGTGCTGGAGCATTAGGGAGCTGGGAAGTCTATTTCCTCCATAAACTTGGGGTTGGAAAAATCGTTGTAGTAGATCGAGACTTTGTAGATGATAGTGATCTCCCTAGAACGATTTATACTAAAGAAGACATCGGCAAACCAAAAGTTGAGGTTTTAAAAGAGAGATTTGGTGTTGAAGGGTATTTTGAAGATCTAAATCCAGCAACAATAGGAATTCTTGAGAAGGTGGATTTAATAATTGATGGGACTGATAATATTTATACTCGCCAGATAATAAACGACTATGCTGTAAAGAATAACAAACCATGGATTTACGTAGGAGTTCTGAGTACATATGGTAATATAATGCCGATAATTCCTGGAAAAACAGCTTGTTTTAGGTGTTTTATGCCAAAACTTCCTGAGAGACCAATGCCAACATGTGCCGTCGCTGGGATAATGAGCTATGTTCCTTCATTAGCCGCTTCTATAGCAGTTGGTCTTGCTGCAAAAATCCTTTTGGGAGAAGAAATTAAAAGCGAATTAATATTCTTTGACACGAAAACACTTGAATTCGAGAGGGTTGAAGTTCCTAGAAGAGAAGACTGTCCGGCCTGTGTAAAGAGGGAATTTACATTCTTAGAAAAACATATGAAAATTGAAAGACTTTGTGATGGTTCAATCCAAGTTACACCTCCAGAGAAAATGAATGTAAATTTGGAAGATCTTGCGGGAAGGCTTGAAAAACTTGGGATAGAGTATTTTAAAACTTCTCAGTTTCTCCAGTTTGAGGATGATGAATATGAGATACTAATCTTTAAAAGTGGGAGGATGGTCATAAGGGGAGCTGAGGAAGAGAGAGAAGCAAAGAATTTATTTGCGCGCTATTTAGGTGGTTAAAGTGATAATAGTTAGATACGGAGAAATAGCAATAAAACGTGGAAAAAGAAAAGAATTTGAGAGAAAACTCGCAAAGAACATTGAAAAGGCCTTAGAGAGGAAGGGGATAACTGGGAAAATTAAGCTTATACGAGGGAGAATTCTTGTTGATGCTCCAAATGAGGTTGCAGGAATTATAGCAAAAGTTCCAGGCGTTGTTTCGGTTTCTCCAGCAGAGGTTATGGACTATAACGAGATCTCAAACTATCTTAGAGAGGCTTTAAAAGGGAAATCACCAAGAAGTTTCAAAGTTGAGACGCAGAGGCTTGATAAAACTTTTCTAAGGACCTCTATAGAGGTGAATAAAGAAGTCGGAGCATTTGTTGTAAATGAATTTGGTTGGAAAGTGGATTTGGAGAATCCTGAACTTGTTATTGGAATCGAGATTATTGGTGGGAAAGTATATGTATTCTTTGAAAAGATTAAGGGGGTTGGAGGTCTTCCCGTTGGAACTCAGGGAAAGGTAGTTGTTCTTTTAAGTGGGGGAATAGATTCTCCGGTTGCGGCTTTTCTCATGCTTAAACGGGGTGCTGAAATAATTGCCGTCCATTTTGATCAAGGAATGAATGCGAGAAAGGTTGTTGAGAAAGTGGTGAGGATTTTAAGTGATTACTCTCCAAAGCCTATAGAATTAATAATCGAAAACCATTTTGAGATCCTCAAACCTTATGTACTTACTTTAAATAAGCTTGGCCGAAGAGAGTGGACTTGCGTGGTCTGTAAAGTTGCCATGCTAAGAAGAGCGGCAGAAATAGCAAGAGAGAGGGGAGCACTTGCAATCGTTACAGGGGATTCCCTTGGTCAAGTTGCCTCACAAACGTTAACAAATCTTTACTTTGAAACGATGAGTGTGGATTTTCCGATACACAGGCCACTTATTGGTTTGGACAAAGAGGAGATTGTGGAAATAGCTAGAGAGATAGGAACTTATGGAGCGTTTCTTGAATATCCCTATTGTGACTGTCCATTCAGGCCAGAAAGAGTTGTCACTCAAGGTAAGCTGGAAGAATTTGAGAGAATCAGAAAAGAGTTGAAAAAGGAAAAAATAATTTGAAGTAAATACTTAAATAGTTAGGAAAACAAATTAGTTCTGGTGATGGAATATGTTGACTGAAAAGATGTTAAAGGCCTTGAATGAGCAATTGAATAGAGAAATGTACTCAGCATACCTCTATTTTGCCATGGCAGCGTATTTTGATGATCTAAACTTCGAGGGCTTTTCTAATTGGATGAAAGCTCAGGCAGAGGAGGAAGTTGGACATGCATTAAGGTTTTATAATTACATCTATGATAGAAATGGGAGGGTAGAACTTAAAGAAATTCCCCAACCTCCGAAAGAGTGGGAATCTCCAATTGAAGCTTTTAAAGCGGCTTATGAGCATGAGCAGTTTATAAGCAAGTGTATAAATGAATTGGCTACACTAGCAGAGGAAGAAAAGGACTATTCAACTAGATCTTTTCTTGAGTGGTTTATTAATGAACAAGTTGAAGAAGAAGCCAATGTAAAGAAAATTCTTGATAAGCTGAGATTTGCAGAAAATAGCCCCCAGATACTGTTTATGCTTGATAGAGAACTTGCATCTAGAGGGCCAAAGTTACCGACTCTTTTAATGCAAGGAGAGGGATGAATTCTCATTTTCACTTTACTTCTAATTTTTGTTTCTGAGCAAAGTTTTAAGATCCTCTTGTCTTTTTTGTTATTGCTCATTTTTGAGTAGAAAACTTTTAAAAGTACTTTCTCTTACACAAAAATGTACCGATAATGGACGGTGATGGTCATGTTAAAAGCTGAAAATCTAAAGGTAAAAGTGGAGGACAAGGAAATTCTCAAAGGTATTAATCTCACCGTTGATGATGGAGAGCTTCATGTTGTGATGGGTCCTAATGGGAGCGGGAAATCAACACTAGCCTTAACAATAGCTGGTCATCCTAAGTATCAGGTGATAAATGGGAAAATTATTTTTGATGGAGAGGATATAACTAACTTGCCTCCTGAAGAAAGAGTTAGAAGAGGAATTTTCTTGAGTTTTCAGCATCCTGTTGAAGTAGAGGGAGTGAAAGTTATTCAATTCTTGCAGAGGGTATTGAAGAACCTCAAAAACCTTGATGAAATCCAAGCTTATGAAATTATTTTTGCTGCAGTTCAGGAACTTGGTTTGGACGATTCGATGCTCACGCGCTTCTTAAATGTTGGATTTTCTGGTGGAGAAAGGAAAAAGTTGGAGATGCTACAAGCTTATCTTGTGAGACCAAAACTTCTTATTCTTGATGAGCCAGATAGTGGAGTTGATGTTGATTCTCTTAAGGTTATTGCGAGGATTATAAATAAGCTTCACGAAGAAGGAACTGCAATTTTACTTATAACACATTATGGTAGGATTTTGGAGCATTTAAAGCCCCACAGAGTACACGTGATCAAAGATGGAAAAATAGTTGCATCTGGAGGTATTGAACTGGTTAAGACCATCGAGGAGAAGGGTTTTGCGGCGGTGGAAGCATTATGACTGAACGATCAAGGCTTGAAGAAATTCTAAAAGCTGGTTCGTTAGAGGAAATTCTTGGAACTGCAGTACCTTACCCTAAAGAAATTGAGCTCAAAGGGAAAATAAGTAGAAGTATTATTGAAGAGCTTTCAAAAATAAAAAATGAGCCAGAATGGATGTTCAGACATAGACTTAGAGCATTAGAACTCTTTGAAAAATTGCCCATGCCAAAGTGGGTTGTAGGCATTGAAGAGCTTGATCTTGAGAACCTTGTCCTGTACACGAAACCCGAACTTGAGAAGGAAGTTAGAGATTGGGAAGATTTGCCGGAAAACATAAGGGAAACCTTCGAGAGGTTAAATATTCCTGAGATAGAGAAAAAGTTTCTCTCTGGTTTAACGGCAGTTTTTGACAGTGAGAGTGTTTATTCTCAGCTTAAAGACGAATTTGAAAAGAAAGGAATAGTCATGCTTCCTATGGAGGAGGCTGTTAGAAAATATCCAGATGTAGTGAAACGTTATTTTGGTAAGGTATTTCCTGCAAGAGAGCACAAATTCTCTGCGTTGCATCACGCTCTCTGGAGTGGAGGGGCCTTTGTTTATATTCCCAAGGGAGTTCGTGTTCCATTTCCTATTGAGGCATTCTTCGTCATAGGCTCGGCTTTAGAGGGACAGTTTGAACATACTCTCGTCGTTGCAGATGAGGGAAGTTATGTTCACTTTATCGAAGGATGTTCTGCACCGATGTATAAGGGCTTCTCATTTCACGATGGGATGGTTGAGATTTATGCTCATAAAAACGCCACAGTCAAATTCACCACCATACAAAACTGGAGCCGTAATGTCATAAACTTCAATAATAAGAGAGCGATAATTGAGGAGAATGCTTACGTAGAGTGGATTGAAGGGAGTATTGGCAGCATGATAACATATACGTATCCTTCCAGCGTTCTCAAGGGTGATTATTCGAGAACTGCTCAGTATGTTGTCTCACTTAGCAATGGACCATTCATGAAAGATACTGGTGCAAAAACCTTTCATGTAGGTAAGAATACCAGTTCAAAGATAGTCTCCAAGAGTATAAGTGCTAATGGGGGTATAAACACCTATAGAGGCCTTGTAAGGATAGTTAAGGGAGCAAAAAACTCAACAGCAACTGTCTCATGTGACTCACTAATATTGGATGAGGAGAGCAAGGCTTATACATATCCGCACAACCAGAATGATGAGCCAACAGCCAGCATAATTCACGAGGCAACTACCGGAAAACTTAGTGAGGACAAACTTTTCTACTTAAATGCAAGGGGCATAAAAGAGGAAGAAGCGAAGAGCCTCATAGTTCTTGGTTTCATCAGTGAAATACTTGAAGGATTACCCTTTGAATACGTGGAGGTTCTAAAGAAAGTCATAGAGCTTGAATTCGGTGAAGTAGGAGGTGTTGGGTGATGGTCGCTAAGGAATTTCCTAATGAACGCATAAGTCTCGAAAACCTTGAGTACCAGAAATACGGGGATAGTCCAACAATAAGAAGCTATACTAAGTGGGAACTCTTTGAGGAGAACTCTCCCTTAAAGCTTCCAACTGAAGCAAAAGCTGGAAGCGTCATGGTAAATCCTCATGTGTTGCTTTCTGGAAGTGAGGCCTTCTTCAACTTACCGGAAGGTGTTGAACTTGCTGAAGGAAAATTAGGGCTTTCACATCCAGAGGAGTCGCGAATACTAGGTTTTCACTTCTATGCTTTAAAAAAGTCATATCGCTTGAAGATAACTAGAGATCTAATAAAACCGCTCATAATAGTTTCCCATCTTTCGGAAAGAGCTTTTGTAAGTCATCACCTTAGCATAGAAGCGGATAATATCAAAGTACCCATAATTATTTATGATCTGGCTGAAAAGGGTACTAAGTCTTTTGTAGTTGAGTTAAAGACCAGAGACAGCGAACTTGAGATACTCACTGTAGGGAAGCATAAAAGTATTTCTCACTATCTGCTAAGGGCGAGTCTCGGTATTAATGCTAAAGTCAGAGCTTTTACTGTTATTAGTGGCGGAAAAATGAGTCATCATAGAGAAGACTATTCACTAGAAGGAAGGGGTAGCGAACTTATCCTACGCGGAATGCCGATAGCGATAAACTCTGCCGTGGATTATCTTACTAATGTTCTTCAGCATGGGGAAGGAACTGAGAGTGAAACTAGAGTTCATGGGTTTTCTTATAAAGAAGGTTGGCTTGTACATAGGGGAACTGCGAAAGTCTTTGAGAGTGCTAAAAACTCTTCCAGTAGGGTTATTTCCACCATAACTGTCATGGATGAAGGTTCTCTTGGGGTAAGTGTCCCAATGCTTGAGGTAGATACCGGAGAGATTGATGAAGCTTCGCATTCTTCAGCTATCCATCAGTTTGATGAGGATGCGCTGTTTTATCTACGATCTAGAGGCTTGAATGGAGAGGAGGCATTAGATCTATTTGTACATGGTATAGGGGAGGCGTTGAGTGGCCATCTTGAGAGGCTCAAAGGTAAGGCGAGAAGCAACGTAGTGGAGCTCATTGAAGGGGTGCTTTGAGTATTTTGGTATTTTAATTTTTATCTCAAGATTGTTTAATACTGCCATTCTTTGTTCAGAAAAAGGCTATATAGGTTCGCTTCCAAAACCATATGGTGTTCCTATGTCTCTAAAAGAGGTTCTAAAGGAAGAACCCCATACGGGGTACATGCTGACGAATGAAGCGATTGTCAGGGCCGCTCTGGAAGCCGATGTCAAGGTGACAGCCTTCTACCCCGGCTCCCCCCAGACGGAGATTCTGGACACGTTTGACAGGGTTTCCCGCTACCGCGACGACATCGTGGTCGAGATCGCCGCGAACGAAAAGGTCGCCCTGGAGACCGTCGCAGGAGCGGCTTTCGTCGGTCTGAGGGGCTTCACCTCGATGAAGAGTGTCGGCGGAAACGTTGCCTCCGATACGCTCTACTCCCTCGCGTACACCGGCGTGAAAGCCGGCCTGGTGGTGGTCATAGCGGACGACCCCTACGCGCACTCCTCCCAGTCGGAGCAGGACGGCAGGTGGTTCGGCTACACAGCTTATCTGCCCATGCTTGAGCCGGCAAGTCCGCAGGAGGCCTACGATCTCGTCAAGAAAGCCTTCGAGATAAGTGAGAGGTACGGAAGCGTTGTACTCGTCCGAACCACGACGAGGGTGAATCACCAGAGCGCCCTGGTGAAGGTCGGGAAGCTTGAGAGGAAGCCCTTCGAGAGGGTTTCTTGGAAGGAGAACAGGAGGGGCTACGCGACCGTGGGTTCCCTCGCCAGAAAGTTCAAGGCCCAGCTTTTGGAGAAGATTGAAAAAATGAAGGAAGACCCCGAGCTCTTGGCCCTAAACCGCGTCGAGTTCTTCGATGGAGAGGAGCTCAGGAAGGCGAAGCCAGAAGAAGCGAAGGGAGTCGGCATCATAACCTCCGGCGTTCCGTACTTCTACGTCCTTGAGAGCCTTGGGAAGCTCGATGGAGAAGCCTACTTCCTCAAGCTCGGTGTCCTGAATCCTATACCGGAGAAGCTCATCGGCGACTTCATAGAGGGGCTTGATAAGGTTATTGTGGTTGAAGAGCTGTTTCCCTACATCGAGGGCTTTGTGAGGAAGATAGCCAAGGACAGGAACCCGGAGCTTGAGATCATCGGTAAGAAAAGTGGTCACTTCCTTGAGATGCTGGAGTACAACGTGCCGGTGGTCATAAGGGTTCTGGCAGAAGTGCTTGGGAAGGAGCTCCCATTCGATTACGAGGGGCACTTTAAGAAGATGTGGGAGCTCGCCAAGTTCGCCCCGCCGAGGATGCCCACCTTCTGCGCCGGCTGTCCACACAGGGCCACCTTCTGGGCGCTCCGGAGAGCAATGGGTAGGATAGAGAACTACTACCTAGCCAACGACATCGGCTGCTACTCCATGCTGGCTCTGGAGCATATCGGCTGGACGGACTCCCTCCTGGCCATGGGGGCTTCCCTCGGCATAGCTCACGGCGTCCAGCATTCGGCCGAGGAAAGGGTCGTCGCCGTTGTCGGCGATTCGACGTTCTTCCACGCGGCACTTCCGGGCATAGTCAACGCGATCAGAAACAACTCTAAGATGACACTAATAATCCTCGACAACGCGGTAACGGCAATGACCGGCCAGCAGGCACACCCTGGCAGTCCGAAAAAGGTGAACCCCTATGAAAAGAGGCTCGACATAGAGGCCGTTCTGAGGGGCTTGGGCATAGAGAAGATAGTCGTCGTTGACTCCTTCCAGGCGAGAAAGAACATCGGCAAGTTCAGGGAGGCCCTTAAGTACGACGGCCTCTCCGTGATAATATCTCGTGGGGAGTGTGCCCTCTACCACTTCCGTGAATACCGTCGTGCCGGAGGAAAGATAGTCCCCTACTTCGTGGACAAAGACGCCTGTGAGAGGGCCTACAACTGCATCCGCGAGTTCGGTTGCCCGGCGATAGTCATAGACGAGGTAGACAAGAAGGCCAAGATACTCCCAGAGGTCTGCGTCGGCTGTGGCGTCTGCGCTCAGCTGTGTCCGCACAACGCGATCCACTCGACGGCCACCCTGTACGGCGGCGAGGATAAACCGTACGTGACTATCGAGGACTACCGTGAGCTGGAGAAGATTATGCTCGGGAGGGGGCGGAAATGAACATCATCTACTGCGGTGTCGGGGGACAGGGCATAGTGTTGATGTCCAACATAGTGGGGGAAGCCTGCGCGAGGAAGGGAATTCACGTCGTCAGCGGCGAGCTTCATGGCCTGTCCCAGAGGAGCGGTTCAGTGATAGTCCACCAGCGCATAGGCAGAGGTCTTTCACCGCTCATACCCTACGGCGAGGCGGATGTGATTTTGGCCCTTGAACCCATGGAGGCCCTGAGGTATCTCTACTTCCTCAAACCAGGAGGGACGGTCATAACCAACATGCGCATTATCCACCACCCCTACGAGACAGAGGGCTTTGTGAAGGGGAGGATTAAGGAGTACGTCACCTACGACGAGATAATCGGCAAGATAAGGGACTCGGGGGCAAAACTCTACGAGATAGACGCCCTCAAGCTCGCCGAAGAGGCCGGCACTGCCTTAGCCCAGAACGTTGTCCTCGTCGGTGCCCTCAGCGCCCTTCCCGGGTTCCCAATAGACAAAGAGACCATGCTCGAAGCGGTTAAGGCCAGCGTGCCGGAGAGGGCCGTTGAGGCAAACATCAAGGCCTTTGAGTTGGGCTACGAGGCCATGAAGGCGCTTCTCTGACTTCCCTTTCTTTTGATTGACGTTTTCTCTTTTCCAAGCCTAGCCCTTAGCTGGGAGGAGGTCAGATCCAGAGCGGAACATTTATTTTCTCCGAAGTTTAAGTCCCCTCATGATGAGGTGTCTCAAGTACTCCGGAATAGCCGGCGTTGTAGTCTATTGGCTCTTTGTCGCATGGAGCATAAGCCGAAACCCATGGTTTTCCTTCTGGAGCAACGCCCTGAGCGACCTTGGCTCGCCAGAGATGGCGCGGGCTCCGGGCATATACAACTACGGGCTCGTGATAACTGCTGTGTTCATGCTTGCGTTTTCGGTGTACTTGATGCTCTCCGCGGAAAACAAGCTTAGAACCGTTGGAGGGGCTTACATAAGCATCTCCGCCATCTTCCTTGCGCTCATCGGTGTTTTTCATGCCGGGACGCGGCCCCACGGCTTTGTCTCGACCTACTTCTTCGTGCAGTTCTTCCTTGGAATGCTCATCTACGGGACGGGTTCAAAGGATAGGGCTGTTCGCTACGGTTCAGGGCTTCTCTTTGCGCTGGCGGTGCTGGGGACTTTCATCAACTGGCCGTCGGTGGCACTGATAGAGACCTACGAGATAGCCCTGATAATGGGATTTACGGTTCTCACAGCCATCAGGGGGTGAAGCCTTTTTCGCTTAATTTTTTTCACTTTGCAAGCATAACCGTTAATAAGGCACTCATCTAACTTCCAGTATAAGTCACTTGACGTTCTTCTTGATTTTTAGTGTTTCGTGACTAAAAGGTGTGTTTAACATGAAAGGAAAAACGATAGCAGGCCTTGCTCTGCTTTTGGGAATTGTAATGGTTGGGGCATTTATTTCGGGCTGTATCGACCAGGGAAACGTCACCAAAACGGTAACCAGGAGCAATACTACCGAGCCAACGCAGACTGCCCCGAACGAATGGGAGGCCGAGGAGGAAAAACTCACCTCTCTGATTGACACATACGACAAGGAGATAACGGACGCGAAGGAAAAGCTCATGAAGGTGAGCTTTGAACTTGATAGTCCGGAGATTGATAGCTGGGAGGCCCAATCAAAGAAGCTGCTCGAAATGGCAAAGGCCGAGAGAGATCCGTCGGTTAGGGTTTTGATTCTCCAGGATGCCGCCAAGTTCAAATACTATCAGCTCCTCAACTTGCGCACCCTCGCAGGAATTGGTGCCGTTGAGAGAGCCTACTGGGAGAACGCGACCACCGGCGAACCCATAGAGGCGTTCTACAACGTGAGGGGTTCCTTCTTCTACGCCTCCGAAAGCGAGGTTTCAGAGCTTGGAAGGGCTGAGATGGTTGAGAAGATGGGGGCGGTTAAAGGCTACCGGGTCGAGAGCCTTGAGATATACCACTTCGGCACGGGAAGCACGCTCCGGAGCATTCGGGAAGGTGGAAGAACCATCGGAGCTGGCCAGGCGGCTTTTAGGCTCGGAGCAGAGAACGGAAGATGGCTCAAAGCCTTTGGAAACTCCACGCCTCCGGCTATAAGGCTCGTCGACCTCGAAACGGGAAAGACCATCGCATGGGTTAAACCCGACGAGAACGGCTTTTACATGATACCGCCCGTCAACACGACCATTCTCGGCATCCCTGACGATGACGGCTTTTGCTACAGGCCCCTTCCCCTAGACACCAACACCATGAACACGATTCCAGAGGAGCCGGAAGATCCACTGATATGCCCCTCACCGGAGATAGCGCCGTTTATCTTCGAGCCGATCGGCACCGACGTTACCGAGCCCGTTCCCTTTGAGGATGCCTATGTAATGCCCGGCGAATACACGGTGACGGTTCTCGTGATGAAGGCTGACCTGAAGCAGCTGGCCGAGCAGCTCGTGAACGTAAACGCGAGAATCGGGATAGAAAAGACGGACATCAGGAGAGGCTTCACGACAATTGGTGATCTTCGCTCAGGGCTCGCAAACGCCGGGATCGTAAGGAACGAATTAAAAGCTTCCATAGAGACTGATGTGGGAAGTACCTGCTCTTGCACCTTCAGCCCACTCCTCAGGAGTATCTTTGGAAAGACCTTCGGAGGCGAAGCCTTTGGAGAGGTCTCTGAACCGGAGGTGATCAACGTCACCGACTTCGGGAACGGTCCGTACATCCCGGTTGCGTGGGCGGGGCTTGAGAACTACAGCTCTGTAGTCAAGGTTTACGTCATGAGGAACTCCAATGGGGAGACCCTCGTGGCGGTAAGTGACCCCAGCCTCAAGACTAAGGATGGGGAATTGAACGGGAAGAGGCTTGCACCTAGCTATCTCGACCGCGTTTTCCTTGAGGTCATCACCGGCAGAAACCCCCAGACGGGGAAGGAAATAAAGGTAATCGCCTTCAAAATCCTTAACACGGACGGCACCGTCGGGATAAGGGCAACTGGGATAGTAAACCGTGGAAACGTGAGAGTTCTGGTCTTTCCAGCCGAGTGGAGCTAAAAATGAAAAGGGAAGTCAGTCCTTTTTTTCTCCTCTTTTTTTGATGTTTTACGAGCTTGAGTTCTGCAGCGCGCCGCCGATGGTGCCTATGTAGTACGCTTGGAGCAGTTCGTAATCGTTCTGACTGTGCTCGCGGAAGAAAACATCCGTCGCGTTTGTGCCGCAGTATTTCAGTATGGCTTCCCTGCCGCCGGGGTGCTGGTCTATGAGGGCTGTGACGTTGTACACTTTGTTCTTGACCACCACCCAGCAGTCGGTTTCGGTGTTGTGCTTTGCCACTTCCTCTGGGGTGAGAATCACTGCCGCAGATACCTCGGAGCCGCTTGGAATACCCTCCTGGGGTGCGAATGCCATTAGAAGGAGGGCCGAGATGAGGAACGTCCAGCCGGTGACTGCGGCCTTTCTCATCTCCGGTTTTCTGAGGCTTCCGAACCTTCCTAGGGCTATGTAGATGCCGGCCGCTGTGTGGACGTAAAAGAGGGGAATGAATAGGTATGAAGCTATGGTGTGGACTCTTCTGGCCGTTTCATAGTCCATCAGCGACCCAAGGGCCGACGCCGGGTCATTCATCGCCAGCCCCGTTGTCATCAGCCCCAGGCTGGCTGTTATGAGCAGTTCGCCGGAGACTATTAGGGCTTTGGTTACGCGCTTCACTCTCCCACCTCAACACTCTTTGCAGGTACTTATGCCTAGGATCTTATAGAGAGCACAGAAGCCGGTCAGTCCCGTCACCAATGAGACCAGTCCGACTATCAAAAGCATGGTCTCGTAGGGCACGTCCATGCCCGCCCAAACTCCGAGCAGTGCCATTCCTATAACTATCCTTAGAGCCCTGTCGAGGGTTCCCTCGTTCCTCTCCATTGAAATCACCTCAATTTTTTAGAAATTTCGAAACAGTTATATTTATTTCCCAGGAAATTGAAGGTAAAAGCCTTCAAAATGAAGGTGGTTTTTATGGATGAACGCGATCTGCTGATATACCTCCTGCTGAGGAAGAGCGGCAGAATGAAGGTGTCCGAGATAGCGAGGGAGCTCGGAATAAGCCACCCCTCCGCCAGGGAGAGGCTTGAAAAGCTTGAGAGGCGCGGAGACGTAAGGGTCAAGGCACTGCTGAACATCAGGAAGAAGAACTTTGTCTCCGCGGTGGTGAACCTTCGCGTGAAGAGCATGGACGAGGCGGAGAAGCTGGCGGACGTTTTTGCAAAGTGTCCAAGAACTGTTTTCGTCGCCACGACGACCGGCAAGTACAACCTTAACCTGGCGCTCATAGCGGAGAGCTATTCCGCCCTTGAGGTGACCATAGAGAACACGATACGGCCGATGGAGTCCGTCAAGGAGATGGACGTTTCCCTGGGCTCGTCCCCGGCCTACCCCGAGTTTGTAGACTTCAAGCTGGAGCCGACGGGGAAGGTTGCTCCCTGCGGCAAGGTCTGTACGGAGTGCTACATCTCCGGCAAGAAATGCTCGGGCTGTCCCGCGACGGTTTACTTCATGGGGCTGGAGGGGAGGGGGAATAGGGGCTAGGCTCCCTCTGTCTTCTCCCTTACCTCCTCCCTTATCGGCTTCAGAGCTCTAGCGTACTTCTCAAGGGTTCTGAAAAGCCGTTCAACCCGTTCTTTGTACTTCTCGTTCTTCAGTTCTTTACCCTCGAACAGGTCGTCGACGTTGTAGAAGAGAACCTGTCCCACGGGGATGCAGTGAACTATACAAGGAGAACCTTTGAACTACCGAAACTTTTTTAAACTTACTAGCGTAATAAGGTCTCGAAGAGACCACTCCAAGGGCAACCATTAGTGAGGGTTTCATCGTGTCCCTCCGCCCTCGGAGGGAAGACGCCGTAAGGCGTCCTTTATAATACCACCGCTGAGGTGGTTGAAAACTCTTGGAGTGGCCTCTAAAACGATAACCCCGAACCGCTTTGCGGTAGGGGTAATGGGCCTAAGACCGGGCCTGCGGGCTGAACCGAAAGCGGTAACGCGAGTAAGTGATGGGCCCGCAAACCAATGAAGGCCTTGAAGGGTGAGGGTTATGACTCCCGAGAGGAGCCCTCGCCCTTCAGGGCAGGGAGGAGGTCAGCTTCCAGCGGTGGGTGTAGGCCAGGAGGTAGTCCCTTACATCTATGAGCTCGGCCTCCCAGCCCAGCCCTTTCGCTTTCCTAACTATGTATTCCGCAACCTTTTCGCTCTTTCGCCCCTCCCTTGCTGTTCCGAGAATTATCTTAACCTTCATACTATCACCGAAGAAAGTTATCCATGCGATATTTTAAATTTGCCCTTCAAAATGACATGTTTTGAATTTCGGAACTTTTCATTTTGTTAGGCAAACCCATATAAATTAGGCATGCCTAATAAAAGACGGTGATGTAGAAATGGTGAAGGTTGGAGAAATAGTTCCGGATTTCGAAGCGGATGCATACCTTCCAGAGAAAGATGAAATTGGGAAGATAAAGTTTTCCGACTACAGGGGCAAGTGGGTTATCCTTGCTTTTTATCCTGCTGATTTCACATTTGTCTGCCCGACGGAGCTTGAGGAACTGGCCGACTATTACGAGGAGTTCAAGAAAGAAGGGGCTGAAATCCTAAGCGTTTCTACCGATACTGCCTATGTCCACAAGGCTTGGCACGACACTTCTCCGGCCATCAAAAAGATACGCTACCTGATGCTCGCTGATCCCGCTGGAAAGATAAGCCGGCTCTTTGGAACCTACATAGAGGATGAGGGCGTTTCATGGAGGGCTACTTTCATAATAGACCCCGACGGGAAAGTGGTTCACATGGAGATGCACGATTTGAGCATAGGGAGGAGCGCGAGGGAGATACTCAGAAGGCTGAGAGCTTCCAAGTATGTCAAGGAGCACCCCGGGCAGGTGTGCCCAGCAAGCTGGGAGCCAGGTAAGGAAACACTGGAGGTCAGCCTCGATTTAGTAGGCAAAATCTGATACCTTCTTTTTATTTTGAAAATTTCAATAAGGCTTTTATTGAATTTTGAAGGGTACAGTTTTAGGGATCACACATTTTTGTGGAACTTCTTTGAAATTCTTTAATTGGAAGTTCTTATCTCGAAACCGATATATCTGATATATGGCCTATTTGTATTGCTCTGTTGAGGTTTTATCACTTGAGTCTAAACTCTTCAATTTGGTAAAGGTAAAATTCATAAGCTCGCCGAGATATTTTAGACTGGCCTAAAGTGGAGGTGAAATAGATGATAGGTCAGTTCCTGATAACATTTAGAGAAGCACTTGAAGCTGCCATAATAGTAGCAATTATTATTGCGTATCTTAAACGAACCAAGAGGGGAAATCAGGTTAAAGATGTTTGGATAGGGGCTGGTCTTTCAATATTAGCTAGTGTACTACTAGGTGCAATAATTCTCAAGATCTATGGGGGCCTAGAAGAAAAAGAACTTTTTGAAGGGGTAGCCTCCTATCTAGCTGTTATAGTGCTTACTAGCATGATATATTGGATGGCCACAAAAGGGAAGAATATTAAGATGGAAATAGAGAATAAAGTCAGCAAAGCAATAAGCCCCCTGGCTTTAATTAGTTTCACGTTTATAGTGGTTTTCAGAGAGGGTTTAGAGACTGTTCTGTTTCTCACGCCCTTTGCTACGCAGGATTTTAGTAGTACTTTGATAGGTTTAATAAGTGGCCTTGTTGGAGCATTGGCTTTAGCGTACTTGATTTATGGTGTTGGAATGAGAATAAACCTTAGGACTTTCTTCTATTATAGTTCAATACTTCTTGTATTTGTAGCTGCAGGTTTAGCAGGCTATGGAACTCACGAACTCATAGAATGGGCAGAAGAGGAGGGAGTCTCATTGGGCTTCTTTGAGGAGACAGCATATGACCTTGGAATTCCAAAGGATAGTGTATGGTCTCATAAGGGAGTTATAGGGTCAGTGTTTGCTGTACTTTTTGGATACTCAACAAGTATGGAATGGGGAAGAGTCCTTGTGCAGTTTGGATATCTACTACTTGCTTTATATCTAGTGTTTAGAGCATATGAAAAAGAGCCAGTAGCGAGCATGAGAAATGAGAGACTCAAGAGTTCTGCTTGACTTTTCTTTATTCATTTTTGTCCAGCAAGGCATAAAAAGGGTGAATCACTATTCAGGTTTGGTGAGAGAAATGAACGTGAAAGAGTTCAAAAAGATAGCATTGGTTGGTGCAACTCCGAATCCCACTAAGTATGGGAATATAATCCTTAGGGATCTTCTTGGAAAAGGTTTTGAAGTGTTACCAGTGAATCCAAAGTATGAGGAAATTGAGAATGTAAAATGCTATAAAACTGTGAAAGATCTTCCAAAAGATGTTGATGTTATAGTCTTTGTAGTTCCGCCCAAAATTGGCCTCCAAATAGCAAGGGATGCTGTAGAAGCAGGCTTTAAAAAGCTATGGTTTCAGCCAGGAGCTGAAAGTGAAGAAATTAAAGAATTTTTAGAAGATCAAAATATTGAATATAGTTTTAAGAAATGTATAATGGTAGAGACAGGCGAGAAGAGAATGTTTTTGGAGGTGTGAAAGTGTTCTATTATGTAAAGAAATTTGAGGAGGATCTTGACTTCCTATGGGAACGCTTTAAGAAAAGATTGGAAGAGGAGGGTTTCCTACTCATTGGAGAGAGAATCCCGGTGGCAATTGTCGAAAGAGAAGACGGAATCGTGGCGGATTATCACTTACTTTTCATATGTGATAAGGAGCTTGTTGCAGAGTTGGTAAAGATAGATCCCAACATAGGAGCCCTCTTACCATGTACAGGCTTTGGGTATAGGAGGGAAGATGGTAACTATTTGGGGGTTACTCTACCGAGTGTAGCGTGGAAAATCGCTGGAAAAGAAATCAGTGAATTAATGAAGCCTATGGAGGAGAGAGTGAAAGCAATAATTGATTCTCTATAATATTATCCCCTTTTTAAATTGCTTCCAAGATTGGAGGTATAATGGTTTTCCTCTTTTCTAAAGTCTACCCAAGAGTTTTTTCCATTTTGAGAATAATAAGTTCAATAAACTTTCAATTATATGTTACCTTGGTGATGTGATATGGCGAAAGTAGTTTTGAATATCAAAAACATGAGTTGCCAGCACTGTGTAATGACAATTAAAAGAGCTTTAGAGAAAATTGGGGCAAAGGCGGAAGTCAGCTTGAAAGAGAAGAAAGCTGTTGTTGAGTACGACGAGTCAAAGCTCAAAGTTGAGGATTTAATGAGTGCCATTTCAAAGTTTGGTTATGAAGCGGAGGTGGCTTGAAATGCCTATTGATCCAGTCTGTGGGATGGAAGTTAGTGAAGAAACGGAGCTTAAAGTGGAATTTGAAGGAAAGGTTTATTATTTCTGTTCTCCACACTGCAAAGCCCAGTTTGAGGCAAATCCTGAAAAATACGTTAAGGAAGAGAAAATGAAGCATGAGCACGAAATGCACTCCCATGGGCACGGACACAAGCATAAAAGGCATGGATGTTGTCATTGAGCTTGGGAAAGGCAACAAGATGATTAGCGTGCCATTCAATGCCATCTATTCTTTTTTCGTGTGAAATACGTTTATAACCCTCCTTTCGTATTCCCCATCATGACCCACCACTACGGCTATGTGAGTGCAGTTTTAGCGGCTCTGCTCTTTGGAATGGGCTCAACACTGAATAAAATCGCCCTTAGAAATGTTCATCCGATGATAATAGCGGGAAGCATTTATCTAACAGCGGGGATAGTTTTAATGCTCCTCCGCTTTACGCCGCTCAAAGACAAAATCCTCGAAAGGCTTGAATTTAAGGTTAAAACTCAGGAATACTTCTCAGGGCGAGACCTCTTGCTATTGACTTTTATAGTACTTTTTGGCTCCTTCTTAGCCCCTCTTTCATTTATGTTTGGCTTGAATAAGACAACAGCTGTTAATGCATCCCTCTTACTCAACACTGAGACGTTGTTTACTGTTTTAATAGCCCTTTTAGTCTTTAACGAAAAAGCCTCAAAAAGAAGCATTATCGGAATTCTCTTAATCTTAATTGGAGCTGTTGTGATCTCAACAGAAAACTTTAGAGAAGTAGAGCTAAGCAAAGGCATCCTCGGGAACATTTTAATAATCTTAGCAGGTCTTTCATGGGCGATAGACAATAATTTGAGCAAACTGTTAAGCGTTAAGAGGGATCTGCTTTTGGTAACCTCACTAAAAGGGCTGTTTGGGGGAAGCGCGTTATTAATCTTGGCTTCTCTGATTGGAATTCCCATCCACATTCCGTTTCAAAGCCTTCCATACATTTTAACGGTCGGTGCCTTTAGCATAGGCTTTTCCATCGTGCTATTTCTATTTGCTTTAAGAGAAATTGGGGCTATGAAAACAGGGGCAATTTTTTCAACTTCCTCATTAATTGGCGCTCTCTTTGCTTTTCTAATCCTTGGAGAGAGCTTCACGGCAATTAAAGCATTTTTTGGCCTTTTGATGTTCATTGGAGTGTATTTGTTATCTTTAGAGTGATCCCAAACCCTTATGTGAAAAAACACTCATTAATTTGTGGGTGATGGTATGGAGCTCAAGTTACCGGAACCGAAAACTCAGGGTGAGATGAGCGTTGAGGAGACCATATTTAAGAGAAGGAGCATAAGGAGATACAGGGAAGAATCACTAACTCTTGGAGAGCTCTCCCAGATTCTCTGGGCGGCTTATGGGATAAACGCATGGGGAAAGAGAACCTCTCCGAGTGCTGGAGCAAGGTATCCATTCGAGGTATATGTTGTGGTCAGCAACGTTGAAGGCTTAACACCTGGATTCTACCACTATGATGGGAAAAGGCACGTTCTTAAACTTATAAGGGAGGGAGATTTGAGAAAAGAACTCGTCCAAGCGTGCCTCGGGCAGAAGTGTGTTGCCACCGCTCCGGTGAACATTGTGATGGTTGCCCACTATGAGAGAACCACGAGCAAGTATGGTGAGAGGGGAATAAGGTATGTGCACATCGATGCCGGTCACATGGGGCAGAACATTTACCTACAGGCAACAGCTTTAGGTCTTGGAACCGTTGCAGTTGGAGCTTTTCGCGATGATGAGGTTAAGAGAGTGCTGGATGTTGAAGGAGACCCGCTATACATCTTTCCCATTGGAAGACCTGCAGAGTGAACTACCCTCCCTCCCGGAAGGAATCTTCCCCAAAAGATAAAAAATGTTAAGAAAATTAAAAAACAAGTTCTACCCAATTCTCTCTTTTCTTTTTGTATATCCTAATTAGTCCTTTTTCTTCGAGTCGTTTAAACATCCGCCAGGCAGTTGTTTTTGGGATTCTAAGGACATCTTTGATCTCTGCTTGGGGAGCTTTGCCACCTCTATCGTAGAGGTACAGGAGAACTCTTATCTCGTCTCTTGAGAGATCCATCTCTTCAATTTTCTTTTGGAATTCTTCTCTAGTTAATGGAAGAGGCACAATTTTTTTGGCACTTTTGGGAGACCGTTTCTTAAATAGCAAATATCCTCCGAGAACCAAGATCGCGAAGAGAGGTATTGTGTAGAGGTACCATCGTGTGCCCTGCTGGGATGAAGGAGGGGATGGACTATTTGGGATTTCTGAGTATGAGGCGGTTAATGGGAAATCACTTTCGATTATATATGAAATGCTGATATTTCCTGGGGGCATCGTGAGTTTGTTTTTGTTGATTTTAAGTGGAACTGTATTTAATCCTACTATTACCGCATTTTCTGGGAAGTTTATTGTTATCGGTACGTCAGATGTCAAATTAACACTCCAAAGAGCTCCCTTTTTAGATGTTAGATCAGGAGTATAATAAATCACCATTATGGTGGAGGCATTTTCAAAATATATGGATAGGAGGGAATTATTTAATTTATATAGGAGAGGATCATTATTTTCGTTTCTAACCATTAAACCCTTGATGTTTTTTCCCATTAGGGGAACATCCACCATTACCGTGTATTCCTCAGGAGTAATGATTTGAGCAACTTTAACATAACCATCTTCGTAAATGGTAAGCTCTAAGGTTTCTGTTGTATACTGGGCTAAAGTTAAGGGTAAAAAAAGGAAGAGTAAGAGTATGCTGATCCCAAGTTTCCTGATCACCTGAAACCCCTCCAAACGCTATTAGTTCTCTTCCTCGTTGTCCGAGGAGTCTTCGGACTCATCGTCTGTGGGATTAAGCATGTCGCCTTCTTTTTCCCATTCTTCGGTATAATTCTTTTCATGATCTTCGCTTTTGTCTTTGTCTCTTCTCTCATCCTCATACCATTTTTCTGTATAGTTTCCTTCGTAATATTCCCTTTCTTCCTCATAGTTCTGTTCATATTCTTCTGTGTGGTTATACTTCCCATAGTGTTCATCCTCATATTCTTCCTCATCGTCTTCTTTGTGTTTTTCCTTCTCACTTTCCCATTCACTGTTCTCACAGTACCGCTCATAGTTTTCCTCATCGGAGTGATCCTTATATTTCTCGCAATACTCTTCTACGTATTCTTCATAAAATTCTTTCTGGACTTCTCTGATCTCTTTTATAATGTCTCTTAGCTCTTCATTAAGCTCACTTATCAATTCCAGCGCTTCTTCATATTCTCCTTCTTCTATGAGGCTGTTCACTTCTTCTGTGATCTCTCTCAGCTCTTCCTTATAGTCCTCTAGGATCTCTTTGATCTCTTTCTCATATCCTGGTGGGTATGTAACATTGGAGATCATGGTTAGGTTTTCAATTAAGTTCATGAGTTCAATAGTTCTGTTTAGCTGGACATTTAATTTGGAGATGAACATTATTGCTATTTCATCGGCTTTCATTGAAAGCATTTGTGGAATTAGTTCTTCTTCAATTGCTTCACTTAACTTTTCTTTAAGCTCTTCGGCAATTTCCAGATCCTGTTTCAGTACTGTAATATTTCCATTGCTTATATCAATTGCTACCCTTTTGTATGCTTCTGAGGTTTGGTTGTATAGGTCAAGAAAGATTGAAACATCGATTCCAAGTTGTGAAGCTTCAGTCAAGAACTCTTCAACATAGGAAAGATATTCTTGGGCTCGTCTAAGCTCTTCTTGGGCCTCTACTAAGAGTTCCTCATGTTTTTCGGTTTCATTCTTAATTATTTCTTTTTTTTCTGGCATTAACTCTTCAATAATATCCCTGTAGCCTTCCATAGCTTCCATTGCTAGGGTTATTGCAAGTTGATAATCTGTGCTGTTATATGCCATCCACGCGCTTTCTTTAAGGTATTCTGTTTCATTGAAATTTAGAAGTATTTCATTGTCTATATTGGCTGTGACGCTGATCATAGCTCCAGTATAGTTTGAGAGTCTCTCAATGATGAGGAGCAATCCATATGCCTTCTCTTGCAGGCTTACGTTTAAAGTCATGTTTATAGTAATGTTTCCAATTGTTTCTGTTTTCCCATTAATTGGTGTTGTTTCGTTTGATACGGTAACATTACTTGCTAGTCCTATGCTTCCGAGCAACAACAAAGCGAATATTGAAAGAGTAATTATTTTCTTTGATATCTTCATTGTATCACCCTGTATTATATATTCCTTCCTTACTATTTTAGGGAAACGGCGAAATTTAAAGGTTTCATAGAGTTTCATTAGGTTTCTTTGGGCAAACAATACCCTAACCTTTCTGTGAACTTTGAGCCGGGTTGGCATTCTTTGCTTTTTTCCAACTTGGCCCCCCTACTTCTATCATGGAGAGGTCAATGATAAGATTTATAAATACTTGCACAATTGTTCAAATGTAGAGGTGACAAAAATGACGGAGATATGTAAAGTGTATGAAGAGCACTTGGACAAAATAATTGAAGCTAAAAAGAAACTACCGGAGGAGGAGTTAATTTTGGATGTTGCGGATTTTTTTGATGCTTTAGGCAATCCAACTAGGTTGAAAATACTTTTTGCACTTTTGGAGGAGGAATTATGTACATGTGACCTCTCAAATATTACGGGGCTTTCTGTCTCTGCGGTATCACATCAGCTCAGGATTTTAAAAGATAGGAAAATGGTGACCTACAGAAAGGATGGAAAGAATGTTTTCTACAAATTAAACGATGAACATGTTAGAGAAATTCTGAATGTTGCGTTGAAGCACATGGAGGAGTGAAAATGCCAAAAAAACTTAAGCTCGAGGGCCTTGGCTGTGCAAACTGTGCCTACGAAATTGAGGAAGCGCTGAAAAAGGAAGGCTTTGAGTTTGCGCTGGTGAACTTCACAACGAGTGAGCTGGTTATTGAGGGCGACGTGGAGAAGGCCAAAGAGATAGTGAAAAAGGTCGAACCGAGTGTTAGGATAATTGAGAAGGAAGAGCATCACCATAACCATGACGACAGACATCACCACGATCACGACGAAGACCCAAGAAAGATGCTCTATCTCATAATACCTTCGCTCGTGCTCTTCACAGTGGGGATGCTCTTGAGATACTATTACAACTACGACAATGCCTTTGTGCTTGGAATATTTGTTACAAGCTATCTCTTAGTGGGCTGGAAGGTGCTGAGAAACGCTTTTGTCAACTCGGTGCATGGAAACGTCTTTGACGAGAACTTCCTCATAGCTATAGCCACACTGGGAGCGTTTGCCATCCGTGAATACCCTGAAGCTGTGGGGGTTATGCTGTTCTACATCGTTGGCGAGTTCTTCCAAGATATAGCTGTTAACAGATCAAGGCGCTCAATTAAAGCATTGCTATCTTTGAAAGCTGAGTATGCTAACTTGAAAATTAGTGATAAACTAATTAAAGTCAAGCCGGAAGAACTTAAAGTTGGAGATATAATTGTTATCAAGCCTGGTGAGAGGGTTCCTGTTGATGGGATTGTTTTAGAAGGAAGTTCAAATGTTGACACTTCAGCATTAACTGGCGAAAGCGTGCCAAGGACAGTAAAGGAAGGGGATGAGATTCTCTCGGGAATGGTGAACTTGAGCGGTCTTTTGACAGTCAAAGTTACAAAAGAGCTTAGGGAGTCAACTATTTCAAGGATTTTGGAGCTTGTTGAGAATGCAAGTGCAAGAAAGGCTAAAACGGAGAAGTTTATCACGCGTTTTGCTCATTATTACACTCCAGCAGTTGTGGGGTTAGCTACACTCGTTGCTGTAATTCCCCCATTAGCTTTTGGGGAACCCTTCTCCAAATGGCTTTACAGAGCTTTAGTCCTCTTGGTGATATCATGTCCTTGTGCCCTTGTACTTTCAATACCCCTCGGCTACTTTGGTGGAATTGGGAAGTCAGCTAGAGAAGGAATACTAGTTAAGGGGTCAAACTTCCTTGATGCTCTAGGTAGGGCAACGATTGTCGCCTTTGACAAAACCGGGACGTTAACAAAGGGCGTCTTTAAAGTTACAAAAATAGAGACGAGAAACGGCTTTAGTGAAGCAGATATTCTAAATTCCGCTGCTTTAGCTGAGGCTCACTCGAATCATCCAATTGCAAAGGCGATAAAAGATGCGTATGGAAAAGAAATCAACGAAGCTCAAATAAAGGAGTATGAAGAAATAGCAGGACATGGTGTCAGGACAAAGATAGACAGCGTTGAAGTGATGGTTGGAAATGACAGGCTTTTGCACAAGTTTGGGATAGAACATGACACATGCAGAGTCAAAGGTACTGTGGCCCATGTTGTGATTAATGGCAAGTATGCTGGTTACATAGTAATTTCAGATGAAATAAAGGAGGACGCTCCAAAGGCCGTGAAAGAGCTCAAACGTCTTGGCGTTAAGAAAGTTGTGATGGTCACAGGTGATAACAAAGATGTTGCTGCTGAAATAGCAAGACAAATTGGTCTGGATGACTTCTACGCCGAGCTTTTGCCTGAAGATAAAGTCAAGGTCATTGAAGAGCTTGAGAAAAAGAAGGCACCTAATGAGAAGATCATTTTTGTAGGGGATGGGATAAACGATGCCCCAGTGCTTGCAAGAGCTGATGTGGGTGTTGCAATGGGGGCCTTAGGAAGCGATGCCGCTATAGAGACAGCTGATATAGTTATAATGGATGACAAGCCTTCAAAGTTGCCAAGGGGGATAAAAGTTGCAAGGAAGACACAGAGGATAGTGTGGCAGAATATAATCTTCGCCCTTGGGGTAAAGCTGGCATTTATAAGTCTTGGAATCCTTGGAGAAGCAACCATGTGGGAGGCAGTCTTTGCAGATGTCGGCGTTGCGCTGATAGCAGTCTTCAACGCGATGAGGATTTTGAGGTGATGGAGATGCTCTATGTGCTTGGTGTTATTTTATTTATTTTTCTGTCCCTGTATTCATGGTTTGGGATAAAGAAGGCTTATGAGAAAGGAAATACTCTGGCTACAAATGTTGCAGTTGCTATATGGGCGGGTGATACAATCCACTTTTTCTTGGTTCTTTGGGCGTCGTTAAAGGAACTCTGGCTGATGCCGATTAACAAAACAGTTGCTTTGGCGGGTGGGATAACTATGGCAGTTCTTGGAGTCGCAATAATGCTTCTCGGCATGCTGGAGTTCCGCTCATTTAAGAAAATGTCTGGCATGGAGTCATCAAGGCTAATAACATCGGGGATCTACAGATACAGTAGAAATCCGCAGTATGTCGGATGGTTTCTAGCGCTTTTGGGAATCTCAATTGCGGGGCGTTCTCTCCTTGCGCTTTTGCTTACGATAGCACTTATCATTGGAATTCACTTGTATAATGTTAAGCTTGAGGAGCCCTATCTGGAGCGTGTATTTGGAGAAGAGTACTTGAAATACAAAAAGAGCACTCCAAGATATTTTGGATTCCCAAGGAAAGTTCGCTGAGTATGGGAGAGGTTTAAAAGCAGTCTGGAGTAAATTATCATTAGGAGATGTGAATGGGTGCATACATCTTAATGAAACTTCTTGAATCCGCCCCAAGCAAGTACGATAGGGGCATTCAGATTCTTACACTCGGAAAGCTCGATGAAGCATACGACCGATTGACCGCTTTTATAAAACCAGGCCAGAGGGTGCTTGATTTAGGGTGCGGGACGGGAGCACTCACGATACGGGCCGCCATGAAAGGTGCAGAGGTTAAGGCTATCGACATCAACCCTCAAATGCTTGAAATTGCACAGAAAAAGGTGGAGAAGGTGAAACTTACGCACAGGGTTGAGCTGTGCGAGATGGGGGTTGCGGAGCTTAATACTGAATCCACGGGGAGCTATGATGTAGTGATGGCGGGGCTGTGCTTCTCTGAACTGGGTGAGGATGAGCTAAGCTATGCCCTGAAGGAGATAAAGAGGATACTGAAGCCCGGGGGACTTTTGCTGATTGCCGATGAAACTGTGCCCCAGAATCCTCTGAAGAGGATTATTAATCTGTTGGTCAGATTGCCCCTTGTTGTGGTTACCTATCTTCTTACCCAGACTACAACAAGGGCGATAAAGGATCTTCCCAGAAGGGTGGAGGAAGAAGGATTTATAATTGAATCAATCAGGTGGAGCTGGATGGGAGATTTCGTGGAGATAGTTGCAAGAAATCCCGGGAGATGAGGATATGCTTAGATATATTATTGTAAACATCGTGGGGACTCTTCTAAGGGGGTTTCCAATGCCCTGCAGGACAGGCTTGATTAAAATAGGAAATCCTGATGAAGATTCACCTGTCTTTCTGACTGCCAACTACTGTGTAACGGTTGAGCGGGTAAAAAGGGTTCTTGAAAAGAGTGCTATAGACTGCTACCTTCTAGTAGCCAACAGCAAAGGTATTAATGTGTGGTGTTCCGCTGCGGGAGGGTATCTTACTCATCACGAGGTCATATCAGCTTTAAAAACGAGCGGAATTGAAAAACTTGTAAAGCACAGAAATGTTGTGCTTCCTCAGCTTGCCGCGGCAGGCGTTGAGGCAAGAAAGGTAAAGGAAAAAACCGGGTGGAATATAATATGGGGGCCCGTCTATGCAAAAGACATCCCCGGGTTTATTAAGAATGGCTACAAAAAACCTCCAGAAATGCGAGAGGTTAAGTTCCCTCTGCTGCACCGCATTGAAATGGCGGTTATGTGGGCTTTTCCTTTTTCCATAATAGTGGCTTTTTTGGCATTTTTCTTATGGCGCAGTGCTGTGCTACCACTATTTGCTCTCACATGGCTGCTGCCCATCATGATTTTTATCTCGTTCCCTCTATATTCCAAGTTTTTAAATCTAAGAAAGAATGGCATTGGCGTGAGTAGATACACCGTTATCTTTGATTTTGGTAGAGTTCCCCTAATTCTAGAGGGAGTCTTTATTTTCCTCCTCATTGTGTATGGCTTTTTCACAGGACATCTAAGTTTTGAATTCCTTCTTCGCTGGGGTTTTGTGTCGTTCATCATAATTATGCTCGTAAGCATAGATTTAATGGGCAGCACCCCGGTCTATAAGAGCGGCCTGCATGAGGAACGTCTTTTGAGGGTGGCCCTGGATGAAGAAAAATGCACGGGTTGTGGAGTCTGTGTGCAGGTGTGTCCAAGGAACTGCTATGAAATCGAGCGAGTCGCCATGATGCCCCGAGCGGAGAGATGTGTCCAGTGTGGTGCGTGTATCGTCCAATGTCCCTTTGATGCCCTTTACTTTGTGAGTCCCGAGGGTAGGACAATACCGCCTGAAGTTACCAGAAAGTTTAAGCTCAACCTTATGGGCAAGAGGCTTGTGAGGATATAACTGATGTGTTCCTGAAACACACTTATGAGGAAGTTTCTGGAAGCCGGCATTCTCTTCCTCCTGAAGGGAGAGGCTTAAAAAAAGAAAATGTAAAAGCTTAATTAGTGAATCATCTAATGTTTAAGGGGATACCCATGAGGGAATTTTCCAAGAGAATACTTGCAGTTTTTTCACTAGGTTTCATTCTGATGTTCTACTCTGAAATGATGTTCTGGGCGCGTTGGAGGCCGGAAGATACTATTTTGGGCCTTTTGGTGACGTGGTTTGTTTATTCTGTTCTGGCGTTCTTCGTGCTCCTATTTTTTGAACGTTTTTGTGTGGATGACATTTATTCGATCTTTCTTCTCGGGGCACTATTTGGTTGGCTCGTCGAAGGAGTTGTCGTTCAGACAGCCTATGAGGCCTTTCCTTTCCAGCTCGTATGGACTCCTTTAGCATGGCATGCGCTGATATCTGTCCTTGTTGGTCTCTACTTTGTTGGGAATGCTTTAAGTGAATGGAAGTTCAAAAAAGCAGCAGCTTTTTTTGCACTTATCGGGGTTTTTTGGGGTGTATGGGCAATCTACTGGAAGTTTGAGGATGGTTATGCGATAACCACAGCTGAATTTGCAGTTTATGCATTCTCAACGGGGATTGCTCTGATGGCATCGTATATAGTCTTCAACTTGGTTCACCCTAGAACCTTTGAGCCGACCAAACCAGAAACATGGATTTTTAGTGGGGTTTTGGCGTTTTTTGCTTTATCAACGGTTGTGGCAATTCCATTTTCGCCCCTTGTGCTTTTGCCGCTCCTTGGGGTCTCATTCTATGCTCTCAAAAAGCTTAGTGGAAGAGAGAGTATTCTTTTTCAGTTCTCTAAGATAAATCCTTGCAGATATGTCATGGTCCTCTTCATGCCCCTCTCGGCAGTAATAGTGTATGCATTTCTTAGGGAAGTTTGGCTTGAGGTGAACGTTCTTGTTGCCCTCACAACCTCTAGTGTGGGCATTTTCATCTTTCTGAAAGCTATTTATAAGGCCTTGCAGATTTGACTTTTCATTTTGTAAAATTTGCCTAATGGAAATTTTGTTTCTGATAATGATAATCCTATTAACCTTTCGAATTGATAAGGATATTGAAAATAAAAAAAGGTGATACAAAAATGAAGGATGAATGCAAAGGTCATGAAAAGAAAATAAAGCATGTTCGTGGAATGTCTGTGGTGGAAAACTTGGAAAGTGAATACACTTATGTGAAAGAAGTGGAGTTAAATTTTGAGGATGCTGTAGAGAGAGTTAAAGAGGAACTTAAAAAAGAAAGTTTCGGCGTGCTCAGTGAGATACGTGTGGATAAGTTGTTTAAAGAAAAAATGGGCCTTGAAATAGAGCCGTATATCATCCTAGGGGCATGCAATCCAAACTACTCAAGTCAACTCATAAGTATTGATATCAATAGCGGTGCATTTCTCCCATGTAACATACTGGTGTATGTCAAAGACAAGAAAACATATGTGAGTGCAATGTTGCCGACTAAAGCTATAGAAATCACAGGAAATGAAGAGTTACTAAAAGTGTCAGAGCAAGTTGAAAGAATTTTGAAAAATGTTGTTGACAAAGTTTAATTTTTTACTGTTATTAATTAAAAAGTGTTATTAAGGATCTAAAGTATATATGAAATATATGGTGGTCAATATGAAAGAGAAAAAAATTGATGAGAAACACGGAAATATGGAAAATCATGTAGAAATGAACCATGAGAGACATGAAAAAGACCATATGCAGATGGAACATGAGAGCACGCATGAAGAAGTAGAACATGGAGGGCATGAAATGCATGCTCACGAGGAGCACGAGATGCGTAAACATGAACATGGAGAGCACAAACATTCACATGCAGAACATCACAAAATGATGATGGAAGATTTCAAGAGGAGGTTTATAGTTTCTGCAATACTCACAATTCCCATATTACTTCTCTCTCCGTTAATTCAGAAGTTTTTGGGATTTACATTCACATTTAAGGGAGACCATTATGTCCTCTTTACACTTTCGGCAATAGTGTACTTCTACGGAGGTTGGCCATTCCTTAACGGCATGATAGATGAGCTCAAGAAAAAATTACCTGGAATGATGACTCTCATAGCCCTAGCAATTACAGTAGCGTTTTCATATAGTGTTGCTGTAACCTTTGGACTTCCGGGGAAAACTTTTTACTGGGAGCTTGCAACACTTATTGACATCATGCTTCTGGGCCACTACATAGAGATGCGTTCTGTTCTTGGTGCATCGAGAGCATTAGAGGAGCTAATAAAGTTAATGCCAACTGAAGCCCACTTAATAACTCCTGAAGGAGTTAAAGATGTCCCAGTAAGTGAATTGAAAAAGGGAGATATTGTTCTTGTTAAGCCTGGAGAGAAAATACCTTCAGATGGTATTATAATAGATGGAGAAACAAGTGTAAACGAGGCAATGCTCACAGGTGAGTCAAAGCCAGTTTATAAGAAGGTAGGAGACGGTGTAATAGGTGGTTCAATAAATCTTGAAGGTGCTATAAAAGTTAGGATAGAGAAAACTGGAAAGGATACATATCTAATGCAGGTGGTTGAACTTGTAAGACAGGCCCAAGAGACGAGATCCAGGACTCAAGACTTAGCAAATAGAGCAGCTTTTTGGCTTACTCTTATAGCGATAACTGCAGGGAGCATAACTCTTGGTAGTTGGCTTTACTTAGGAATGCCATTTGTTTTTGCTCTTGAAAGAATGGTCACCGTCATGGTTATAACCTGTCCGCATGCGCTTGGACTGGCAGTTCCTTTAGTGGTTTCGGTCTCCACATCAATTTCAGCGAAGAAGGGAATACTTATTAGGAACAGAGAGGCCTTTGAAAGAGCAAAGGATGTTCAAGTGGTTGTATTTGACAAGACAGGAACACTTACCGAGGGAAAATTTGAGGTAACTGACGTTATTCCACTTGATGAATTTGAGGAGGGAGAGCTAATAAAATATGCTGCTACTTTAGAAAGTCATTCCTCTCACCCAATAGCTCAGGGAATAGTAGAAAAAGCTAAAGAGCTTGGCATTGAGTTCTATGATATAGAAGAATCCAAAGTTCTTCCAGGTAAGGGCGTTCAGGGGATTATTAATGGTAAAGAAGTGTTCGTCGTGAGCCCAGGCTTTCTAAAGGAGAAAGGCCTTTGGAAAGATGATGAACGTGTTAACAAAGTTCTCGAGCAGGGCAAGACAGTGGTATTCTTGCTTATTGATGGTAGGCTCGCAGGTGCTTTGGCTTTAGCCGATAGAATAAGGCCAGAATCCCGAGAAGCTGTGAAGAGGCTCCATGAGATGGGGATTAAAGCATACATGCTCACAGGCGACAATGCTAAAGTCGCAAAATGGGTGGCGGAGGAACTTGGTTTAGATGGATTCTTTGCTGAGGTACTGCCACATCAGAAATCTGAAAAAGTACAAGAGCTCCAAAAAGAAGGTTTAATTGTTGCAATGGTAGGAGACGGAATAAACGATGCTCCAGCTTTGATTCAAGCTGATGTAGGGATTGCTATTGGAGCTGGAACTGACGTGGCAATAGAAAGTGCAGATATAATTTTAGTTAAAAACGATCCCAGAGATGTCATAACAGCGATACATCTTGCAAGGGCAACCTATGGGAAGATGGTGCAGAACTTGGCATGGGCTACCGGATATAATACGTTTGCAATCCCTTTGGCAGCGGGGACACTTTACAGCTATGGAATACTATTAAGTCCAGCAGTTGGTGCTTTGTTAATGAGCTTAAGCACAGTTATAGTGGCAATAAATGCGAGGTTTTTGAAAGTCTAATGTAGTCACATTGGATTTTCTCTATTTTTATCATTGTTTTGTTTTCTAAGGGGTTAAGTTTAAATAGTATAATGACCGACTGGTCGGTAGGTAAGAGGGGATTGAAAATGCAAAAAATAGTTAAATGGATTGCTTTTCATCCAAAAAGTGCTATAGCACTGGTTTTGGTCATTACACTTATCTTTACTTCTTTCACTGCTAATCTACAAGAGGAGACTAGTTTAGAGAGTCTGTTTCCTAATTACCCTGAAGTGGGAATAATGGAAGATATACAAAATGATTTTGGAAATCAGGAACCGGTGATAATACTTATTCGGGGGGAAGATGTCTTAACGCCGGAATATTTTAGGAAAACAGCAGATATCACAGAGAAAATCTGGAAAGATGCCATCATTAACTCTGCTTTAATGGAGCCCAAAGATGAGAGTATAACGTCTCTTCCTGAATTTTTGGCTGTCTATCAGCTTTCACTGAAAGGAAACTTTAATCCTTCCAAAGAACAGGTTTTGGAAGAAATACGCTCTTTTGTATCAAAAGACGAGATAATCAGAACTTTTAACGCTTTTCTGGAGGACCCAAACGTTCCTCAAGTTATGAAAGATTATGTTCTCGTTTTTCTGCCGAAGACCTTTGATGGAGATGTTATGAAAAGTAATAAGATGGTGATTTACATATCTTTAGATGCCGCCCTCTCGAATGGTGAGCTTGAGAAGACCGAGCTTAGAATTGAGAGCACAGCCAAAAGCGTTGATGCAAAAACTCTAACCTACGGTTTCAAGCTCTTGAACTACTACTATGTAAAAACGGAGGAGCGTTTAATTCCTGCATTTTTAATTGCGTTGATTTTAATCCTAGCCTTGATGATACTTAACTTTAAGGGCTTAAGCGATGTTGCAATCTCGCTAACAACACTCTTTTTAGCGATGCTTTGGACTTTTGGTCTAGCTGGGCTTTTGGGATGGAAAATTGACGTAATGGCTGGCATGGTGCCCATATTAATTCTTGGTTTGGGCATAGACTTCTCTTTTCACGTGCTCATGAACTACAGGGAGAAGCTTAAGGAAACTTCTGACCCTAAGAAGTCCGCTTATTTAGTGCTCTCCACAGTTGGAATTGCTCTTCTTTTGGCGATGGTTACAACTGTTGTAGGCTTTTCATCGAATGGAATTTCTAAAATTCCAAGCATGAGGCATTTTGGATTTCTTTCGGCTTTTTCAATTCTGGCGATTTTTGTGCTAAACTTAACATTTGTCCCTGCTATGAGGGAGTTGCTGGACTTAAGAAAAGCCAAAAGGCAGTTTAAAACCTCTAAAAAAAGAGAACTTGTTAAAAATGGTGTAATCAAAAGGCTTCTCTGGCTCATTAAGAAGCCTTCGATAGTGGTTATCTTTCTTATCATAATTTTTGGTGTAGCTCTACCTGGCTGGGTTTTGGGTTTTGGAATGAAAGCTTCGTATGATCCCACAGGGGAGTTAGCTACAGATTTAGACATAACCAAAGCTCATGATATCTTAAATGAAGAATTCGATGTTGGCACGGAGACTGTTTTCATACGGGTTGACGGCAAGTTAACGGACCCAAAATTCTGGGAAGAACTTGAAAAAGCTGTTGAAAATATGAACGATGACAAATATGTTGTTGTCTATGATGGAAAAGCTCGTGTGGAATGGATTTTAAGCCTGGTTCCATTCTTCACAATGGAAGATCAAAGAGTTGCGGGCGCTTACATCTTAGTGGATAAAAATAGGGATGGTAAAATCGATGGTGATGTAACCCCTGCAGAGCTAAAAGCTTTCTTAAGCGCTCTCTATGAGACTCCAATGGGGAAGTATTATCTCCACAAGGATGAAAATGGAAACTTTGATGGCTTAATAATAAGGGTTGCAACAAGGACAAAGCTTGGTTACCATGGCAAAAAGCTTTTGGAAGAGCTTAAAGAAGACTTTAAGGCCATTAACGCGAATGTAAGCTTTACGGGGATGCCAATAATCTGGGCCAGAGGGCTGGATGACATTAGGGATTCAATGGCAAACTCTATTTTCTTATGCTTAGCATTTGCTTTCATAGTGCTCCCAATAGCGTTTGGTCTTTTCCACCGTTCCCTATTTTTAGGATTCCTAACGGCTCTCCCCCCATTCATAACCATTGGATGGCTCTTTATGACGATGAAGTTCTTGGGAATTCCACTAAATATGATGACTGCAATGGTTGGAGCAATAATAGTTGGTATAGGAATAGATTATCCAATTCACATAGCAAATCGCTGGGCACTTGAAAGAAAAGAAGGTAAAACTCTGGAGGAGTGTTATGCAATTTCTCTATCTAGCACAGGAAAAGAGGTGCTGTACTCTGCTCTAACGACTCTCGTTGCCTTTGGAGTTTTTATTCTTATACCCATACCAGTAATTACCCAATTCGCCATTACAACGCTCTTTGGATTAATATACAGTTTTGTGGGGGCAGTACTAACTTTACCACTTCTCTTGAGGTTATTTTGGCACAGGGGTGATTGAAGTTGTGGAGATTATGGGGGGGTTGTTGAAAAATGAGGAGGAAAGAAACTAAAGAGAGGATTTTAGAGGTTGCTCTTGAACTTTTTAGCGAGAGAGCTTATGATAATGTTTCAATGGAGGAAATTGCGAAAAAAGTTGGACTCTCAAAAGGAGGGCTTTTCTATCACTTTTCCTCAAAATATGAGCTTGCTAAAGAAGCGTTGTTTTATGGATTTGACCAGTGGGCTAAGACAATATTTCCTAAAATTCTAAGTGCAAAGTCGCCGGAAGATAAGTTTAAAGCGCTGGTTGATTATTCATTTGAGTTTATTTTGAATAACCCAAAACTTTCGCGTTTTTTCTTAGAGGTTTATGAAGAGAGTATCAAACATGGAAACGAGTTGGAACAGTGGAAGGGATTTTATGAGGAGTATTTAGAGCTCTTCGATAGTATTTTTGAGGAACTTGGAGTCTTAAATCCAAGGGTAAGGGCAATACTTTTTGGGGCTCTTTTGGATGGTTTGACCATCCATTATCTAATGGCAGGGGAATATTTTGATATCAGAGATCTGAAAAAGGAAATTCTTGAAATCTTTCTTACTGGGAGAAAGGCCTGAGGGGTTGATGTTCATAATACATTGAAGATAGTGGGGTTAAAAAGAGGTAGGAGAGAGGGAAGGGATTCTAGACTGAAAGTAAAAAACTTATATTACTTTATTTTTTGTGAAATTGTAGGTTGTTATTTTTGCACTTTGGTAAAAATAAGAGATATAACTCTTTATAGATAAGTAATGAGTGAGGCGAGCAAAAATGATGTTTGAAAATTTTGGAAATTATCTCGTTCACATGGGAGAATTTGAATGGGGGTGGCACGACATGATGGGATTTGGTTACTTTGGGATCGTCGGGGCAATATTCATGCTCTTATTCTGGGTTGCAATAATAGTGGCAGTAGTATGGTTCATTAAGTGGATAATCGAGCAGAGCTCAAGTGGAGCTACAAAGACATCAAAAAATCGAGCACTTGAAATACTTGACGAGAAATATGCAAGAGGAGAAATAGACGACGAAGAATACGAGAGAAGAAAGAGGAAGCTCCTAGAAAGTTAGTTCATCCCATTTGTTTGCATATTTTTATATTTTTTAAGTTATCCCTCTAATTTTGTCAGAATATAGATGAATCTGCTTGATAAATGAAGGCGGTGGGAAATGAATTCTAAAAGATACGACGAGCAGGAGATTCACACAATTGTTAAGAGCCTTAAAAATACACAGGTTGAGTTTTTAGAGTGTAAAGCACCCCGAGGTTTTTCTCATTGTGTCAGGATAGCAGTGCTTATTGATGCAAGGGTTGAGGAGGTTTTTTCCCTCGTGTCCAACATCAACAATCACGCGCTGTTCTGGCCGGAATATGAGTTTAAATCGGGGGATGAGGGAAAATTGAGGAAAAACCTAATCTATCACACCCGCGAAAAAGGAGCAGAAAAATGGACAAAATATCAGATTGTAGACTTCAAGGAAAACTCTTTCTATTCCGGGGAGATGATGGAAGAGGAGACATTTTTAAAGAAATTGAGGTATGAACACTATTTCATCCCTGTGGATAATATGACCCTAAGTATTGAGAGCGTATATTACTCCCTTCGCTATGGTTTTCTGGGAAAAATCTTGAACCTCCTCATGGCAGAGCGCATCATCAAAAAAAGGCTTTTAAAAGCTCACTTAAAGCTAAAAGAAGTGGCAGAAAAAAGAAAGCTCC
Organism: Thermococcus argininiproducens; assembly: GCF_023746595.1. Classification (NCBI taxonomy): domain Archaea; kingdom Methanobacteriati; phylum Methanobacteriota; class Thermococci; order Thermococcales; family Thermococcaceae; genus Thermococcus; species Thermococcus argininiproducens. The sequence continues at coordinate 247,867 of NZ_CP080572.1, read as the reverse complement.
GCAGTTAAGCAAACACTGCTTTGTATAATCCAACTATTGCGTCGCCGACCTCACAATAGACATCCATATAGCTGGCTTTCACTTCCTTGAATATCTTTGAACCCATCTCTTTTATCTCCTCTAATGAAAACCCAAGGTGGGTGTCTTTTAAAGTTTCTTTGAGCTCCTCATGCTCATGTTTGAGGACATCAACTATTATCACCCTACCGCTTTCTTTTAAAACGCTCTTCATACTTTCTAGTACTCCGTTAGGATTGAGGAAGTGGTGGAACGCCAGAGTGGAGAGCACGATGTCGAATTCTTTTGGAGCATTTATGCTGTAGTGCTCGTTGGCAATCTCAATCGACTCCTTAATTTTCTCGGCAACTCCCCAAATGGGGGTTATGCCTTTTTCATTAAGCCTTTTCAGCATGCTTGGTGTTATGTCGAAGCCGTAGACCTCGACTTTTACGTCCTTTTCCTCAAGCTTCCTCTTGACTCTCTCCGTGAAGAACCCTGAACCAGCTGCGACGTCAAGAAGCTTAATTTTCCCCTTGTTTAGCTTCAGAATTTCTTTAACGATGTCGTTAACTATCGTTTCTATGCACTCGTCTCTGAGATACTCTCGCACTATGTCGTCTCTCTCCGGCGCTTCGATCTCGAAATATTCTATCTGCTCAACGAGCTCTTTTGCTGACTTCTCGTCAAAACCGAGCTTTTTCAAGAATCCTTTAACCTCACTGATGCTTGGTATCATTTTCTCACCGTCCCAAAGCCCCTCTCCAGGTCTTCAATGAGATCCTCAATGTCCTCTATTCCAACTGAAACTCTGATAAGGGAGTCTTTTATACCAACTTTCTCTCTTTCCTCCTTTGGAAGAGAGGCATGGGTCATCAAAGCTGGAAGCTCGATTAGTGATTCCACTCCTCCCAAGCTTTCAGCCAATGCAAAAATCTCCAAGCTCTCTACGAACTTTATTGCTTCCTTCAATCCTTCTTTAAGCTCGAATGAGAGCATTCCTCCAAAGCCGCGCATTTGCCTCTTCGCGAGCTCGTGCTGTGGATGTGAAGGCAAGCCTGGATAGTAAACCCTCTCAACCAATGGGTGCTCTTCCAAATACTTCGCAATCCTCATGGCGTTTTTCTCGTGCCTCTCCATCCTAACAGCAAGCGTTTTAATGCCTCTCATAACGAGCCAGGAGTCAAAGGGTGACAAAATTGCACCGACTGCGTTTTGATGGAACTTCAACTTTTCATAAATCTCATCACCATTTACCATCACGGCTCCTCCAACAACATCGGAGTGCCCTCCTAGGTATTTAGTGACGCTGTGGAGAACTATGTCAGCACCTAAGTCAAGGGGATTTTGGAAGTAGGGACTCGCAAATGTGTTGTCCACAACCACGAGTAAATCTCTCTCATGAGCAATCTCAGATATTGCCTTGATGTCAGCGAGCTTTAAGAGGGGATTTGTGGGAGTTTCGAGCCAAATCATCTTTGTGTTCTCTCTTATTGCACTTCTAACATTCTCAGGTTCTCTTGCATCAACGTAGGTAAACTCAATCCCAAAGCGCTCCATAACTTGGTTAAACAGTCTCTTAGTGCCACCGTAGAGATCGTCGAAAGCTACAACATGGTCTCCTTTCTTTAGTAATGCTAAGAGTATTGTGGATTCAGCAGCTAACCCTGAGGAAAAAGCCAACCCATACTTAGCGTTTTCAAGTGCTGCTAATTTTTTCTCAAGGTTATCCCTTGTGGGGTTGCCGCTTCTTGAGTAAACATAGCCTTCCTCAACTTCTCTCACACTTTTCTTTGCGAAAGTGGTTGAGAGGTGAATTGGGGAAACCACATCTCCATGCTGCATCTCCTTTGGATCTTCACCAACATGAATAGCTTTAGTTGAAAATCTCATCTCAATCCCTCCAGAACTTTTTCGTCATCAATCTCAAAACCGTTCTCAAGAAGCCATTTATCATTGAATATCTTTGTTAAATAGTTCCTTCCAGTGTCTGGGAATATTATAACGACCTTTTTTCCTTTTACTCCATTTTCTTTCAGATATTTTATTGTCCCATATAAAGCAGCTCCTGAAGAGCCGCCAACTAAGATACCTTCTTTCCTCGCCAAGAAGCGCGTCATTGCAAAGGCTTCCTGATCATTGACGACAACTATATCATCCACTAGGCTCAAATCAACGGTTTCTGGGAGAATGTCTTCTCCAATTCCTTCTACCAAATATGGATGGGCTTTTTTCACAGCCTCTTCTAAGCTCATTCCCTTCTTTACGAGATTGTATATTGAACCGACAGGATCAACGCCTATTATCTTCACGTCCCTTCTCTTTTCTTTTATGTAGCGTCCAATGCCAGTGATTGTTCCACCGGTACCGATGCCAGCGAATAGATAGTTTATGCTCCCTTTTGTTTGTTTCCAAATCTCTCTTGCTGTGGTTTCATAGTGTGCCAGAGGGTTGTATTTGTTGAAGTACTGGTTTGGAATGTAAGCGTAAGGTGTTTCTTCAATTCTCTCATCTAGAATTTCCCTAAGTTCATCAATCTTCTCCTCTTTTACAAGCTTTTGTACGTATTCCACTATCTCTTTAAGTTCTTCTCGAGTTACTGGCCTTTTTTTCTTCCAGATGAGGTTTCTTACAGCCTCAGCTACCTTGTAGTAAGAGTTTGGATCACCTGGGGCAACAGCAGTAGGTGTTCTGATCACGAAAGCTCCTAGGGCTTTGAGAAGAAACTCCTTTTCAAGACTCATTTTATCTGGCATCGTGAAAACTGTTAAGTATCCTTCATCTGCCGCCACCAGTGCTAAACCCAAGCCAGTATTCCCTGAAGTAGGCTCTATTATAACCCCGCCTTCAACTATTTTTCCTTCTTTTTTAGCGCCTTCAATCATGTATTTACCTATTCTGTCTTTTATACTTCCTCCGGGGTTGAAAAACTCTACTTTGGCATATAGCTCATTCTTGACGTTGAAGTACTTCTCTATCTTTTTAAGCCTGACTAAGGGGGTCTCTCCGATAGTCTGTACGATGTCATCATAAATACTCAATTTTGTGTAATTTTCTACCATCTTAACCCTCACCTACCCATTAATGAATAAAAATGCATATATATCTTTCGGTTGTGGCAAAGCCGCTTTTTGAAAAATTGAAAATATTTCGGCTAGATTTAACAAAAGGTTTGGAATAAAAGGTTTTGGACATAAATGTAGAATGGAGAAATGTTATTCATCCTGAAGACAAATTATAAAATGGTATATAAGGATGCTACCTTGATTATTTCTCTGTAGGTTTTGTGGCAATTATGAGCCTCACGATGTCAAAGAATAAATTCTCGACCTTTTCTACCTTAAAACCTGCTTTTTCAATATTTTTTTGAGTTTCCCTGAGCATCGAAGTGCCGAGAAGTGTTTTGATGAAAGGTTCCATGAGATAGAGGGGGATATTTAAAAATCTCGAGTTGCTTTTCATATGTTCCAAAAATATGGCAGTTCCTCCGGGTTTCAGGACCCTATATGCTTCTTTCAGTCCTTTAATTGGGTCAGGAACTGTACAAAAAACAAAGGTGCTTACAACAGTATCAAAGATATTGTCATCGAACTCCATATTTTGAGCGTCCATGTAGAGCAACTTAACATTATCTAATCCAAGTTCTTTCTTTCTTTTTTCAGCTTTTTCAAGCATTCCTCGACTGAAATCTATACCTATTACTTCAACACCTTCTGGATAATATGGAAGATTTTTTCCAGTTCCAATACCGATCTCAAGAACTTTGCCTTTAGCTAAGCTTAAAGCTTTCTTTCTATACTTTGAAAATGCTCTCATTTCCATAGGACTTTCAAAAAGATCGTAAATTTTTGAAAACCGATCATATTTTTTTGCTGGAGTATCCATTTTCTTCACAGTTTAGAGTTATGAAAACTTTCAATTAAGTTTATTCCTTCGATTTGGTAAACTTTACTATGGTTAATTCTCATAATGCAAATAATAAGCCTATTATCCATCGCCATCTTATCTGAGTGTGAGGATATAAAAAAGGTGATGTAGAAATGGAATGGAAGTCAATATTAATCGGGTTTATAATTGGAGCGCTCATAGCACTTCCTTATGGTTTAGCTCATTCAGGAGCATTTGATGAGGATGAAAGGGACGGTTTTTGGAATAAATTTGGACCAATGATGGGTCCTATGCATGGTGGAATGATGGGACATGGCATGATGGATGAACATGAGGAGATGGAGGAATACATGGAGACAGGCAACTTTGCTGAAATGCACGAGGAAATGGAAGAAGAGATGGAGGAGTACATGAGTGAAGACTGGAAAGAGATGCATGAATACTGTGAAAGGTTTATGGGTATAGAGGAAGATTCAGAAGATGAGTGAATTGATTAGCATTTTTATATTTTTGTAACCTTTTTTAGGAGGAAAGATCATGAGAAAGGGCCTTTTTGGGATTTTAATTTCAGTAGTACTAGTTCTGTCCATCTCATACTACGGCTTGGTTTCTAAGGGCCAATATATTTTTTCTGGATACATTGTTGAAGGTAGGCCTGTCGAGGTTCAAAATGCCATAGTTCTTGCTGACACTGATTGTATACCTGATAAAGAGTATACGACTCTTACATGCACTGCGATAATTGATATTGGGGGAGAAATTCTGAAAGTACGTTACACCCACCCTATTGATGTGCCATGCCTCTCAAGAGGGGATAAGGTTAATATATCTATAGAAGGGGATTCAACACTGAGGCTCATACGTGTAGGTAAACCCTCAATGGAGCACTAAATTGCCCACTAATCTAAAATTACTCTTTAAGGAGTGTGGAAAAATGAAAAATAGGGCTATTTTAATATTGTTTGGTATATTGGGTGTGGGAAAAGGTGCTCTAGCAGAAAGTGTTAATGAGTTTACTAGCCTAACAACCTTTTCAGTAATAGCACTTGGGATTCTAAATGCATTTAGGCCTTCTGTTTTCTTGATGATAGTATTTCTCTTATCAATGATAGCTCTACTGGATGAAAATAAAATACTTAAAGTGGGCCTTTCCTTTACTGCAGGCGCTTTTCTAGGTTATACCATAATAGCCTCTGCTTTGATGAATCTTCACGGAAAATTCCTGTTTTTAAGGTATTTTGTAGTAGCTTTTGGGATTATAGTAGGAATTTATAAAATACTTTCTTCACTTGGCTATGTGAAAATCTCTCCTAACAATCCTTTGAGAGAAAAAAGTAATAGGATACTAGAAAAAGCGACTTCACCGTCTAGCGCTTTTTTAGTAGGAGGTCTCATGTCTTTCTTCTCGCTTTCATGTATTCTTCCTTCATACCTCTTAGTGACTTCTCTCCTTTCGGATGGATTTTCATTAGGTGTTAGAGCAGCTCTTTTGGCTATATTTGTTGGGATATCAGTCTTTCCTCTGGTCTTGGTCACCCTAGGGTTCCATTACGGCAATAAGTATACAAAACTTGGAGTAGCAGTCGACAAACTCTCAAAGATGAGCGGAAGAGGGGATCTAGCCATGGGTGTGATTTTGGTTACTGTGAGTATTCTTTATCTTTTGTTCCTTGGATAGTCTAACCTTCTCTAAATTCTCTCTTGCTTTTTTAAACTCTCTAAAACAAGTTTCGCAGCAGAAGAAGTACACTTTATTGCGATACTTATATACTATAGGTTCCTCGACAATGTCCTTTCCACAATAATCACATTTAAATGGGACTCTTATCTTTATTGGTCTCTCTCGTTCTCTCATCTCTAGTACTGGCATTATCTCAATTACTTCAAACCCGGCCTTCTCAACAACTTGCCTAAGCTGCTCCATGTTTTCTACTGCAATCTTTATAATATACTTTTTGCTTGTAAACTTATTAATCTCGATAATCTCATCAAATTCTTCAAGTTTTTCAGGAGTTTCGGTTTTGATGATCATTATTACTATATTCTCCGCTCTCTCAAGTTCTGGAGAAATTTTTATTGTATACCCTCTGATTATTCCCTCTTTTTCTAATTTTTCTATTCTTGCTCTTACAGTGGGCCTACTTACTCCTAAAATCTCTGCTAATTCAGAGATGCTAAGCCTTGAGTTGTCTCTCAGTAGATATATGAGTTTTAAGTCAATTTCATCAAGCTTTACCATTTAGACCCTCCTGCAGGTATTCACATTTATCATGGTTATCAAACTATAAAAATTTTCCTATGTTATTTTACATTTTGTTAAGAAATAACTTCAATAATTCTTCTAATAGACTATATAACAGAGGTGAATCTCATGGACGTGAATATTAAAATTACCGGAATGAGTTGTGCTTCCTGTGCTAAAACTATAGAGGTAGCGCTTAGAGAATTAGAGGGTATAAAGGATGTTAAAGTAAACTTAGCGACAGAAAGTGCGTATGTTAAATTCGACGAATCTATGGTTAATATAACTCAAATCATTAGAGCAATAGAGAGTGTTGGCTATGGTGTCGTAAGAGAAAAGAGAGATGCAGTAATTAAAATCGGCGGCATGACCTGCGCCTCATGTGTAAAAACGATAGAAGTTGCTCTAAAGGAGTTGCCAGGAGTACTGGATGTTAAAGTAAACCTTGCCACTGAGAAGGCAACTGTCAGTTATGATCCAACATTAGTGGATATGGAAGATATTCAAAAGACCATAGAAGAGTTTGGTTATCAATTCTTGGGTGTTGAAGGGGAAGAGAGTGTGGATATTGAAAAAGAAGCAAGAGATAGACATCTAAAAGATATGAAGAAAAAGCTTATTGTCGCTTGGACATTCGGCGGAATTATAACTCTAATGACTTATAGATGGCTTTTGGGCTTTGACTTTGAGATTCCTTACATGCTTTGGATACAGTTTGCCTTAGCAACGCCAGTCATAGCATACTCAGGAAAAGAAATGTTCCTAAAAGCAGTTAGGTCTTTAAGACATAAGACGCTCAACATGGATGTGATGTACTCAATGGGTGTAGGCTCAGCGTACATTGCTAGTGTGCTTGCAACACTTGGTATTTTGCCCAGAGAATACAACTTCTATGAAGCTAGTGTGCTCTTATTAGCATTCTTGCTTTTGGGTAGGTATTTGGAACACGTAGCAAAAGGCAGAACTAGCGAGGCAATTAAGAAGCTCATGGGTCTGCAGGCCAAGAAAGCAACTGTAATCAGGGATGGAAAGGAAATTGAGATACCTGTAAGTCAAGTTAAAGTTGGAGACATTGTGATTGTTAAACCTGGGGAGAAAATACCGGTCGATGGTATAGTCCTTGAAGGGGAAAGCTATGTTGATGAATCTATGATTACAGGAGAACCGATTCCAAATTTGAAGAAGAAAGATGATGAAGTTATTGGTGGAACTATAAACAGAAACTCTGTCTTAAAGATTGAGGCAAAAAGAGTTGGAGGAGACACGGTTTTAGCTCAAATAATTAAACTCGTTGAGGAAGCTCAGAACACTAGACCACCAATACAAAGGATAGCTGATAGGATAGTGACTTACTTTATTCCTGTAGTATTGACAATAGGCTTAATTTCCTTTGCATATTGGGGATTCATAGCAAAGCAACCTCTTATCTTTGCATTCACTACGCTGATCAGCGTCTTAGTGATAGCATGCCCATGTGCCTTTGGACTGGCAACTCCAACGGCCCTAACAGTTGGAATGGGCAAAGGGGCTGAGATGGGAATTTTAATTAAGAACGGTGAGGTCTTGGAGATAGCGAGAAAGGCCACAGTAGTGCTCTTTGACAAGACAGGAACCCTAACTAAAGGAAAGCCAGAGGTTACGGATATAGTGACTTTTGGCATAGACGAGAAGGAGCTTTTAGAATTGGTGGCATCTGCCGAAAAGCGCTCAGAGCATCCCTTGGGAGAAGCAATCGTTAGAAAAGCCCAAGAGCTTGGCTTGGAGTTGGAAGAGCCTGAACAGTTTGAGGCAATTACTGGAAAAGGTGTTAAGGCTAAGGTGCATGGAAGAGAAGTCTTAGCTGGAAACAGAAAGCTCTTCAGAGAGAACGGATACTCAATAGAGCGCATTGAAAAGACGCTCCACAAGCTCGAAGATGAAGCGAAAACTGCCATAATAATAGCTATAGACGATGAGATAGTCGGCATCATTGGAATTGCAGACACAATAAAGGAGCATGCAAAGGAAGCTATTGAGGAACTGCACAAAATGGGCAAGAAAGTAGGCATGATTACTGGGGACAATAAGAGGACTGCAAATGCAATAGCAAAGCAACTCAACATAGACTACATCCTTGCCGAGGTCCTTCCGCAAGACAAAGCCAACGAGGTCAAGAAGCTCCAAGAAAAGGGAGAAGTGGTCATTTTTGTTGGAGATGGTATTAATGATGCCCCAGCACTTGCTCAAGCAGACATAGGCATAGCAGTAAGCTCAGGAACCGATATAGCAATGGAAAGTGGTGAGATAGTCCTTATGAAAAATGACATAAGGGATGTTGTCAAGGCAATAAAGCTTAGTCAAAAGACCCTTTCAAAGATCAAGCAGAATTTCTTCTGGGCAATGATATACAACTTAGTCCTAATCCCAATAGCTGCAGGACTGGGTTATATCTTACTTGGAATCCAGTTCCAGCCAGAGTGGGCTGCAGGTGCAATGTCATTAAGTAGTGTGAGCGTTGTGAGTAACTCCCTCTTATTAAAGAGGACTAGGATTTGAGGTGGTTAAGAATGATTAAAGAATTTGATGGAGATTTTGAAGTGATCAAGAGGGCTAAATATACCCTCCTTTGGTTTTCTTCTCCCGGCTGCCCTCCATGCAAGATGATTGAACCATTTATGCATGAACTTAGTGAGAAGTACAAGGAAGTAGAATTTTGGGAAGTTGATATAGAGAAATATCCTAGGGTGGCCCAGACTTTTGAGATATTGAATGTTCCAACGTTAGTTTATCTAAAGAAAGGTGGAGAAGTTGACAGGCAAAACTTAGTGAGGAGAAAAGAGGAAGTGGAAGAAAGACTAAAAAAGCTACTCAAAGTTTAACTTCAAACGAGTTTGAACCTTTCGCCAAGCTTTTATATTTTTAAACGAATCCTAAATTGGTGAACATTATGAGAAAGCCAATTGTTATTTTAATTTTAATTTTCATTGCAGTTGCAGGTTTAGTGTATTTCCAGAATTCTTCTAGGGAAAATAAAGAAAGAATAATAAAACTTAAAGCTACCTTTCGAATGGGAGGGGCTATTTATAAGGGTTATGAGATGCGAGAAGACACGCTTGTTTTTAAATTTGAAAGAAAAGGAGATTTCTTTACTCAGGCCATAGAAACTAAGGAAGTCACCACTGGGGAGAAACTTTCCCCCAAGAGGGTTATTATGGAAGTCACAACTAATGGGGAAACTAAAACGTACGAGGCAAAATTCATTGATGAAAGTGAGGAAATAGCACTTTATGAAGCTTCTGAATTGGAGTGAGAACTTGTTCCTCTTATCCTCTTTTAACCCCCTATTTCAACTCTAGGTATTTTTTGAGCAAAATTAAGAATGTTCCGATACCAACAATGGACATACCAAAAATTCCATTAAGTTCTAGTACTATATCATAAAAAAGAAGAAATGGGCCTAAGAGCCCCAGCACAAGCGCAAGTAGTTGTTTTGTGTTTAAATTCCTCATTTGGCCGTATAAATGGACAGTGATTACAGGGCCTAAAAGCAATGGAATTACAAAAGGAATTTTTGTATTTGGTATGATCAAATAGAGAATAAAAAGGGAAATAGTAAAGAATGTTCCATATAACATTGGGTGTCTTTGGACAAACTCCCACTCTATGGATAGGTTTTTTCTTATTCTTTTTACCTCGAAAATCAAAAAAAGAGCAAGCAGAAAAGTTAGGAAATACTGAATCAATGGGGGTGAATAGGGGTTCAACAGGAAAAACGTTATTATCAAAGCAGATACAAAAGCTACAAACGTTATTTTCAATCCTCTTTTTGCTAATAATGATTTTTCTTTAAAGTCTGGATAAAAAATCTCAATTAAGAGAATTGGGATGGAAATACTGAAGACTGCGTGAAAAATGGAGAGCCAAACTGCCCATACCATATTTGTCTCGAAGATTCTACCATAGGTTGCCAAAACTCCTAAATCCATCCAGTTTGGGTCAAAAAAGGATTTAACAGCCAAGCCTTCTTCTATGATGCCATATGCAATTCCAAGGAGCATAAGTCGGAGATAACCTCTGTCCCATCGTATCCATGCTTCTCTAATTAAAAGAACACCCCCTCCATAAAAGGCCCATAAAAAGAGGAGACTGAAGGGGTTTATGATTTCCAGAGGGGGAGTTGATCCACTCATTACTTCACCGAAGAAAGGTGACAGTAGTGAGAGGAGCAAGGCAACTTTGAGTTTTCTCTCCATGTATTAAGAATAACAACAAAGATATTTATCATTTAGGGAAGACCCTCCCGGAGGGGTTGAAAAGCCCAATCAAAATGGGCTTTAATGAAGCTCCTCAAACCTCCCCACCTTAAAAAACAGGGAGGAGGTCAGGGATGTGGTGGGGACATATGCATGATGGATTATGTAAACGGGTTATGGGTGAATCCGAGAAAGGTCCCAAATATAAACAGCGAACTTAATGAGGATCAGCCTTTCATAACTCCAGAGGGCAATGAATTATGGTTCACCGGGCAAAGTCGGCTTGGATATCCCGGCCCTGCAATATTTAGATCTTTGAAAACAAAAGACGGATGGAGGGAGCCAGAGGAAATAGTTTCTAACTTTGCTGGGGAGCCGGTGCTGGATGCGCAGGGGAACTTATATTTTGTGCATCATTATGTCACAAAAAATATGAAAATCATAGAAGCAGATATTTATGTGGCTTATAAAAAGTGAAACTCATTGAACTTTTCTCCTCCCTGTATTTTTGTTTCAATAGTGATATGAGGGCCTCTGTTTCAAAGTATGTTTATAATCGGGCGGGAAGACCTCTTTCGGAAAGGGATAAAAGGCCGAAAGGTTTAAATACTCTTACCAATAGTAACGACTGGTTCAGTGATTTAAGAGGTAGCCGGCGATTCCTCCGTTGGGAGGATAGCTGGTAGTGGCCGCGTGAACCGGCCCGTGAGAGTGAGGCTACCGGTAACGGGATGCCAAATGAACTCTCACGAAGCCTCGTCCGTAAGGGCGAGGTAGTTCACTTAGGTAGAGAGAAGTTTAGGTATGACAACTGTGTTCGTGGTGTCCTTCTCTCTTTTTGTCTTCTTCAATCTTCTTTTTCCAGTAGGGATCAATTTCAAGAACTTGGTGAATAAATGCCTCAACTATATCTTTGATTTTGCCATGAGCTCCAGTAATAACTTCAATACCGAGGTTGTTGAAATATTCTATTGCTCTCCTTCCCATTCCATAAGCTAAAATTACTTTGCTGTCGTTCTCCTTGATGAAATTTGGCAAGTCTCCAGGTCCATGTTTATCAAAAGGCACTTCCACAACTTCAGTATTTTTAATTTTACCATTTTCAAGATCAACAAAAACAAAGTATTTAGCTCTTCCAAAATGCCTACTTACGTTGCTTTCTAGGCCTTTGTCATCCTCAGCAGGTATTGCTATTCTCATTTACACCACCAAAATAATGAAAGAGGTTTCAAATATAAACTTTGTGCATATGCACATTTTTTGTGAACCTTTGGTTAGTAACACTAATATTTAAAAAATATTAAAAATGTGTCACTATAATGGCTCTTGGTGATACCGTGTTCATGATCAATCAACTTATTAAGGAAGGAAAAGTTGAAGAAATCCTTGAATACGCTAGGCAATTTCATGGACATGTCTGTCCGTATCTTGCTCTTGGCATTAGGGCTTCATTAATAGCTATGGAAGAGCTTGGCGTTAGAAGAGTTGATCATTCTGAAAGTGTTGATGAAAGCATCTTGGCAATAGTTGAGATTAATAGTTGCTTCACAGATGGTGTTCAAGTGACAACAGGCTGTACATTGGGAAACAATTCTCTTATATATTGGGACCTCGGAAAAACTGCTCTCACGCTTGTCAAACGCTCAACCTGGGAAGGAGTTAGAGTTTATGCTGATGCAGAAAAATTGAGAAAGCACTATCCCTCGGGCGCTGTGGAACTCTTCACTAAAGTTGTCAGAGAAAGGAAAGGAACACCTGAGGAAAGAAAACGCCTTTGGGAACTTTGGGAAGAGGCGGCAAGGGCCATGTTAAAACTCCCAAAAGATGAATTTAAGATTGAAAAAGTTAGGGTTCCGCCAGTTGAACAAGCTCCAATATTTGAAAGTGTTCGCTGTGCTAAGTGCAATGAGCTTGTAATGTCTACAAGGGCAGTATCTTTCGATAGTGAGCAAGTTTGTTTGAGATGCGCGGGAGAAAGATATTATGCCGTAATTGGGAGGGGGATAGTGGAGGTTAATAGTTTTAGGAGGTGATAAAATGAAGAAGATTCCACTTTTGCTCGGTATGTTGTTGATTCTTTTAATCAGTGGATGTATAAATAGCTCACAAAGCTCAATAACTAGCAGCACTTCTACAAGTACTCAATACATCACTGTCACTGATTTGCTGGGAAGAAACGTTGAGGTTCCATCAGAGGTCACTAAAGTTGTTGCGACAGGACCTGGTGCTTTAAGACTAGTGGTTTACCTAAATGCCACTGATAAGGTGGTAGGTGTCGAAGAGTTTGAGAAGCGTTATTCTTATGGTAGGCCCTACATAATGGCTCATCCGGAACTTAAAAATCTCCCTATTATAGGACCCGGGGGACCAGGGAAGCTTCCTGATCTCGAGGCATTGATTAATCTCAAACCAGATGTTATATTCATAACCTATGTTGATAGCAAAACAGCCGATGAAATACAGGAGAAGACCGGTATCCCAGTAATTGTCCTTAGTTATGGCCAATTGACCACATTTGAAGATGAAGAGCTATTTAGATCTATTGAATTAGCAGGTAAGATCCTTGGAAATGAGAAGCGTGCTGAAGACGTTCTGAACTTCATTAGGTCTATACAGGAAGACCTCATAAAGCGTACTGAGAACACTAAAAGTCCCAGTGTCTACATTGGGGGTATAGGTTATAAGGGAGCACATGGGATAGAGAGCACCGAAGCCAAATACCCGCCTTTTGTCGTATTACATGCCAATAATGTGGCCGAGGAGCTTGGCGAAGGTCATAAGTTTATAGACAAAGAAAAGCTCCTTGAGTGGAACCCAGAATATCTATTTCTTGATGAAGGCGGGTTAAGCCTCGTGCTTGATGACTACAACAAGAATCCAGAGTTCTATAACTCATTAACTGCTGTAAAAGAGGGTAACATCTATGGTATACTACCATACAACTTTTACACAACCAATATTGGGACTGCTCTAGCAGACACGTATTTCATTGGGAAAATACTATACCCGGAGCGTTTTAGGGATGTGGATCCAGTAGAAAGGGCTGATGAAATATATACATTCCTAGTTGGAAAGCCAGTTTACAAAGAAATGGCCACTCAATTTGGCGGATTTGGTAGAATTGAATTGGCAAATGGGACTGTTGAATATTCCTTACCCACTTCACCGTGATGCATATGAACTATGAGCATTACATTGCTAGAAAAGTGTTGGTTGGTATTTTTCTTTCTTTTCTTCTTGTTTTTGTTAGTCTCTATTCCATAGCGCGTGGTGGTTATAGACTTTCCTTAGAAGAGGTTTTCAATGCGCTCGTTGGAGTAGGAAGTGAAAGTGCCCATCTTGTCATTTGGAATATTCGTCTTCCTAGGGTGATCGCAGGAATTATTGTGGGAGCATCTCTGGCCATAGCAGGAGCAGTTATGCAGGGCTTTCTTAGAAACCCTCTGGCGACCCCATTTACAATGGGGGTTTCTCATGGGGCTATGTTTGGCGCATCCTTTGCTATATTATTAGGGGCAGGTTATGCAGAAAGTTCAGGCAGGATAATCCTAGACAATCCTTATACAGTTGTTCTCTTTGCTTTCTTTGGAGCAATAAGTGCTACAATAGTTATCCTAGCTCTTGCTAAGCTAAAAGGTCTGAGTCCTGAGGCAATAATTCTAGCCGGGGTTGCTATGAGTTCCCTTTTTATTGCCCTAACAACACTTGTCCAGTATTTTGCTAATGAGTTGCAACTTGCTGCCATGGTTTATTGGAGCTTTGGAGATCTTGGTAGAGCAACATGGCAGGAAGATATGATACTTTTAGCTGTCTTTATTCCCGTGCTCACGTACTTCATTATAAAACGCTGGGATTTAAATGCCTCTGCTATAGGAGATGATGTGGCTAAATCAGTTGGTGTTGATGTTGAGAGAGTTAGATTGATCTCTACCTTCCTTGCGGCCATGATTACGGCAGTGAGTGTAGCTTTTGTGGGAGTTATAGGATTTGTGGGGTTGATAGCCCCACATGCTATTAGACTCTTAGTCGGAGGGGATTATCGCTTTTTAATTCCATTATCGGCTCTAGCAGGAGGTCTTCTTCTCCTTGTGGCTGATACTGTTGCAAGGTTAGTCTTTTCACCAATGACCCTACCTGTTGGTGTTGTAACGTCTTTTCTTGGTGCCCCCATGTTCATTTACCTTCTTATAAGGATGGAGGGACGGCGATGAAAGCTGTGAAAGTTAAGGGACTTTATTTCACATACAATGGTTCTGATGTGTTAAAGGGGATAACTCTTGAGGTTGAGGAGGGAGAATTTGTTGCTATCCTTGGGCCGAATGGTGCTGGAAAAAGTACTCTATTAAAGTGCATTGCAGGGCTTCTTCAGTGTTCTGGAGTTGAAGTCTTGGAGAGGTCTATTCAAGAATATTCTAGAGATGAACTGGCAAAACTTCTTGCATACGTCCCACAGAGGATTATTCCTGGGTTTATGACAGTTTTTGACATGGTTCTTCTAGGTAGAAGGCCATATATGGGTCTTAGACCTTCTAGAAGAGATATAGAGGTGGTGACTAGTACCCTCAAAAAGCTCGACATCTCACATCTTGCTTTAAAACATAGCAATAGGTTGAGTGGTGGAGAACTCCAAAAAGTAAGTATAGCGAGGGCCTTGGCTCAAGAACCGAAAATCCTTCTAATGGATGAACCAACTAACAATCTTGACTTAAAAAGCCAATTAGATGTCATGGAAATAGCAAAAAATTTTGTGTCATCTGGTGGAACATCAATAATCGTTATGCATGATGTAAATCTAGCTCTTCGTTTTGCTGAGAGATTTATTTTCATGAAAAATGGAGAAATAGTAGCTGATGGAGGTAAAGAGATTCTCAAACCAAGACTCTTTGAAGAAGTTTATGGAGTAAAGGTGGTTATTCACGAAGTCTCTGGTGTCCCAGTGGTTATTCCACTTCATAAACATTCTCTGCCATAGGCAAAGATTTAAAGAGTTGAGATGTGGAATATGCTCTCCATCAATCTTCCGAAGAGATAACTCAAAAACGCTGCTCCCAGTCCAGTTGTTACCATCTCTCCTATCTTTTTTCTTATTGAAATTCCTGAAAGGATTGAGATTGCAGTTGCAACAAGAGCTAACGCTGTACCAGCTAATAGGATTGAGAATGGCAATGCAATAAGGGAGGATGAAGCGAGAAAATAGGGAACCACTGGGAAGGCAACTCCGGTTAGATATGCTAGACCTGTATAGATGGCAGAACGGATTTCATTTTCTTCTCCTCCCTGCACAAGAAGGTTGATGATTGCATTTTCATTTGAAGAGAGTTTTTCCGCGACTTCTGTTGCAATATTTTTTGGCATTCCACTTTCGAGCAACTTTGTCATAAGTTCCTCCTTAGCCCTTTCTGGGGAAACTTTGAAAAGAACTTCCAGTCTCTGTCTTACGCTCTCGTTTACCTGTCGCTGGGAGCGAACTGAAATAAAAGCTCCTATTCCCATGGAAAGGGCTCCAGCAACCCCTACTATTAGGCCGCTTATTCCTACTATCTTGGGATTATAGAGGTAAACTGCTGAAAGTCCTGTAACTGCTCCTAAAAGCTCAACAAGTCCATCGTTCATTCCGAGGACAAAGTCCCTTACGTGCTCAACGTGAAAACGTTTTTTGCTTTCATAGAAAAAGCGCTCATGCTCGAGTTCATCTAGAATTATGCTTGAGACTATCTTTTTTTCTTCATCATTGAGTTTGTATTTTGTGAGAAATTTGAAGTATTTTTGAATGGCAGAGTTCTCACCCATTTCGAGAAGTGAAACCATTGTACCTGGGCCTAGCAATTTTCTAAGAAACTTTACATAGAAAAGCTTAAACTTGCTGATTTTGACCTTTTTTGGTACAATCTTCCTTCTAACTAGGAAATCATACCAGAACTTTGCATGGCTTGACTCTATCTGGGATAATCTTAAAAACTCTTCTTTTAACTTTGGATCCTTCTCTCCTCTGCTGAGGAAAGCGTATAGTACTGAGTCGCTATATTCGTCCTCATAAAAATTACTTGCTTCTTTTAACATTTCCTCCATTTCAACCCCCAAAAGATATAGAAGAGCTTTGAGTTAATAAAATAAACGGAAGACTCACTCAGCTGGGGCATAGTAGCATCTCTTTGGAGATATGATCTTCCCTTCTTTTTTGAGCTTTTTGATTGCTTCACTAACTTCTTTTTTATCTAGCCCGGCAATTTTAGCTATATCTCCGGGTCTCAGAGGTTTTCCAGCTTCTTTCAAAACTTTGAAAACAATTTCTTCACTCATGTCATTCACCTCTTAAGTTCGGTATTAAACATTAATAAGTTCGAATTTATAAATTTAGCGGGAGAGTTAGGGGCAGTACAGTTCTTCATGATCTTGAAACTTTTACCCTTTAGGAGCAGTGATGCTTCTGCTCTCCTCCCGTCTTGAAGGGCGAGGCTTCCAACGAATTAACCCCTTCCCCACCCTAAAGAATGGGACTTTCAGAAGGGGTAACGCCGAGACTCCAGCCGTAATCCTTATTAATTTACTGAAAGATATTTCATTTGGTGAATTCCATGGGCTCTCCAATAGAGGAGTTTATGAGAGAGGTAGATGTAAAAGAGCAGATTAGAGAGAGGTTAAAACGAATTGCGAGTTTGTCTCTTAAAGATATTTTGGCCTATGCAATTAGCTGTGAAAAAGAAGCAACAAAATTATACATGTTCCTTTATGAAAATGTTCCTACTCAGTATCAAAAGGAGTACTTTAAACAATTTATTGATACAGAACGTTCTCATGATGAGAAGGTTGAGAGAATATTCAAAACATTGTTCCCAAACGAGGAGCCTAAGATTGTAGAGTCTGGTATGTGGAGGAAACTATTTGAGAGGAAACTGAAGACAGTAAAAGATTATCTCGATATTCTTAAAATTGCAATGGAATCAGAAAAGTTAGCAGAAGAGATGTATCTGATATTACAAAAACATTCTGAAAACTTGGAGCATAAAAGAATATTTATGAGACTTGCAAACGATGAAAAAGAGCATTATATGTTTGTAGCAAAGGAGTATGATTTTTATAGAAAACTTAAAGCGGAGAGTGAGTTAAAGGAACTAATTAGTGAAATTGCTAGGGAAAAGGAAAAAGAAAAAAAGCAGAACACTGAAAAAGATTCATATACTCAAATATACTCCCAAACACCATAGCCCTTAAAGTTGTGGACTATTGTCTTTGTGGTTGTTAATTGTTCTACAGAGTAGCCGATTCCTTCTCTCCCAATACCACTATCTTTCATACCTCCAAAAGGATAATAACCAATTCCATGCCTAGGGTACTCATTTATGAAAACACTCCCCACCTCAAGCTTTCGTGCAACTTTCCTTGCTCTCTTCTCGCATTCGCTAAATACTGAGGCATCTAATCCAAAGCGGGAAGAGTTTGCAATTTCAACAGCTTCATCTTCATCTTTGACTTTAATTATAAGTGTTAATGGTCCAAAGACATCTTCTTGAAACGCTCTTAGGTCTTTAACTATCTTTTTATCAGCTTCTAGAAGAATAGGCCATACATAGTTTTCTTTTCTCTTGAATCGAGTTAATGGCTTTGCTCCTTTTCTAATAGCATCCTTGTAAACTTCTTCAATGTAATCTGCGGTCTTTTTATCAATAAGGGGTCCCATTATGGTATCTTCATCTTCAAGTGGGTTTTTTGGCTCTATTTTTTTGAGTTTCTCTATTATCTTAGTCTTGAGTTCCTCATAAATTTCTTCTTGGGCCAAGATAAGTCTTATAGCATCGCACCTCTGTCCAGAGTAGCTTACCATCCCCTTGATTATTTTTTCACTTGTTAATTCTAAGTCAGCATCATCAAGAACTATTGCTGGATCTTTTCCACCGAGTTCTAAATGATATGCTTTTATTCCCCCAGTTTTTATGATGTGTTCTCCCACTTCAGTGCTTCCTGTGAATGTAATGGCTCTTATGCGTTTGTCTTTTACAACTACATCCATTAGTTTGCCGGGAATCGTTAGGAGAGCAAAGCTTTCTTTTGGAAACCCGCTTAACTCAAGAACTCTTATGAAAAGAATTGCCGCTAGTGGATCTATTGAAGCGGGTTTCAGTATCACGGCATTTCCACTAAAGAGTCCAGGTATGACTTTTGTTGCAGATATAAATAAGGGGTAGTTAAATGAGCTTATGGCTAAAATCACACCATATGGCTCTCGTTTTACAATTCCCTCACTTTCAAGTGTTTCTTCACTCCAATCTCCTGGAACGTAATCACCAAGCATACGTCGTGACTCAAATGTGGTTTTTTCTAATCTTTCAATTGTGGCTTTTGTTTCTCCAATTGCATTTGTTTTTGGTTTTCCTGCGTCCAAAATAAGGACGTTTACAAAGTCTTCAAAGGCATCTTTCATAAGTTGAGCTGCTTTTAGAAAGCTTTCTATTCTCTTTTCTCCGGGATACTCTCTTATTTTCTCGCGACCATACTCATAAATTCGTTTCATGACTTCTTCTACTTGTTCTTCACTAAGTTTTGAGACTCTTGCTATTACTTTTCCATCTATAGGGCTTTTAACTTCATAAAAACTCTCTCCGTAAGTCCACTCTCCTGCTATGTAAGTTTTGAACTCAGGGATGCCATCTTTTCCAATTTGGTATATCTCATTAAAAATCCTATGCTGGACTAAATTATTCATTTTTAACCACCATTATCCATTTATGCACAATACTATATAAGTATTTATTTGATCAAATTGCAAAGTTTTATTCGATTAGAGCTTTCAAAATACCCAATTTATTTCGAAAATATTAATAACCCTGAAGACAAAATATATATGGTGGTATTATATGGAGATAACGGATAAAGAAGTTTTTGAGATTGCTATAAATGCAGAAATAAAAGCGAAGGAAGCGTATGAGAAAATGGCATCTCTTGTAAAGAGTGACATAATAAAAGATGAACTTCTTTTTTTGGCAAAGGAGGAAGATAAACATAGGCAGATAGTAGAAAAAATGGCTGAAAAGTTTAAGGAAAGTGGAGGGAGACCAAAGAAGATTGAAATTGAAGTTATGGGCGAGTTTAAGGTTATTGCTGAGAAAATGGCCGAAGCGATTGAAAAACCAGAAATAAATCTTGATGAAGTTTATGAAATAGCCATGCAGGCTGAATTGGTGAGTGAGAAGCTTTACACCCAGCTTGCTGAGTATGCTGCGAATGAAAGAACGAGAGTCATTTTGAACATGCTAGCAGATATGGAGAAGCACCACTTTAACATTATCAAAAAGCAGTATGAGTATCTCATGCAGTATCCTGATGTATATAAGGAAGAGCTCTACGATCAGCTTATGAAGGATATAAACTTCAACTTTTGATATTATTTAGGTGAATCCTTACTTTTTTATCTTTTAGGTAAGACATGCTCTATAGCATGGAGGGATTTGGATGAAAAAGTTTGTTGTATTGACCGTTTGGTTGATTTTTGTAGTTTTTGTCAGCGGATGCACTGGAGGGTATGAAACAACTTCCACGTCTTCTGAAACCTCAAGCAGATCTCCTACGGAACTTGAAGAGTGGAAGGCAGATGGAGTTATTGGAGAAAAAGAATATGCGCATAATGTTTCCCTTGCGGGCGGGAAATTAGTGGTATACTGGAGGAATGATGAAGAATTTCTTTATGTAGCCCTAAAGGGACAAACCCTTGGGTGGGTTGCTATAGGATTTGAGCCAACAGATAAAATGAAAGATGCTGACATGGTTTTTGGGTGGGTCGAAAATGGAGAAGTGAAACTAATTGATGCCTATTCTACAGGTACTACTGGGCCTCATCCCCCAGATGAACAATTAGGTGGAAGTAATGATATTTTAGAGTTCGGGGGAAGAGAAGAAAATGGATACACAGTAATTGAGTTTAAACGAAAGCTCAATACCAATGATGAGTATGATAAAGTCCTCACTCCGGGACAAAAGGTTAAATTTATCTTTGCACTTGCCGATGTTGATGAGTTCACAACTAGGCACAACATAGCAAGAGGGTACGGTGAATTAATCCTTGATTGAGAGGGATAGGTATGGAGCCATTTCAGTTGCATGCGATAGTCCAGATATCTGCATTGCTTAGTTTTATACTAGCCATTTATTATGCTAGAATGCATAGACTACAAACGCATCATCGATTTATTTACATGGGAGTTGCTCTCCTAACTGTAGGCATTGCTTACATGGTATACAACGTGAGAGGATTTCCTTCGATCCATGGGAAAGTAGGCTTTTTTGTTTACTTTTATGTTCTTTTTACAGCATTAAGTGGGAGGCTTTTCTTTGCAAAGAAAATAACTAGAAACCAGCACAAATTCTTGGCTATCACAGCAGTGACCTTGCTTGTACTTCAAATCCTCTTTGCGCTTTACAATTTTGTTTTTTGATTGCTCTTTTTATATCTAATTTTGGGATAAAGTTTATCAAATTAGAGAACGTAGTTATTTTGAGGGACGTCAATGCCAGAGGTTAAACATATAAAGATTGGGGAGGATAAATTTAAAATTACAGAAGAGGAAATTGCCAGAAGAGAGCTTAAGGTGACAAAGATAGGTGATGAGGTTATTCAAGTACAAGAAGAGGTTCATGGTATAATAGCAGTAGTTGGAGCAGTTAGTAGTGTGAACATAAAGAAAGATGAACTGAAAGAACTGATAAAGGTGGTAAAAGAGGAATTTGGGTGGACTGATATCTGTTGAATCCTTTTATTTTTAGTTAAAGTGGTATCATTCGGAGTGATATATTTTACAGTAGTAAAATTTTATAAGCTCGAAAATGAACGTATTATTGGTGATGAGATATGGCGATTGGTGAAAAAATAACCATTAGTGTGATAAAAGCAGACATTGGAGGATGGCCAGGCCATTGCAAGGTTCATCCAGACCTTATAGAGAAGGCTAACGAACTTTTAAAACAGGCAAAAGAAGAAGGCATAATACTCGATTTCTATGCAACTTATTGTGGAGACGATCTTCAGCTTATTATGACACATAACCATGGAGTAGATAGTGAGAAAATTCATAGCTTGGCTTGGCACATCTTTAAAGAAGCTACAGAGATAGCTAAAGAACTTGGCCTTTATGGTGCTGGGCAGGATCTACTTAAGGACGCATTTAGTGGGAACATCAGAGGAATGGGTCCTGGAGTGGCTGAGATGGAAATCACCCTAAGAAAGAGCGAACCGATAGTCACATTCCATATGGACAAAACTGAACCTGGAGCATTTAATTTACCAATCTTCAGGATGTTTGGGGATCCTTTCAACACAGCAGGCCTTGTTATTGATCCTAACATGCACATGGGCTTTAGGTTTGAGGTTTGGGATATCAAAGAACATAAAAAAGTTATACTCAATTCACCTGAGGAGCTGTATGATATCTTAGCATTAATTGGTGCGAAATCAAGATACGTTATAAAGCGTGTTTATCCAAAGAAAGGTCACAAACTTCCAGAAGATGAGCCGGTTGCAGTTATAAGCACTGAGAAGCTTTATGAAATTGCGGGAGAATACGTAGGAAAAGATGATCCAGTGGCAATAGTTAGAGCCCAAAGTGGCCTACCAGCTCTTGGAGAAGTTTTGGAGCCGTTTGCATTCCCACATCTCGTGAGTGGCTGGATGAGAGGAAGTCACAACGGTCCAATAATGCCTGTTCCCCTTAAGTATGCAACCCCATCAAGATTTGATGGGCCTCCAAGAGTTGTAGCTTTAGGATGGCAGATCAACAAAGATGGTAAGTTAATAGGTCCTGTTGACCTATTTGAAGACGTGGCCTTTGAACATGCAAGGAACAAGGCTTTAGAAGTTGCTGATTACTTAAGAAGGCATGGACCATTTGAACCACACCGTCTCCCACTAGAGGATATGGAATACACAACCTTACCCAGTGTTCTAGAAAAGCTTAGGGATAGATTTGAGCCAGTGTGAAATTCTTTCTTCCTTTTTTAAGAAATCTTCTTTTTTGAGTAAGTAGTTTGTAGTCTTTTCAGCCTAAAGGACGAAGCTTGAGAAAAAGTCACATTTCTGTACCCAAAAATCTTAAATAATTTGCCCTTTTACATAACACTCAGAGTGGTATGGAGGGGGGTTAGCATGGAATTTTCAGTCCTTAAGATCAACCTAGACGGAAAAAATGTAGAAATTGAAAAGTTCGAGCGAGAAGATGTTTATGGTATCATTGATTACGCACTATATCTTCATGATGAGGTTTATAGAACTTATAAATTCGATGATCCATACGACCCTAATAATGTCATGGTCTTTGGAAAGGGCCCATTCGCTGGATCTATTCTTCCTGGGACTCATAGACTAGTTTTCGTTTATAAATCACCTCTCTATGGGGGTTTATTTCCATCTACAATGGGTGGAGCTGCTTATCAGTTCCAAAAAGTAGGAGTTGATTTTGTAGTTATTGAAGGAAAGGGAGAAAAGCCTACAGTAATACTCCTTACCAATGATGGGGAAAGGTTGGGAGTTGAGTTTCATGAAATAGAACTTGAGAAACTCATTGAAATTTGGAGAGGTTACAAAGAGGAAGAAGGGGTTTATGCATTCACTCAATATTTGATTGATAATTTTGCGGATAAGTTTAATGGGATGGAATATAGAATCGCCTGTGTTGGACCTGCTTCTCTAAATAGCAATATGGGGGCTGTGTTCTCTCAAACTCTCAGAAAAGGGGAAAGAGTCGTAGGTAGTGATGATTGGGCAGCTAGAGGAGGTACAGGCAGTGTTTTAATGAGGGCGCATAATGTAGCTGCTATAATGTTTGGAGGAAAAGCTAAGAAAAAATTTCCAAAGGAAGATATAGGAAGTATAAAAGTCACAAAACAAATAGTTGAGGGCGTACATAAAAAACCCATGAATGAAGTTATATCGGAGAAAACAGTCAAGTACAAGTATAATCCAAAACTTAAGACTGGTGGGACTTTTGGAGGAAACTATCCAGCAGAGGGGGATTTTGTCCCCGTTTTAAACTGGCAGATGCCGTATATTCCAAAAGAGGACCGTATTAAGATACATGAGAATATTATGAAGTACTATTGGGAACCCTTTAACAAAGAAGCCATTGAAACTAAAAACTGGACCAATTGTGGAGAACCATGTCCTGTAGTATGTAAGAAGTTTAGAAAAGGCCATCATGTAGAATATGAGCCTTATGAGGCTAATGGTCCACTAAGCGGAAGCATAGCTATTTATGCAAGTGATATAAGTGTTCACGCGGTTGATGCTATGGGATTTGATGCTATAAGCTTTGGAGGTACTGCGGCTTGGGTCTTAGAGCTTGTTTACAAAGGCTTGTTACAGCCTGAAGAGGTTGGATTGAGTGATAAGCCAGATTTTGACAAAGAATCCTTACTGCTAAAACCAGTTGAAGCTAGTGAAAAGAACGCAAAGCTTGTAGCAGAGCTGGCTCATAGAGTGGCTTTTGCTGAGACAGAGGTGGCAAAGATAATTGGAGAAGGAATAAGAAGAGCCGGCGAAGTGTTTGATGAAAGATTCAAAGACCGACTTGGCTATGGAGAGAGCTTTAAGGATTATGGGGTTTATACTCCACTTGGATCTAATGGAGAAATTGTGCCAACCATGTACTGGGCCATAGGAAACTATATACCACTGCCAATTCAAGGTAGATACTGGACGTTTTATCAATTTGGAGTTTTCCTTGAACCAGAGGAACTGGCAAATAAAATTGTGGCAAGTGCTCTTTATGAATACTGGTATGACAATATAGGCTGGTGTAGATTCCACCGTGGTTGGGCAAAGCCAGTATTAAAAGCCCTTTTTATGGAAGCTTACGGAAAAAATGTCGAAATGGAGGAGCATGCTAAGAAAATGATACGAAAGCTCATAAACTTTGCAAAGAAGGCTGGATATGAACCAGTTTTCTGGGATTCAATGAGGGTTATAGACTTGATTGCAAAGGGTGCAGAGGAGTTTGGAAACGAAAGATGGGCCGAACGCTTCAAGAAAGAGAAAGTCGCAACGGCAAAAGAGTACCTAAGAAGAGTTCTTAGAGAATACAGCAGACTCTTAAGTGTTGATTGGGTGGTTTGATTTTTTAATTATCTGATTTAGAATTTAAGAGGTGGTTGTAGATGTTGAAGGAACCAATTATTGCCATAAATTTTAAGACTTATATTGAGGCCACGGGCGAAAGGGCATTAAAAATAGCTAAGGCAGCTGAGAAAGTTTATAAAGAAACTGGAATAACAATCGTAGTTGCCCCCCAATTGGCTGATCTATATAGGATTGCTCAAGAGGTTGAAATTCCTGTTTTTGCCCAACATATAGATCCTGTGAAACCAGGTAGTCACACTGGGCATGTTTTACCGGAATCCATTAAAGAAGCTGGGGCTGTTGGAACTCTATTGAACCATTCGGAGAATAGGATGATCTTAGCCGATCTTGAAGCAGCAATAAGGAGAGCTGAAGAAGTTGGTCTTCTCACAATGGTGTGTAGCAATAATCCAAAGGTTTCTGCAGCAGTTGCAGCTTTAGATCCCCATTATGTTGCAGTAGAGCCTCCTGAACTTATAGGAACTGGGATTCCAGTAAGTAAAGCTAAGCCTGAAGTTATCACTGACACTGTGGAGCTTGTGAAAAAAGTTAATCCCAGTGTTAAGGTTCTAACTGGAGCAGGAATTTCAACAGGAGAAGATGTAAAGAAAGCTTTGGAACTTGGAACAGTCGGGGTTCTTCTAGCTAGTGGTGTCACAAAGGCTAAAGATCCAGAAAGAGCAGTAAGAGACTTAGTTTCGTTAATAATTTAGCCTTTAAGGATCATTAAATCTGCTTCGATATCCTCAAGGGAGGCGTTCCATCCTCCAATTACATACCTTTCCCCATTTTCTGTTTCAATAGTAATATTTGAGATAACTTTTCCTTCGCTTTCAAAGAAATCTACTATTCTTCCAGTTAGTTCAACTGGTTTTCTACTTTTTACAAATTTTCCTACTATCTTGATTTCCCTACCGAGGAGATTATATTCCCTTATGTCCTCTACGACGGAACGAATATGTATGTAACTTTTTGGGAATTTTACTTTTCCCCGTTTTTTGTAAATTGGATTTCCAGTGGGCCAAAGGGCATGGTAAAAATACCTGTCTAACATAAAAAGGAGATTTTTGTCTCGTATTATTAGGGCATATCCCTTTATAGTCTGCACTTTTGATTTGAAGGCTTCTGGGGGAGCGTAAATACCAAGGTTCTTATCTTGTATCACAATTATTGGATCTTCGACTTCTCTGCTTCTTATTTTATCAGCTACTTTGGGGATTTGACCTGTGCCATAAACAAAAAGATCGATTGTGGCTTCTTTACTTTTTGTCTTTAGCATGGTGGCTATTTTTTTCACTAACAAACTGGGGATAGCTAGGGAAAGATGATATTTTGTATTTGTTATTGCTTCTTTTATATAATTTTCTAATGTCGTTTTGTTTTTTACAACGACAACTTCTCTATGGCTTTCATAGGGGGTATACATTGCTTTAAGCTCTTTTTTTGCCATCTCTACTTTTTTTAGGTAGTTTTGCTCCATAGCTCCGAGAACTTCTTCTGGATCAATGGGGACCACTTTTTTCGGGCGTTCGCTTGTAATTGCGACGAATCCTTTACTCATAAGACTTCTCACAATATCGTATATTCGAGGTTGAGGGACTTTGGAGAGGGAGGCGAGCTCACCTGCCGTGAGAGGCCCTTGTTTGATTAGAGTAATGTAAGCATTTACCTCGTATTTGTTAAGTCCCAGCTCCTTTAATAGCGCTTTGAGCTCGCCTTCCTCCATCTTAACGTCCCTCAAATTATGGCTTTTTCAGTATTTTTATCAAACACATGAATGTTTTCTAAATCAATTACTATTTTAACTTTGCTACCAATCTCTAATGGTATATGGCCAGGAAGTTTTACTTTTATGAGATTCCCTTCTCCTATGTTGGCGTGAACTATGGTGTCAGTTCCTAATGCCTCAACAAAGTCTACAAGACCTTCTATTGTAGTGATCTTTTTAACATGTTCAAGGGTTGAAACACCTTCAACTGTCATGTGCTCGGGCCTTATCCCAAAGAGAACGGTTTTGTCTATATAATCTTTAAGAAGTTCTCTAAAGTCCTCAGAAAGAGGTATTTCAAACCCTTCTCCTTCAAGGACGAGGTTTCTATCTTTTTCCTTAATACTTACTTCAAGTAGATTCATTTCTGGGGCTCCTATAAAAGTGCCCACAAATACTGAATTTGGTTTCAGATAAACTTCTGTTGGAGGTCCTACTTGTAAAATCTTGCCCTGATTCATTACTGCTATCCTGTCTCCCATTGTCATTGCCTCTACCTGGTCATGAGTGACGTATATTGTTGTTACCTTGAGTTTTGTTTGGAGTTTTTTAATTTCAGCTCTCATAGCAACTCTAAGCTTTGCATCTAAATTTGAGAGGGGCTCATCCATTAGTAAAACGGCTGGTTCAACTACTATTGCCCTGGCAACAGCTACTCTCTGTCTCTGTCCACCACTAAGCTGGGCTGGGTACCTATCGAGAAGAGTTTCTATTTGAAGCAGTTCTGCAACCCATTTTACTTTCTTATCTATCTCTGCTTTGGGATATTTCTTGATTTTTAATGGGAATGCTATGTTGTCATAAACTGTCATATGGGGCCATACTGCATAACTCTGAAAAACCATAGAGATGTTTCTGTCTTTGGGGGAGAAATAAGTCACATCCTTGTCTCCAAACCAGATTTTGCCACCAGTTGGGATTTCCAGACCAGCTATCATTCTAAGTGTCGTAGTTTTTCCACATCCACTTGGGCCAAGGAGTACAAGGAATTCTCCATCCTTTATAGTTAGGTCAATACCATCAACTGCTTTAACTTTCCCATTATCAAAATATTTCTTGAGATTTTCAAGCCTAACTTCCACCATCTTTCACACCTCATTTGAGTGTTATACCCCACATGGTGACCAAGTACTTTCTTGCAAAGAATATGAATGTGATAGCTGGGAGTATCATGATGAATGCAGCTGCGAACTTATAATAATCTGGTGCTGCTCCTCCGCTTGCTCCAGCCATTATGGATAATATCTGTGCGGGGAGAGTTCTCTGGGAGAGTGTTAAGATTGAAGCTACGAATACTTCATTCCAAGACATAACAAAGGTAAACATTGCTGCAGCAGCCAGTCCTGGTAAAGCTAAGGGTAAAGTAATCTTGAAAAATGAGCCCAGTCTTGTTAGTCCAAACACCATAGCGGCCTCTTCAAGTTCTTTTGACACTCCAGCAAAGATGCTTGAGGTTATCAATACTACAAATGGGAGTGCCATTGCTGTATGAGCTAAGGCTACTCCAAATAGTGTATCGATAAGGTTAAGCCGTATGTATAAAATCACCAGAGGGATTGCCATTACAGGAATTGGGAACATCCTTAGAGCTACTATTGAGAGTTTTATTGTATCTTTTCCTGGGAAGATGAACTTTGCAACTGCATATCCAGCGGGAATCCCAAGGATAAAGCTTATAGCGATCGTCATAACTGCCACAATAACGCTATTTTTTATGCCCTCCAGAGCCCCTAGTGTTATGAGGAGGGTTTTAACGTATTTAACTGTGAAGGTTGTTGGGAGTATCTTTTCAGGATTGTAGTAATCTTCCTTAATGGAAAATCCGTAGAGAGTCGAGATTATTATTGGAATAATTATCCATGCCACTACCGTGAAAATAAATGTATAAAATGTTATCCTTTTGAGCATAAATTTGGTTTCCTCGTTCATCTTTTC
The DNA here is from genome assembly GCF_023746595.1 of Thermococcus argininiproducens. Lineage (NCBI taxonomy): Archaea > Methanobacteriati > Methanobacteriota > Thermococci > Thermococcales > Thermococcaceae > Thermococcus > Thermococcus argininiproducens. Next base: position 219,707 of record NZ_CP080572.1, on the reverse strand, counting down.
ACCTCCAAGTATTCAGCTTTCATGAACTTAATATATAGTGCTCCAAGGAGAATTGACAGCCCGGCAATTACTAGGGCATAGATTGATGCTACATCATACTCTTTGAGCTCTGTTAGCCTATAAAATCCCTCTCCAGCCAGTATGGGGATATCCCTTCCTGCAAGTATCCATACAATACCAAAAATCTGCATTGCAAAAAGTGTTCTGATTATTAAAGCACTTTGAATGCTTGGTTTTAGGAGGGGTATTACTATCTTCTTTAGCCGTGTCCAATAGTCTGCTCCAAATACTTCTGCTGCTTCTAGGTACTCTCGACTTATCATTTGAAGTCCGGCAAGGATTATAACAAAGACTATTGAAGTTGCTCTCCAGAGTTCAGCTAAAACAATAGCCAGAAACTCCATATGTCTGTATTGATAACCGAAAAAATATATTGGGTTGTTGATAATGCCAATATTTAGAAGAAGTTTGTTTAAAAATCCGCTTGGAGAGAGCATAGAATACCATATCAAACCGGCAGCAACATCACTTATAGTAAGAGGGATTGTAAGAGCGTAGATTGTAAAATCCTTACCTTTAAACACTCTATTAACACCTAAAGCTAAAATTAAGGCCAATCCAACTTGGCTTGGGACAATCACACCCGCAAGAGCAATAGTATATTTTAGGGCCTCCCAGAAGTAGGGATCGGCAAAAGTTTTTCTAACAGTTGCAAGAGAAAGTTGTCCGTTTTGGGTAAATGCAATATACAAAGCTTGAACAAGAGGATACCCTACAAAAAACAATAGGTATGCAAATGCCGGTAAAACTAAAAAATAAGGAAGGTAGGATGATTTTATCTTCATGGCACCTCCCTCATGGTATTTCTTGTCCCATTTCTTCGAAGAGCTTGCGGACTTGTGGACCAAGTTCCTTCACGACCGCTTCTGGATCTTCGCCTTTAAGTACGATCCTCTCAAAGGCGGTTCTATAGGCGTTTGTGAACTGTCCTCCCTTTTCACCGAGGTTAGGTATCATAGCCACAACGGCATCGGGTGTGGCTGATTGTGCTGCAACACCCTCTGCGAGAATCTTAAGGGGTCCTGATGGGATCGCCCCAGTGGCTTCTTGAACTGTTGGGAAGAATCCAACGTTCTCGAGGATCTTCACCTGGGTTTCTGGTTTTGTGAGATAATCAATAAGCTTCCAAGCTTCATCAGCGTTTGGAGCACCTTTTGGAATTGCTAATCCAGCGACTACAAGGATAAATCCTCTTCCTTTTGGTCCCCTTGGAACTGGAACCACTACAAATTGGTCTGGATTAGTCTCGATTGCGTTCTTAATTCTTGCAGTGTGGTCCCATGCAATTAAAACTTCTCCTCTAAGGAGTGGTTCACCCATGGCATCCCATGTGGTGCTTGCTGGATTAACGTATTGCCAAAGATCTCTGAGATACTTCCACATTTCCACAGCCTCTGGACTGTCAAAGTTCTTTGCTTGGTATCCAGTAAAGCTTGGATAGATATATCCATGAAGGAATCTGTGTAAGAGCCCCTTTGGCCCAGCAGGGAAGCCAAGTTGTGGTTGTCCAGTGGCTTCTTTTAGGTTCTTAGCCCATTCAAGAAGAGCATCATATGTCCATTTCTCGGTTCCTTTCATTACATCTTCCTGGGTAAGGCCGTCTGGGAGGTATTCAAAAGCCTTTTTATTAACAACCATAACATAGGTAGCGCTCATCCATGGTATGTAAACCTTCTTTCCTCCAATTGTTGCATATTTCTCAAAGGTGCTTATGAAGGTTCTTCCTTCGAGAGTTTTTCCACTTAGGTCTTCAAGCCAACCTTTTGATGCAAAGAAGTCGAGTCCACCGTGGAGATCAGCGATAAGATTAATTGTGACTTCTCCAGTCTGTTCTTCAGCCTCAAGTCTTGTGGCCATATCGGAATAACTTATGGGTATAAAGTTTACCTCAATTCCAGTTTGATCTTTAAATTCTGTGAGCAACTGCTCTTGCACAAAAGCTCTCTCTTCTGGGGGGTTCAGTTGTGTTGAAAGCCAAGTTAATGTAACTTGCTCAGTAGTTGTTGGTGTAGTGGTCTTTTCTCCCCCAATGCATCCACTTACTATTGCTCCCAAAAGAACTAAAATTAAAACTCCTCCAAAACTCATCTTTCGGCTCATGGCCTATCACCTCTGAAGTGTTCACCATATTGTTGCTAACTCAAAATATATAAATCTTATGATATAAACCACTTTTTGTAGTTGCATCTAAAAAAGTTTGAATAGAGAAGTTATAATTTAATTGTTTTGCCGGTTCTTGATGATTCATATGCTGCTAAAACTATTTCTAAGTTTTTCTTGGCCATTTCTCCCGTTATGGGGGGCTCCTTATCCTTTATTATAGATTCCAAAAAGGAATCCACGATGGTGTTAACATCTGCTCTTTCCCAATAAATTTTCTCTGCTCTGTCTTGGTAGACTGTAAAATCTGGATAGGCGGTTCTAATATCTAGAAATCCTTCCTTTCCTAAGATATAATATTTAATTTCCAAGCCATAAGAATACCCTCTGGGGTTACCCCACCCAGCGTTGAGGACCGAAATAACTCCATTCTTGAATTCTAGGACTACAGTACCTATATCGTCCACAGGGAAACCATATATTTTTGAACCTATCTCGGCATATACTCTTTTTGGCTCACTTCTTGTGAGCCATAACAGGGAGTCTATCCCATGGGGTGCAGTGTCCATAAAGCCACCGCCACCAGCTTTATTTACATCTAGGAACCAGCTCATATCAAGTCCCTCTAAGAATGTTGGTGGTTTAACGTATTCTGAAATTGCATATATGTATTCAAGATCACCGATTTCCCCTGCCTCTATCATGTTTTTGGCTTTTCTAAGGGGAATTGTAAATCTCGGGTTAAAAGGTACCATTAGCTTTACATCCGCTTTCTTCGTTGCTTTAATGATATCATCGGCATCTTTCAAGGTCAAAGCAATGGGTTTTTCAAGAAGTATGTGTTTGCCTTCTTCTGCAGCCTTTATGGCAATTTCTTTGTGCCTGTAGGTCTCAATTGCTATATAAACTGCGTCAACTTTCTTATCTCTTAGGAGTTGTTCATGATTTGAGTAGAACTTTGCCTTGAGCTTCTCTGATTCGGCTTTTGCTACATCACTGTTCGAACCATCTCCAGAAATTGCATAAAGTCTTGACTTGGGATTAGAGGCAAATGTAGTGCCATATCTTAATGCGTGGGGGTGAGCATAACTAATTATCCCGATATTTATCATTCTACCACCCCCTTAAACTCTAAAGAGTCTCCTTTTTTTGCAGATTCTATTGCAGTTTCTGCCATTTGAAGTGCTATTAACGCATCATTTGCTGTTATCACGGGTTCTTCTTGGCCTATTATTACTCTAAAGAAATGCCTTAATTCTGTTTCAAATGCCTCTGGAAAAGCTGAGAGTAATGGTGAGAATCGTGGCATTTCAAAGTGACTTTTTACAACCCCTACTACAGGAGTGTCTAAAGGAGTATATCTTATCCTTCCGTTTTTTCCTAATACGTCTAGATGATGGTAGAAAACTCCATATCGAGCTGGATAAGAATATGCCCAGCTTACTTCTGCCAGTCCGGTCTTATTCCCTTCGAATTGTATCATCATCAGAAAGTGATCATATGTATTGTTTATTTTAGCTTCTTTTCTTATGGCTTTTCCAATTCCAAGAATCTTAATGGGTTCACTTTCAAAATACCAGCGGAGGAAATCTGTAACATGAACCCCTAAATCTATTGCCACCCCTCCACCTTTGTTGGGTTTCCAGTACCATGCAGTCTCAGGAAAAGGTAATCTCTGAACCTCTGCTTTCCTTATTTGCATTGGAAGAACGTTCCTTTTTTTAATGACTTCTTTTATTTGTATCCACCGTTTGTCGAAACGTCTTGTGTGTCCAACTAAAAGGTGTAGGTCTTCTTTTTCAGCAGTTTTAATCATCTTTTTTGCCTGTTTACTTGTGAGAGCAATTGGCTTTTCAACTATAACATGTTTTCCGCTTTTTAAGGCCTTTATAGCCAATTCTGCATGTGTATAAGTTGGGGTCAATATTTCAACTACATCCAAATTCAGATCAAGAAACTCATCTAGATTAGTATAAAACTTTGTGTTAAACTCTTTTGCAGCCTCTTTGGCTTTTTTCTCTTTGATATCCATGCATGCGGTTACTTTTATCTCTTTTAGATTTTTTAATGCATTTTTGTGGGCCAAATTAAAAATGTTCCCACATCCTATTATCCCGACTTTTAACTTTCCCATGGGGGACCCCTCATATCCATTACATACCAAAAGATATTTAAGCATTTTTCATTTTAAACCACTGTAAATGGTTGTATTTTGGTGATGAAATATGAAGGTCATCGTAGGAATCCCAAGTTATAACAACGCCGACACGATCCAGTATGTAGTTAAACAGGCCGCGGAAGGGTTAAAAAAGTACTTTGGTGGGGGTTTGATTGTCAATTCGGATGGTGGCAGTACTGATGGAACCAGAGAAGTTGTTATGAAGACTAGGGTTCCTGAGGGAGTAGAGGTAAGAAGTACTATTTATAAGTGGCCAATTCCCGGAAAAGGTAGTGCGATGAAGGAAGTACTTGAAATAGCAAAGGATGAGGGAGCAGATGCTATAGTATTTGTAGATAGTGATTTAAGAAGTATTACTCCAGAGTGGATTTATAAATTTGCTAAACCTCTGGAGGAGGGCTATCATTTTGTTGCTCCCCTTTATCTAAGGCATAAGTACGATGGGACAATCACAAACAATATAGCTTACCCAATGACAGCATCTCTCTATGGTTATAACGTTAGGCAACCAATAGGAGGAGACTTTGGAATCAGTGCGGAGATTATCGATGTTTATCTCAAAGATGAAGAAGTCTGGAAGAGGGATGTGGCAAAATTTGGAGTGGATATATTCTTAACAACTACCGCAATAGCAGAGGGATTTAGAATAATCCAAACTGCCTTGGGTGTTAAGATACATGATCCTAAAGATCCGGCAGCCTCTCTAGGCCCAATGTTTAATCAAGTTGTTGGGACACTTTTCATGTTGATGCAGAAGTATGAAGAGAAGTGGAAAAACGTAAAAGAGCTAAAGGAGGTCCCAGTTTTTGGTAAAATGGAGATTGTAGAGCCAGAACATGTTAACGTTACACTTGAACTTCTAGAAAAGAAATCAAGGGAACTTTTCGTGGAGAATGAGGAAATTCTAAAGAAGGCCCTTTCAGAGGAAACATTTAAAGAGGTTAAAAAGGCATTAGAGACCTTTGATTTCGATGATATTCTCTGGAGCCATGTTCTTTTTGATGGAGCAATAGCCTATAAAAATGGCATTCTACAAAATGTGGAGCCTTTAATGCCACTGTATTTTGCTAAAACTGCAGATTTCGTTAAGAAAACCAAAGACATGACAACGGAAGAAGCAGAAAAGCTTGTATTGAAGAGAGCAGAAATCTTCCTAAGAGAAAAGGACTATCTCCTAGAAAGATGGGGTCTGTCCGTCGTGAGTTTTTAGGGGGGAACGTGAGTGAACGTCCTCCCCCTTAAATCCACCCTCACGATGGACTTGGGCTTCATCAGCCTCAACTCCCCTCCGAGTTCATTGGAGAGTAAATCATCGACCTCACCCCCGCTTAGGGCGACCCCAAGTCCCGCACAAAAACATTGAACGCTCCGAGAAACTGCCTATCTGATTTAAAACCACACCTGCAAACCACCAGCCCGTTTCGGGACTCTAACTTACTCCCACACGTCGGGCAGGTGGAGGAAGTGTTAGCAGGATTCACAAACTCGATTGGAACACGGTAAGAGAGTTTTTGAGCGATTTTACTCCAAGTCGAGCGGGATAACTTTCGGTTGAACTTCCTGCCATTCCCGTTGAACATTTTAAACTTGTTCAAATCCTCGAAGACGAAAAGCGCATCGGGAAACTCTCTCGATAATTGGACTGTCAGCTTGTTGAGAAAATCCTCAATCCGGTTCCTCCTGCGGGTGTAGTATTTCTTTAAGAGTATTCCAATCCTCTTCGGAGCCTTCCGTTGAATACTCTTGAGTTTATCAATAATCCCATCGTAGGTTTCCGCAATCTTGTGGAGTTCGCTCAAGTCCACCTTAATCCAGCCACGTTCAGGGTGGTAAACGTCGAGACTCATCAGGTTACTATCAATCCCGATTTTAACCCGCCCGTTAAACTCCACTTCCTTTGAAAAGGTAAGGTAAACGTCATTCTCCCTTATTATCAACTCTCCAACTTTCCAGTCCTTAATCCTCTCATAGAACCACTCGCCAGAATAATCGAGTTTGAGGTATTCTTCCCTTGGTCTAACCGTTATTCTGATTTTTGAACCTTCAACTCTCATCAGGGTAGTTTTAACTCGCACGAACTTCCTCTTAACTACTGGTTTCCTTCTCTTCCTCCTTCCCTTGAGATAATTCTGCCTCCAGCTCTCAAGGATTGAGTAGGCTGCTTTTATCGCCGAATCAGCATAGTGTTTGGCGAAAGACCAGTTCTTGAGAAGTTCGTCCCTTAATTTCTTCTTGAACTCTTTTGTATTTGGGAAGTAAGGGATTAAGCGAGTTGTTTCGTAATACTTGTATCTTCTCTTTCCTATAGAGTAGCAGTGTTTGACTTTCTTTTCCTTCCAAGTTGTGTTCGCCCAAATCTCGTCAATCGCCCGCTGAAGGAGTTTTTGGTACTCGGTGAGGAGTTCCTGAACGTTCCACTCGTGCGTCATCTTGTATGTGAGGACGACTTTCAACCCTCAACCTCCTCGATTAGTTTTTTCACGCCTTCCTTGAGTTTTTTGTACTTGTGTGAACGCATTCCGTAGAGTTTTCCAGCAAAGTGGCTGATTATGGTTATTAAATCCTCAATGAGTTCTTCTCTTGGTGTTTTATCCTTCTCGTGAATCGTGATTACTTCTGCACCGTATTGCTGGAGGAAGAATTCAAGTGTTTTAAACCCAAAACGGGTGAGCCTGTCGGGGTAAGGGATGATGATTTTGGAGACTTCTCCTTTGGCGACTAATTCGAGGAGTTTGCGGTAGTTTTTCCTGTTCTCGTTCAATCCTGAGCCAATGTCTTTGAGGACTTGGATTTGCCACCCTCTTTCTCTTGCATACTCCTCTATCGTCTTAATTTGTCGTTCTAAATCGTCCTTTTGTGTGTGGCTGGAGACTCTTGCATAGCCGATGATGAGGCCTTCTTGGGTTTTTATTCCGAGGAGTCGTTTTATCTCGCTCTCTGGTATTCTTCTCCGCCCACCGGGCGTTCTGATGACTTTGATTTTCCCTTCTCTATCCCATTTCTGGATTGTTTTGGGATGAACTCCGAGTATTTCGCTCGCCTGTTTGACCGTGTAGAGTTTCTCCTTTACTACCATACACTCACATTTAATCACAAAAACTTTTAAACGTTTTGCTCAAAAAGAACAGTTGGCGAAGGCAATAAGGCCTTCATATTTTCATAAAGCCCACTCTTCTTTAACACTTTTTCAACTTTCCACCTAGGAGTTCTCATTATGCTCATCTCGTAGAATCCTTCGAGATTTCCCCAGAACTTTTTTGCAGCCATTGTAAGATAAATAACTTCCTTTGGCTTTAATTTTCGTTTTAAGTCTATGCATAGTATATTAATTGCTCTTTCCAGTTTTTTGAAAGTCTGGTCCTCTTCAAGAATCGCTAACATAAAATCTTCAACAGCAGGTTTTTGCCACTCCACACATGGCCCAAGGTCTATTTTTGCCCCGATTAAGAGGGGGATTATTAATGTTTTCTCAACTTTAAAGCCTTCTTGAGTGGCTTCATAACCAAAAGTAGAAAGTTTCCCTTTTATTGATTCCAGCACTGCTTTTTCACTTTCGTCTATATCTATTGCTACCCCTATTTTTTCCACATGGAAATTGAAAACATCCATTGCTCTGAGAAAGTTTCCTAAATTTCTGATTACGCCAGCGTTGCCTTCACTTGGGATGATTCCTAGATAACTGTTTTCTTTCTTAATAAGTTCATAGTTATCTCGTTCAAAGAGTTTTTCAATAAACTTAAGGTTTTCTGGGACTTTTCGACTTTCTCGGAATCCAAAAATCTTTTTGTAGCTTGCTTTGAAGAATTTTGAATCAGTTTTACCCTCACACAAGAGAATACTTACTCGTTCATTTTCTTTTATTTCCCCTCCTCTCAAGTCGAAGTCTAGGTATTTTCTCAATTGGTAAGCTATTTTAAAGTTGAGGGCCTTTTCACTGTTGGAGTGTATTAGAATGTGTTCTTCTCCTCTAAACCTTCTTAGAATGAGGTCAATAAGTTCCAAGCTTGCGGTTACTATTATTTCATCTCCTTTAAGACTTGCAACAAAGGCTTGGAGAGTGTCTCTATTTTTTCCGTATTCGGGAAAGAGTATTTTTTCAGAGTTTTTCTCTCTTAGAATGTTTTCATACTTGTTTCCAGTTATTATTATCATTCACTTCACCATACATGCTCCAAATTCTCACGCTCAGCTATTTGGGGTCAATCATCCTTTCAGCATTGGATTCATTCATCATCGCTTTATGTGAATTAGTGGTACTCATATAAATCTTTTTATCCTCCTAGCAAAATAAAGACAATGGCGAGTTTGAATGAAGGAAATAGTATTCTTATTGCTTGCACTTTTTGGAGGCTTTGTGGGATCTTTGATGAGCGGTGGGAGTTTAATCACGCTATTTATTCTTACTCTTTTAGAAGTGCCTATTAAAATGGCTGTGGGGACATTAAAAATGGCGATAGCTATCTTAACTCTTGTTTCTTCGATAATTTACCTCAAGAATGGAGTATTAAAAAATATGAGGTCTGTTTACATATTGACATTCTCTTCCATTTTGGGCTCTTATTTAGGAAGTTTCTTTTTGCTTGCTATCCCAGAGGAACCTGCTAAGATCGTTGTAGCAGGATTCCTCTTGATTGGTGCGTATTTTACCTTAAGTAGAGAAGAAGAGAAAGGTCCGAGACTTAAGGGCAATCTGTGGCAGGCAGTAGTGGGATTAACAATTGGGTTTTATATTGGGGTCTTGGGAATAGCATCTACCCTTATACTAATTTCTGCAATTCACTTATTTTTCTCTCTGGATATGCTAGAGGCAAATGCTGTCGCTAAGATTATCATTTTCGTCAATAATTTCATTGCGTTTTTGAATTATGCTTCCCAAGACAGTGTTAACTATTCCTTTGGTATTCTGCTATCTTTTCCCATCATTATAGGGTCATGGGTTGGTGCTAAAACTGCAATAAAAATTGGCCCAAAGAAGCTCAAAGTAGTATTTTTCATAACGGTTTTATTAACTGTTTTTAAGATTTTACAAGAATTACTGCTGCTTTAGAAATAGTGAAGGAAATAAAAGACTTGAGGACTTATTTTAGCCCCTCTGATTGGACCTCTATGGGGGTATTTATCAACTGATTTTAACCATTAAAAGCATTTTAAGAGAGTATTTAAATCTTCCGAATCCCATTTCGATAAATTTATAAACGCTACGATTTATAATTCAACCATGCTTGGAGGGTACAACAGAGACGCAAAGCTCCTAATAGCTGCTAATGCAGCAGGCCAGTTGTTTCTTCAATTCTCGATTTTCATAATGCCATTTTATCTCAGCGCTTTGGGATATGGGATGGATCAGATGGGAATCTTCTTCTCAATTCAGACTTTTGTTGGTGGGGTCTTCTTTTTGTTTGCTGGTCAAGTCTCTCTAAAATTGGGATATAAGAAGACTCTGATCCTTGGAGCATTTCTGGGTCTTTTAGGAAGAGTACTTCAAGTTTTGGCTATTAATTTCTACGTTCTTGCATTAGGGTTTTTCTTGGTTGGTGCTAATATGGGGATAAGGCAACCTAATTTCTATGCTTTATTAAGTGAAGAGGTAGGAGAAAAACTTAGACACCATGCATTTTCAATAAGTTTTGGCATTGGGACAATCTTGAATGCTGTGGGAGTTCTTATTGCAGGCTTTGCTCCTAATTTTCTTATAGAAACTTTTGGCATAACCTCGGAACTCGCATATAGGCTTGTTATAGCTCTGGCATTGCTTCAATTTGCTCTTGTAATTCCAGTTCTTATAATAATTAGTGATGTTCCAGTAAAAAATCCGCATATAAATTGGAGAAAAGAACTTGTAGTAAAAATTCTCAAATTCTCACTCCCTTCGGCTATGATTGGTTTGGGTGCAGGGATAACAATTCCTTATATGAGTCTCTATTTTAATCTTCGTTTTGGGCAAACATTAGCCGTTATAAGTGGAGTCTTCTTTGCTCAGCAACTTGTTATGGGTTTTGGTTCCTTTGTTCTCCCAAAACTTGTGGACAGAATTGGGCCGGTAAAAACAATTGCAGTTTTTCAAAGCATTGCAGCCCTCCTATTTGGGGTTTTCCCATCGATAGGTCTTTTCTTGCTCGCTGCTGCTATCTATATCATAAGATCAATTCTAATGAATATAGTCTGGCCAATAAATGATGCTTTTATGATGGGTTTCTTCACAACAGAAGAAAAAGCAACAGCTGCAGGTATTAGACGGGCATTTTCAACATTTATGAGGGGATTGGGGAACTACATTGGAGGCATTCTTTTCTCCCTCTCTCTAAGTTATCCTTTCTATACAACAGCAACTCTTTACGTTACTGCCACCCTAATCTTTTATCTCTTCTTTGCTAGGTATAACAAAGTTTGAGCGTTTCGATAGATTTATAAACGGATAAATAGGAGCAATCATGATGTCGATTCAGAACTATCGTGGTTTTAGCAGAGATGCAAAACTTGTCATAGTTTATTCCTTTATGGGCTGGTTAGGTGGGAATATAGCGTGGTTTATACTCCCTTTTTATTACTCCTCCCTTGGAATGAACTTCTCTAAAATTGGTGTTCTCTTCTCCATTTCAACAATATTCCAGGCCTCCTTGCTTTTAGCTTCGGGACAAATAAGTGTTAAGTTGGGGTATAGAAGGACAATTTTAGTAGCAGTGGGTCTATTCTTTATTGGTAGGCTCCTCCAGGTTTTTGTGCCTCAATTTTGGGCTTTTGCCCTTGCGTCGGCAATATTTGGTATTGGCATGGCATTAGAAGGCCCTGCATTAATGTCTCTCTTAAGCGAAGAGGTAAGTGAAGAGAAAAGACATTATCTTTTTAGCTTGAATGCTGCGCTGGGAACAATTGGGGCAGCACTAGGTATGTATCTAGGTGGCTTGTTACCAAAGCTCCTAGATGGTTCGAACCCCTATAAGATGACTCTTTTATTTGTTGCTTTATTAATCCCAATCCAAGGGATCTTTATTTTCCTTGTTTCACCAGTTTTGGGAAGAGAGGAGAAGAAACTTAAGCTTGAGAGAGAACTCATGGTCAAGATCCTTAAATTCTCCCTTCCATCGGCTTTAATAGGTCTTGGTGCTGGAGTTACGATTCCTTACATGGGTTTATGGTTCAACAAGCGATTTGGGACTAGCTTGGAAAGTATTGGTGGACTTTTTGCACTTCAACAGTTTATAATGGGAATTGGAACATTTACCCTTCCAATGATCGCGGATAAGTTTGGAAGTGTGAAGACAATAGTGGGCTTCAATGGCAGCGCAACTGCTTTGATATTGATGATGCCTTTGTCTCCAACTTTCCCTGTGGCCGCGGTCATATATACTATTAGAACGATCTTTATGAACATTGTTAATCCAATATGGGATGCCTTTATGATGCGTTTCTTTACCAAAGAAGAGAGAGCAACAGCTTTGGCCTTGAGGAACCTATCTTGGACAGCTACTTTCGGTATAGGCCAACTTATTGGGGGGAGAATATTCGATCTCTCTTTAACAGTGCCGTTTTTCATAACTGGGGGGCTCTATGCGCTTTCCATGGTAACTTTCTGGGTATTGTTTGCCAAGGAAGATTAAGGAAAGAGTTATAAGTTTTGGTTGGTCTCATTGAATAGTCCCTTCTAAGTTTGTGAGAGGTGTGAGAGATGGTGGTTAAAGATTGTCCCGAATGCCATGGAAGCGGGAAGGTAAAGAGCGGTGAGAAAGAGTGTGAAATTTGTAATGGGTGGGGATATGTATCTGCGGATTTCAAAGTGGGGGATAAGCTTAAAGGTTATCGTAATCTTGAGTACTTCGGAGTAGAGGATGAAGTGGATGAAATTCCATGTCCTGAATGTCATGGAAAAGGTGTTGTACCTGTCTATGATACATGCCCTACATGCGGGGGAACAGGAAGAGTTTTAGCGTGTGACATCTGTGGGAAAATCAAAGAGCCTTGGGAACCTGGTATGGAGTCTTCTTGGGTATGTTCTGAGTGTGAAAGGAGATATAAAGTAGTTTATATTCTAGACAAGACCTGTGATTATGAAGATGTAGAAGTTGGGAAGGTCTACAAAGGTGTTATTGAGAGAGTGGAACGTTTTGGAGTCTTTGTAGGCCTTAATCCACATGTAACAGGTTTAATAAAGAAAAAAGATCTCCTCGGCAGACGAGAGTACAAACCAGGAGAGGAGATACTAATCCAAGTTTTGGACGTAAGGCCAGAGAAAAAAGAGGTGGATCTCATAGAGTCTGCTTTAAGACACTATAAAGAGGTCTACGTAAGAAAAGAGCTTCCAATTACAGAGATTGGAGAGTTAACCAAGGAAATGGCCGGAAAAACTATCAGGATTAGAGGGAAAGTGACTCAAATTCAGGTTACTGGAGGTCCAACAGTTTTCACGATAACCGATGGAACGGGTGTAACGTGGGCGGCTGCCTTCGAGGCTCCTGGAGTGAGAGCGTATCCAAATATTGAAGTGGGAGACATAGTTGAAATAATTGGGAAGGTTTCCTTCCATGCAGGAGAAATTCAAATAGAAACTAGCGATATGTCCCGCCTTTGGGGTCCTGATGCAGCAGAGGTTAAGAAGAAGATTGAAGAAGAGCTTAACAAAAGAGCACAACCTGCAGATGTTGGCTTTCTTATTAAAAGTGAAGTTTTAGAGAAGTTAAAGCCCAAGATTATGGAAGCCGCGTTTATAATCAGAAAGGCCGTTTTTGAAGGGAGGCCAATAATTGTGAGACATCATGCTGACACAGATGGATATACCGCTGGCCTTGCACTTGAATATGCCATCGTACCTCTTCTGGAGGAATTTTCGCCAGATCCGCAGGCAAAATGGAAGTTCTTTAAGAGAAGACCGAGCAGGGCCCCCTTTTATGAACTTGAGGACGTGCTTAAAGACATAATTTTCATGATTGAGGACCATGAGAGGTTTGGCGATCCACTTCCACTTCTTGTTATAGTAGATAACGGAGGAACAGTAGAGGATATTCCGGCATACAAGCGTATAAAGGCTTATGGGGTCCCAATAGTTGTCGTTGATCATCATGATCCGAGAGAATTCATAAGTGAAGATAAGGCGGCTGTTGATGAATATGTAGATGTTCATGTGAACCCCCACCTAGTGAAGAGGGGTTATTATGAACTAACAGCTGGTATGCTTGCTACTGAATTAGCACGCTTTATATATCCTCCAGTTGAGGAGAAAATCCGTCATCTTCCAGCAATAGCTGGAACTGGAGATAGGAGTGATGCTCCAGAGTTTGAACAATACTTGAAAATTGCGAAAGAGGTAAAAGGTCTCGAAGAAGAGGACCTCAAGAAGATAGCAGAAGTCATTGATCATGAATCATACTACTGGAAATTTATGGATGGACACGGTATCATAGATGAAATACTTCTTCTCACAGGCAATCTACAAAGGCATAGAAAGTTAATAGACTCTATCTACCCCGAGGTAGTGGAAAAGCAAGAAAAAGCATTGAAAGCGTCATTACCTCATGTTAAGAGCATTGTGCTACCAAATGGAATAAGGTTTAACACAATAGATATTGAGCTGTACGCTCCGAAGTTTGAGTATCCTGCTCCAGGAAAGCTCAGTGGACTAATCCATGACTATTTCAAAGAGCAGCATGGTGAGGATAGCCCGATTTTAACCCTTGCATATGGGCCAGACTTTGCAGTAGTTAGGGCAAGTGACGGGATGCAGGTTTATAATTTTGATTTAAATCTCATAATAAAAGTACTTCAGGAAAAACTACCTGATGCTGGGGTTGAAGGTGGTGGTCACAGCTTTGCAGGTTCAATAAAGTTCTTTGAGGGCAAAAGAAAGGAGGTTCTTGAGGAATTTGCAAAACAAGTGGTGAAATTAAAAAAGGGTTTATGATATAGTTTCTGTTTTTTTCTGTTTATCATGGTCTGATTGATAGAACAACAAAATATTTTTATATTACTTCTCTTCATTATAATCATGAGGATTATTATTGGGGGGGGCGGATGCAAAAGTGTATAATGGTGTTCGTGATTGAGATAATGTTTTTGAGTGTGTTTGTTACTGCTCAGGAACTCGGGGATTTGCAAGTTGGGAGTGAAGAGTGTGAGAGTTGCTCTTGTCGAGGCTTTGACTTTGATAGGGCTTTAAATGAGGTAAATGCAAAAATTGCAAATTTGAGCAGTGTGATTAACCAGAAAGAAGTGGAATTGTACACGCTCTATAATGAATTTAATAGGACTGGGAATATTGAGACTCTTGAAGAAATAATTAAGTTTGAGGAGGAAGTTCAGCTTTTGAGGAGTGAACTTGAGCTTTACAAGCGTCAAAGGCTTAATTTGGTATTGATTAAAAAGTATACTCGTAAAACAGCCTATTGTATTGAGGTTCTATATTACAGACTTCCTAGGGAGAGTAAACTAGTAGAGAAGTATGTTAGGGAACTCAATCCGGTTAAGAGGGATGTTAACTTGGATTGGCTTATTGCGTTTTATAGGCAAGCTAGTGAGTTGACTTTTGATGACTACATTGAGGTTGATATGAGGCTTAGGGATATACTTAAGGAGATTAAAGCTGGCAATGGTACAATCGAGGATGCATTAAGGCTTATTCGAGAGAAAAGAAAACTTTGGAGTGAAATTTACAGATACTTGGAGGAGAGAGATAAACTCCAAACAATAAAGACTCTTAGAGAACTAGGAAGACGGCAAACAATCATGAAGGCATGGGGAATAGTATCATATAGAGAGGATGAAGTTATTTATCATAGTGAGCTTGGACTCAGGTACCCTTGTACAGAAACGAATATTGATGGTACTCCATATTGTGGAGTTAACTCGCTGAAACAAGTTCTTCCGTCATATAATTATCCCGGAACACCATTTTTTGAAGATCTGACTCCAATTGCAGTGTGGGTTGGAGTGTACTCTTCAAGTGAACCAAACAGAGACTATTACTTGGGGGAATTTTGCACTTATACATTCAAAGAAGAAAGTAGATTACATGAATATTGGGAATTAGCAAGATACTACGATACCAGAGCAAAGTCTGTTCAGATAAAATACTTCTACGATGGAATGGCGTACAACCCATCCACAGGAGAATACCAAATCGCGAACTTAATATGGCAGTTTGAATGTAACTCTGCCACCAACTGCTGGGTAACAAGTTATCGACCCAGACTCCCATATCCTAACAATCCACTCACAATCCCCAATGGAGAATACGTAATTAGAGTTTTTTCAAGAGCTTTAAGGTCTAACTGTTGCAGAAGTAGCAGTTCTCATGATAATCCTTATGGATGTCATTGGTCTAATAGACATTGTGAGGCATGTTTTGCTCCAGATGACTCAGCTTCCCAAAACTTTCCACATGAAGATAGGTCTGGTTGGATCTATATTCCCCAAGAAAACAGCTGAGGGAGGTAGATGAAGCGTCTAATCTTGTTTTTATTTTCCATGCTTTTCTTCACTGGTAATTCATTTGCTTATTTAGGTTTTTGGTGGGGTTACACGTTTACTCGCAATGTTTCTGGAATTTCTGGGAATGGAAGTTTTGTGGTAGTTGGAATTAATGCCAAATGTTATTATGAATCTGAGGTAAATAGGGGAATGTATGAGGTATGTGATGGAAATGCGAGTGTATACTTCTTTAGAAATGGGGAGATTTTATGGAGTAAGGAGATGTTAGGGGATTTTATACTTTCAATTTCGTATCACAACACTACAATAGCGCTCGCCGTTCAAGAAAATTCAACTGGATATGTATATCTCATTAGGAATGATGGCAAAATACTCTGGAAAAAAGAGTGCCCATGGGTCAATAATGTTTTTGTGATGAGAAGATATGTAATTGCTGGGGATTCTAGGGGTTATGTTTATCTCTTCAATAGAGAAGGGAGATTATTATGGAAATTAAAACTTGGAGATAGATTGTTTGTAAATGGTGAATACATGATAACTGGAAGTTCAAGTAATGGTACAGTTTATTTTATTAGACTCATAGATGACAATACTAAAATGTTATGGGAGTACCAGACTAATTATGTCTACAAAGTTTTGATAGGTGGAAACAGTTCACTTGTTGTAAGCTTTGATACTTATCAAGAACTCTATTTTAAGAAAAATGCAAGTATTTTACTTTTTAGTAGAAATGGTACTCTCTTTTGGAAAAGAAAATTCAGATCACTTGTGGATGTTGAGATATCAAATAATGGTAAATACATTGGTGTCATAACTCCCTCTGAATTATACTTTTTGAATATGAACGGAAAGCTTCTGTGGAGTAAAAATATTAAAGATATCGCTGATGTTTCACTGTTTGATAAAAGTTTAATAGTTGCAACAAAGAGGGGGAAGATATATGTTTTTAATGAGAGCGGAAAGAGAGATCTCGCGTTTGAAACTGGAAAAACTATTAGGCATACCATCTATGTAGATAATCATGTAATTGCAAGTGGGAACGGGTTTTATGTTTTTAAAGCATTGTCATATGAGCCCTCAACTCTCATGATACTTGCACCCTATGGGGAAATTCATTTGAATGGTACATATATTGCAGACGCCCCTAACAACATTACTCTAGTTCCTGGAAGATATGAAGTTAGAGTGACTAGGGATGGGTGCATTAATCATGTTGAGAACATCTCTCTTGGGTCTGGAGAAGTTAAAATTGTTAAGATTAAAGGAATAGGCTATTTGAATGTATTTTCAAATGTCTCTAATGCAGAAGTTTATGTAAATGGAACAAGTGTAGGAATAGTACCTCTTTTGCAATATGAACTGCCAGAAGGTAAATATTATATTGAGGTTGTAGCTAAAGGATACAAAAATTATACTCAAGAGGTTCTCGTAGCTTCGTGTGAACACGAGGTTATTAACGCCACTCTTTATCCCCTATTTTCGAAAAACTCAGAACCAAAAATAGATAATACTTCGAACGTCCCAGAAATGGAGTCGAGTATAAGTAATAACCTACTATTTTTGGTTCCTTTATTAGTTGTTGTTATATTAATAATCATCTTAATGCACAAAAGATAGTCTTTAAATAACAAAATAATCACTGGAACGCAGAGGCGTCATCCATATGATCAACAGGAAGAGATGTCATCTTTTACCTTTTGAAAGTCCCGTCCGTGGCGAGGGGTTAACTCGTTGGAACCCTCGCCGTTCACGGCAGGGAGGGGGTCAGTCTTCATTGGACTTAAACCTTTTATATTCTTAAAGTTAACTTCTTATGGGTGGTAACCATGTACATGGCCGAGTTTAAACTTAGATATGGTTCAAGAAAATGGTATGTAAGAAGGGTCATTGAGGCTGATTCTCTTGAGAAAGCTCAAGAGCTTGCAGAGCGCTATGTTAAAGCAATTAACAAAGGGGATGTTATCTGGGAAGTTGCAGACGTATATGAGGTGAAAAAACCTCTCACGATAACCCCAGAAATGGTGGAGATGCTAGAAAAGGTTTAACCTTCTATTTCATTTACGTAGTTCGTGTGCATTATTTTTCTTACCTCTTCCACGTCTTTTGTGTGTCCAAGTGCCCACATAAGTTTTGTAACAGTTGCTTCCTTTGTCATATCTTTTGCAGGGATGATTCCAGTCTCTAATGCCTTTCGTCCTACTTCGTATTTTGTCATATCAACCCCATCGTGGATGGCTTGAGTTGTCATCACCACTGGGATTTTTGGAGCAATTTCTTTTATTTTATCCAGTAGGTTTCTCTTTCTATATGGAATACCTCCAGCCCCGTATCCTTCTAGAACTATCCCTCTATATCCTGTGTTAATGATAGCCTCTATAACCTCCTCGCCTAGTCCAGGAATGATTCTTAAAAACACAACGCGTGGATCGTATTTTATATCCAGTTGAGGCTCACCATTTGGTCTGAATTTTTCCTTGGAAATGTTATACAAAATCTTTTCACCCTTTACATAGGCAACATCGGGATAGTTTATACTCATGAAAGCGTTTAGTCCCAAAGCCCTAACTTTAGAAGCTCTGCATCCAAGCATTATTTTGTCCATGAAAGCAACGAAAACTCCTGCAACCTCCTCCATTGCAAACTTTATGGCAGCCTTGAGATTCCTGGGGGCGTCACTCCCCTTTTCTGTGATCGGTAGCATAGAACCGGTTAACACAACTGGCTTGTTAACGTTTCTTAACATGAAACTTAGCATTGAAGCCGTATATCCTAGAGTATCAGTCCCGTGGGTTATAACTATTCCGTCGTATTCGTCAAGAGCTTTGAAAACTTCCTTAGCTATAATTTCCCAGTCTTCAGGTTGTATTAAAGTGCTGTCTAGGTTCAGAACATTGGCTCTGTCTATTTTATATCCATTTCTTAGTTTTATTCCGGCTAGATTGAGAATCTCGTCCACACTAAGGACACTTTTATAGCCTGCTTCAGTCTTTGTACTTGCAATTGTACCACCGGTGCCAATGATTAAAATTCTTTTCATTCTTTGACCTCCCATTTTTGTTTGTGTACTCCTTTTTTAGTCTTTCTGACAATAGTCTTTTGAAGATGAGATGTGTTATTGTCATTTGTTTTTACTACAAATGGAAATAATAGAGAAGTGACAGGCTTAGTCCCGTACAAAGCTCACCATCAATATCATGGCAAGGGTATTAATGATTGCTGCATAGAGAAAGCCTATCTTAAGGGAATACTCTTGCCAAAGATAACCCACTATTATTGATGCAGGGAATACGAAGATCCCGAAAATGGTATGATACGCTCCAATCACAGTTCCTTTTTCAAAATCCTTTGCAAGATCTGCCATATAAGCCCTTGGGATTGTGTCTTCAATGGCTATATAAACGCCATAAAATATGAATGCCGCCAAAAGCATAGGTAGGTTTTTTGAATACGCAAATAAAAGTGAAGCTAGGGCTGCTACTCCGAAGCCAAGAGTTATGATACTTTTTTTACTGACCTTATCTGAGTAGTATCCTATGGGATATGCTGAGAAAGCATAAATTGCATTGAAAATTGCATAAAACCCGAGACCTTGGACGACAGAATAGCCAAGTTCCTTAGCCTTCCAAAGTGTAAATGCATAGCTGTATCTCCCAAGAGCCCCAAGAGCGACTATCCCTAAGAACATCCGCAAATTTCGGCTTTTAAGAGCAGATATTCCCTTTATCTTTTTCTTAACCTCTTCACCCTTGTCTTTAACCAAAAACACCACTAGTAAGATGCCTACAATACCTGGAATGGCTGAAAGCAAAAATACATATTGGTATGCTACTCGTATTGGGTAATTCTTTAGGAGAGCTAACAAACCTATTGCAACTAATGGTCCAGCCACGGCTCCAAGAGTATCCATCATTCTGTGAAAACCAAATGATCTTCCGCTTTTTCCCTTTTCACTTGATTCAGCTATAAGGGCATCCCTAGGGGCCGTTCTTATGCCTTTTCCAACTCTATCAAGAACTCTGAGAGTTAAAAAATCCCACCATGAGCGTGTAAACGCTAAAGCACCTTTTGATATTGTTGATAGTAGGTAACCAAGAGCAACAAATACTTTTCTTTTCCTAAAAACATCACTTATGTAACCAAAAAGAACTTTAAATAGTGAACTTAAACTCTCTATGAGTCCCATTATTGAACCACTTATGGCCTTTCCAATCCCAAGAACGTCTGTCAAATATGTAGGGACTATTGGTGCTATCATTTCACTGCTCATGTCATTTAAAAAACTTACAAGACCAAGGAGGAATACGTTCCAGCTTATTCCAAAGATCTTCTTTTGTTCATTGCTCATGTGGATCACCCAAGATCTCCATACAGAGCTCTTTTATTCTCTTTTTTCCTTCTTCAAGCATTTGAAGACCTTTGGGGGTTATTTCGTAGAACCTAACACGCCTGCCATTTCGTATTTCCCAGTGGCTTTTTAAGAGGCCTAATCTCTCCATTTTTTGGAGTAAGGGATACATTGTCCCAGGACTGACATTATAATCATGTTTTTTGAGTTCTTCCATCATAAAACTTCCACTTATAGGCTCTTTGCTTGCATGGTGGAGAATATGTAGACCCATAAAGCCGAGAATGAGACGTCTCATCATATCGGATCACGATATCGAGTTTCGATATTATCATATAAAAAAGTTTTGTAAGATGGAAGTTCACGTCTCCTATGGGCTGGAAGCTTCACTCTTTAGAGCGAAAGTAGGTCAGTCGAGGACATGCTTCTCTAAAACGTAGCAGTAAAACGTCCCCTCGAAAACTTTATCATTCTCTTGGTTAAAAACCTCAACGAATACTATTTTTCTCCTTCCTTGGTCTTCCGTTATTTTTGCCTTTGCTAAGAGTTTGTCTCCAATCTTAACGGGTTTGGTAAACTTTACCTCTGCCCTTCCCAGTACTACAGTGGGCTCGTTAACTGCAAGCATCGCTGCGTAGTCTGCAAGGCCAAATGTAAAACCTCCATGAATTAATCCGTATTCATCTACTCTCATTTCTTCTATGGCCTTAAGCTCAACTTCTGCGTATCCCTCTCCAATCTTTCTCACTTTTCCAACGAGATCTTTTGAAGTTAAACGGTGGGTTCTTTGTTCCATTTGTATCACCCCAGTCCATTTTAATCCACTGAAATATAAACTTTTACATTGTTGAAAAAGTTTTTAAATTTTATAGGATTTTATTATCTGAGGTGGGAAAAATGGTGTACCTTGAGCATGGTCCGGAATATGGGGCTTATCTTATCACGATAGCATTTTATTATATTGGTGGCTTGGGAATAATACTCTATGGCGCTTATCTTAATAGAAATTATTTACTCAAAAAGGAGTTTAAATTTACTGATATAAGAGGTGGCCTTTGGCCATTTTTTAAGCGTTTTCTCCCTTGGCTTTTCATAGGCCTTTTGGTTTGGTCCGTTTCAGCGTTTAAGGCAACGGACTACTATCTCTCTCTGTATTCATTCACCATGACTGAAACCCATCTAACTTCTACAGAAGTTTTTGAAGATATGAAAGTTGATGAATTTTACAGGTTTGATATCGAAGGAATTCAAAAGCTTGGTACTCCTTCAACTGGACTGTTAAAAGGTTACAAACTATTAGATTCAAAAAAGGAGGGCCTAATAGTCAGAAGAGTTGATCAGGTTGTAATCGCTCAGGGATATCCGTTTTTGCCAGTGGTAAAACTCTATATTTATGAAATGGAAGGAAAACGCGTAAAAGAGCTTAAAACAGCCTACCTTTTCTATCCCCAGTCCCCTGGCGGGAGACTCTCAGAACTCTTTGATTTCCCATTTGAAATGTTTTTCTGGGGTGGAGGTGGAGTTGGTCCGTGATATATAATCAGACTTCGTCCATTAGGGCAGGAAGGAGGTCAATTTGCAAAACTTTTTATTTTTTGAGTTCTTATTTATAATTGGTGGAATCCGTGGAAGCTTTGAGACATGCTATTCTCTATAAGGGTTCAAATGAATTCTCAAAGCCTGAGTTAATCGGCACGCTCGTGCTCAAGCTTGGTCTTATGGATTACATTGAGGCTAAAAACCTCGTTGATGAGGCGATAAAAAGAGGGATAATTGAGCAAAGAGGAGAGAAACTTATAATTAATGAAGAGGCTCTTAAAAAAGTAGAGACTCATGAAGATGTATTTGGTGAGATGATAAATTACATTGCTCAACAGTTAGGGTGGAGTCACCTTGAGGTTCTTGAGGATTTAGAGAAATTCTCTGAGAGGTACGGAGAGTTAGACAAAAAGATTCTTGGATATCTTTATGGGATTGATAAGGGAATTGATATGTCTAGATTTAAAGATAAACTGGAGGGATAGAGATGGAGGCTTTGATAATAGTTGATATGCAGAGGGATTTTATGCCTGGAGGAGCATTAGCAGTGCCAGAAGGGGACAAGATAATCCCAAAGATTGAAGATCTTGTTAAAACGTTTAAGAAAAGGGGATCACTAATAGTTGCCACCAGAGATTGGCATCCACCCAATCACGTGAGTTTCAAGGAGAGAGGGGGACCATGGCCTAGGCACTGTGTCCAAAACACTGAAGGGGCAGAGATAGTAGTTGAACTTCCCGAGGATGCGATAATAATCTCGAAAGCAGATGAGCCAGATAAAGAGGCCTATTCAGGCTTTGAAGGAACGAACTTAGCTGAAATCCTCAACGAGAGAGGAGTTAAAAAAGTCTATCTCTGTGGGGTTGCAACTGAGTACTGTGTTAGAGCAACGGCCTTAGATGCATTGAAAGAGGGCTTTGAAGTTTATCTTCTTCAAGACGCAATAAAAGGTATAAATGCGGAAGACGAAAAAAGAGCCCTAAGAGAGTTAAGAGAAAGAGGGGCAAATATTATTGATTCTACAGAGCTTTGAGTCTTTTCCACTCTTTTAATAGAGCTACTACTAAATTTAGTACTATGGGGCCGATTATTAGTCCCTTTATTCCAAAACTCCATGCTCCGCCAATCATTCCTACAAGTACCATTGTTTCATCTAGTTTTGCCTCTTTAGCCACCAATCTGGGTCTTATAGTAAAGTCAGGGAGAGGTGATACTAAAACTGCACCGTAGATTGAAAGTACTATGCCTTTAAGAAGCATCCCGCTTTTAAAGAGGTATAACGCCCCAACAAGCCATATCATCCACCCTTCGAATAGGGGAATAAAGCTGAAGAGCATGGTTAGTAATCCTAGTAGCAGGGCGGTTGAGAAGTCTGTAATCCCAAATACCCAAAACCCTAGGGTCATGAAAATCCCTTTAGCAATGTTAAGGAGGAGCCACGCTCGGATGAGGGCTTGTAAAGTAACGTCAGCTCTTTTTAAGAGCTTCTTTCCTAAGTCTTCATGCCCCCCAGGGATTAGGGCATGTATTTGTTGTTTTATCTCTTCAGAGTTTGAGAGGAAAGCGTAGAACGTTGCCAAGAAAACCACAAGCTGGAGGAGATATTTGGGAACTGAAAAGGCGTAGTTCTGAACATATTCAGTCAGTTTTGGCGTAATCTGGCTGTACAGTTTCTGGAGAACATCGTGTGTTCCGAAGGGAAGTTCAAGTTCCAGGCTCCATGAGACAAAGGTCATTATGTCCTCGTAAAAAGATATGATAAGATTTTTTATAATCAGGACAAGCTCGGCTGTTATCAAAGCAGAGATCCCAATAACGAATGCTATTAGCAGTAAAGCAGAGTTTTTTGGTGTTGTCTTCTGTATAAGACGCCTGTGAAGGGGCAGCACCGCATAGGCTAAAACTCCAGCGAAGAATATTGCTGACAGCAGAGGGCCTATTGTTTTCCATGCAAGGTAGAGGATTATAAGGGCAACAGCTCCCCATATAACTTCTTCTGTCTTCATGTGCTCTCCCTTTAATTAGATTGGGCGGAGGGGATATATTTAGGTTTCTGCTGTGTCCTTATTTTTACTATTCTAGATTTAGTTTGGATTGTTATTGTGTAATTAATGGATATTATGAAGGCAAAATGTTTTTATACTACTTTTGTTTATAGTATTATTGAGTGGTCTGTTTGAGGAGGGGGCGAATGCAAAGGTGGGTAGTGTTGTTCGTGGTTGGAGTGTTGTTTTTGAGTAGTTTTGCTTTTGCTGAAGAATTTCAGGAGGTTGAAAGAGTTCCGGTTCGCTCTGGGATTTGCAGTGCTTGCAGTTCTTGTCAGGGTTTTGATGTTGACAAGGCTTTGAGTGAGATTAACTTAAAAATTGAGAATTTGACAAGGTTGATTAATCAGAATGAAGCAGAGTTGCAAAAGCTTTATACAGAACTCAACAGAACTAAAAGCGTTGAAACCCTTGAGAAAATCGTCAAGCTTGAGGATGAGGTACAGCTTTTGAAGAGTGAACTTGAGGCTTATAAAAGGCAAAAGCTAAGCTTAGAGTTAGTTAAAAAGTATACGAGGAAAACGCCTTATGGTGTTGAGGTTCTTTATTACAGGCTTCCTAGGGAGGATGTGTTGGTTAGGCAATACATAGAGAAGGTTCATCCTGTTAGGAAAGACGTTGACTTGGATTGGCTTATTGCTTTTTACAGGCAGGGTGGTGAGCTGACTTTTGACGAGCATATTGAGACTGATATGGAGCTTAAGGAAACAATTAAGGAAATAAAAGCTGGTAATGCTACAGTTGAAGATGCTTTAGGGCTAATAGAAAAGAAGAAGCAGATTTGGGATAGAATTTATGCTTACTTAGAGGAGAGGGATAAACTGCAAACACTCAAAAAGCTTAAAGAACTTGGAAGAAAACAAATAATCATGAAAACAGCAGGAATACAGTCACTTGCCTACAACTTCGGGGGAATAAACGAGGGAAGTTCATGTTTGAGTGTAACATGTTATTTTGATTATGGAGATAAAGACACATTACCAGGAGTCAATGATCCAAGCAACGCTGAATCAGCACCGTTAGTGTATTACTCATTCTTCTACCCAGTAGCAGTTTGGGTCGGGCTTTATGATTCTAGTTCCCCTAATGCTACTAAATTCTGGGGAGAGTATTGTACTTATGAGTTTCCCTCTACTAGTACAGATGTAAAGAAGTATTGGGACTGGGCTGTAGAAAAAGCGAATTCTAGGGGGTTCTATAGCTTTAAAGATGCGGGGTCAATACAAGTAAAGCTATTCTACGATGGGTCCGCCTATAATCCAAAAGAAGGCACATATCAAGAAAGCAATATTATTTGGCAATTTGAATGCAACAAAACTGGATGTTGGGTAATAAATTATCGGTTGAAACTACTTTCAGAACCCGATTTAGGTCACTATGCCGAATACTATAAGCTTTATGTCTATGCTGGGGTATTATCCTGTTGTAAAAATGGAGATGTTGGAAGTTTTTGTAAATGGGCAAATAAACACTGTGGAGGATGTTTCGCTCCGGATGAGTCGAAATCTCAAAATTTTGTAATATGTACAAGAGATGAATATGGGAGTCAGTGTGGGTGGGATTGGATAATCAAGTTTGGTTAAACCGGGTGATTTTGATGAATAAAAAAGGATTTTTAATTTTTGTATTTTTATTTTCTCTAATTTTTTATCTTTCTCCTAAAGGCTTAATAATAGAGTCAAAAGACGCATCAAATCGTAGTTTTGAGGACTATAACGCTCTCTTTAAACAGTGCCCGTTTGAAGTGAAAGTCAGTTCCTACCAGTATCGTCTTGCCCACTACGTGAGTTTCACTATAGTTGGGGGCAATACAATTTTGGCTAATTTTACATTGGAGGGTGTTACTGGTGAGTATCTTTGTCTTTCGGATGGAATCCTGCTGTACGCTTATTATCCGGGTGATCCTCTTGGAGATACTTCGATGTTGTTTTTGGACTACAACCTTACTAAGGTATGGGAGAGAAAATTTAGTGGCATGACTTTACCTCAATACTACGAAAATGACACTCTTTTCTTCATTAAGCATGGAAGTTATGAGCAAGGAGTTAAATCCTGTATCTATGTGGTAAATGCTACTACTGGAGGGGTTATCACTGAAATATGTCCCAGCATTCCGGGAGGATTCGTAATATCCAATGTCAAAATTATTGAGGATGGGCTTTATTTTGTAGCAACATATGTTGAAACTAAATTTTTATGGGTTAGAACCAATGGAGACTTGTATCTTATCGAAGAAAGTAATGTTAGAAAAGCTCGTGTTGCAAGCATTGATGGTAGTGCCCTTGGCGCAGGCTTTTGGGTTGATGCGAATGATAAATACGTTGCTGTTGCCTACTTCCTTGCGAATGAAGGGGGAAAGCAGAAAAATGGGCTTTGTGTCTTTACAAGCAAACATTTGGTTAAGATAGCATGCAAAAGGCTTGACAAGACTCCAGATGCCATGAAGCTTGAAGATAGAATGGTTTACATAAAATTTAGAAATGGAAGCGTTGGAACATATAAAATAATCGCCCCTTAAAATAATTGAGGTTATAGCAGTGTTTTCGTTTCAAAAAGGTAGTTAGGATGTGAAGGTTTCAAGCTCAAAATAATTGCTTCAAATCCTAAATATTCAAACATTTGTAAATCTTCCTTTCAATTTCTTCAGGAACTTCTGGTTTGCTGATCTTTTTTAGAGCTTTTTCCTTACTGATCAATCCGTACCTCACCAGTGCTGCTATCCTCCGCATCTCAAAGCTGTAGCCGTGTTTCTCATAATATTTCTTGAGAGCAGGTCCTAGAACAAGGCAATTTGTTGTATAGCCCGCTAACTCTGGAAACTTGAAGGGGAGTTTTTCAAGAATCTTAAACCTTTCTTTCTCTGTCATAAGGCTTAACAGCCGGATCTGAATAATTCCATCACTCATTAATCTGTAGGGGTGATGACCAAAGGGAAGTTCATGCCCTGTGATTATATACTTGATTCCCTTTTTTAGAGCATATTTTCTAAGTCTTCTCATAGTTCTGGATGAACATTTCCTACATGGGGACTTAGCTTTGAGGAATGCTTCTTTAAAGATATCAGAGTAATCATATCGGAGAATGGTTAAAGGAACATCTAAGTACTGGGCTATTCTTTTAGCATTTGCTATAGCCTCTTTTGCTATGAAGCCATGATCAACCATCACAGCCTCAGCTTCAATGTTATAAAATTCTTTTGCAAGATAAAGAGCAACAGTGCTGTCTTTTCCTCCAGAAAAAGCGACTATTGCCCTATCTACATTTGCCATTAGTGCTTCTAGTTCTCCCCTTATCTTATTCTTATCAGGCTTATGGGCGAGATAGTGTATGCATTCTTTGCATAGAGGCTTTCCATCTACAATTCTGATCTTTGCTGTTCTTTCATCATATATGCAAAGTGAACATTTGAGCATGGTTAAAGAGAGATTTAGAAGTTTAAAAATTTC
The DNA here is from genome assembly GCF_023746595.1 of Thermococcus argininiproducens. Lineage (NCBI taxonomy): Archaea > Methanobacteriati > Methanobacteriota > Thermococci > Thermococcales > Thermococcaceae > Thermococcus > Thermococcus argininiproducens. Next base: position 192,575 of record NZ_CP080572.1, on the reverse strand, counting down.
TGGGATGTTCAGATTTTAAGAATGTCTCTAATCCTGTATCTTCTGAGAAGTAATGTTAAACTGACTACGAGACCTACTGCATTTGCCTTTATAAGTGATATTGCAAAGTTATTGTAATCGTAGGGGGTGTGAATATCGTATTCAAGGCGTAGGTATGTCATGTTGCCTGTTTTATTTAAGACTGGTCTTAGGGATTTCTGTGAAGTTTCAATTGGCCAAGTAATGAGACCTCCCGCTTCTTTTACAAACTCTTTGTATTCCTTACTCTTCACAAAGATTTCAAACACTCCTCTTTTCTCGTTGCATGAAGCATCCTCTGCTATTAGGGGCCTATACTTTTGGAATGCTTTTGTTAGTCTCTCTGCATCCTTATAATCCTGAATAAAGACATGTGCATAATAACTCCCATTTGGTTTATAGAAATACGATTCATTTAGTCTGATGTATTTAAGAGCTTCGCATGCTTTATTAACTGTTCTTGTATGAAAATGATAATCTACAATAAATCCAATGTTTATCATCCCAAGCAACATCAGAATGATGATAACGATTCTTGCCAAAACTTCATGTTTTACTATCGTCATGAGTTCCCATTAAGCAATTTTTAGACCTCAAGTATTTATATTTTTTGAAAATCTCGTCCTTCAGGGCAGGGTAGGCCACCAAACTGCTGAAAATTAAAAAGATATTTGTTTCTGAAACTCTCGTTCTTTAGGAAGAAAGATCAACAAAGTACTTAGTATAAAGTTCTCTTGCTTCTTTCTCCGTAGTGCCCTTTATTAGTATTTTTCCACTTTTAAAGACGATTATCTCAGCTCTACCATCCGAGAAGCGCACATGATCCTTTCTGAATTTATAGGGAATATTTAAACGTTTTAGCTTCAAAACAAGTTCTTTAAGGCTTATCTTGCTTAAATTCATTCTAAACGCTCCATCACAGGTCTCTTCAAGCTCAACTCTTTTCCTCTTTACTATTGGGGCAACATCTCTTCCGATTCTCTTTGCGCTGAAGAGTGTAAGGGGATCCATAGTTCTGTAAATGGCCAGTTGGCAACCACTTATTCTAACGTCAATATATTTCTTTGCTTCCATGGCAGTTTTTAGATATTCCTTTATGCTTTCTGCTTTTTCAAAGTCAAGCCCTGCTTTTTTTAATCTTTCTTCGTTAAGTTCATGAATTGTCAAAGGTTGAAGCATCATTTCATCTATGCCTAGAGAAGCTGCTAATTCTGCTATTTTTGGAATATCTTCATCGTTTATACCTGGCATAAAGATAGTTCTTACGATAGAACGAACGCTCTTATCCCTTCCCACTATCCTAAGGGCATTCACGACTTTATCAAAGGTATCAGAATTGGTTATCATTTTATGCTTCTCCCTTGAAGCAGCATCCAAACTAATCATCACCAAATCAAAATCAAGCTTTTCCCACAGTTCTTCCGTTAAAAGTGAGCCATTTGTTTGTAAATCCAATCTCGCATTTGGAAATCTTTCACGGAGCATCCGGTTAACTTCTATTATTTTCGGACTTATGAGGGGTTCTCCATACTGGGAAACTGTAATTGCATATGGGTTTTCCCATCCATAATAACCTGACTTTGGTGCTTTCCCCAGCTTTAGGGCCACATTTGAGTAACAAAAGATACAGTCGTGATTGCATGCTGGAGTAAGCTCATAACTCGGATGGTGAACGGGATTTTCTATACTCAAATCTAGCCCTTGGCACCCTATACAATGAGTGGGAGGTACTAAATCATCCACGAATTTTTTTAATAACCTAGCCTCTCTATTTTCCAAAATTTGGGGTTCTACACCCATTTTTCTCGCAAATTCTTCCCAGCTATATTTCATTCTCTCACCGAAGAAACCTTATAGAAAAGCATTAAAAAGTTGACGTTTTTGATGAGATGGTGGTTTTATTTTGGGTGGGAAAACTTCTTCCGAGAGGGAGGGGGATGTAAACACTTTAAAGGGGGGGGCACTGAAAAGTTTAAATGCTCTTGCTGGTAGTAATGAGTGGTTTGACAATTTGAAAAGTAGCCGGCGATTCACCCGTTGGAACCCTCGCCATTCAAGGCGGGGAGGAGGTCAGAATAGAAGAGGATGAAAAAGGGTGTTATACTATCTTTGCCACTTGTGAAAGCTCTATTTCTTAAACACTTTAACGTCTAAAACAACATGCCAAACTCCTGGAGCATAACGCTTTAGTATTCTACTTTCTAAGAGCTCTGTTTCATATCCCTGTTCATTGGCTATTTTTTGAAAAGTTGCAAAGGGTTCTCTTGGCATCAATCTCTCTGGGATTGTGTTATGGTAGTGGATTATTGCTTCATTTTTTGCTATCTCTAAAGCCTTTGGAATAAATTCGTGAGTTTTAACAACGTATCCCATGAGGATTCTATCCGCTATATTCTCTCCTTTAAATTCACGGTTATCTATGTTATATGCGGTCATTCTGTCCTGAACTCTGTTAAGTTCAATGTTCTCAACTAAAAACTGGAATGTGTAGGGGCTTTTTTCAATGGCTATTACCCTGGCTCTACAGTGTTTTGCTATTGGTAAGCTTAAATGGCCAATTCCTGCGAACATGTCGACCACTAATTCATTTGAATTGGCTATGCTTGCCATTCTAACCCGTTCTTTTACATTGGCTGGAGAAAACATAACTTTGGAAGCGTCGAACTTATATAGAATACCGTTTTCCTTGTGTATTGTTACAGGATCATTTCCATAGATTATCTCGTAGTTTGTCTCTCTAAACTCTCCACCTATCCTTCCTTTTCTTAAGACGGTTTTAACACCTAGGACCTCTGCATAGACTTTTGCTATCTCCTTCTTGTACGGGAGGAGTTCTTCCCTGAGAGGGAGAATTAAAACGTCTCCTAGCTGGACCCAATGTTTTGGGAGGAGGTTAACTAGCTCTGAAGGGAGTTTTCTACTTAGTATCTCTCGTATCCTAGGTTTTATAAGCTGGGTTCTCTTTGGCATCAGAGGGAATTTGAAAGGGGGTTTATATTGTTTTCTTTATTTTGTTCTCTGGCAGGGAAGAAAAACAAAACTTGGATATAAATTGGTCATTTCGGCAAAAAACGATAGAAAAAGCTTAAAAAGAAGGGTTCCTCATAATCATTTGAGAACCTCACCGGAGGTAGAGTTTAACAATGGATGATGAATCTTCGAGTAGTTTTTGGTTGAGCAAGATTTTAAAATCGAAAAGAAAAGAAAGCATCATTGAGCAGAGGATAACAGAGGACGCATATAGAGATTTGAGGGCTCTTTTAATGAGGGCCAAACCAGAGGTAGTTGGGAATAGAGTTATTCTGAAGTTACCAAACGGTACAGTCGAATTAACAAAGGATAAACTTAAAGTAATTTCAGACAGTAGAGAACATGCAGAAAAGATTCTTAGAAACCTTCACCACTACTCAATGCCACCTGGCCTTTGGCCTGCATATGGACTGAGCTACTCAATAAGGAAGGGCTCTCTGTTAAAAAGTAGAAGTTAATTTTTCTTTTTACCTCAAATATTTTAAACCTCTAAGTCTTATTTTGATTAGCGGATGATGGGCCTTGCCCAGTCTGAGTTAATGATGACGTCGGTATTAGCTGACGCGTTTAACAAGGCCCTTTAAAATTTAGGGGGAGCTTGAATGAGTGAACTGCTAGAATTTTATGCTAGCGAAGCGATGACATGCCCTAGAAGAATATATTTCCGTCTTAAAGGATATAAAGAAAAATGGCCCGAGTTTGTCAGGGTCAGGCTTGAACAGGGAGTTAATACTCACAATGTTCTTGGGGAAGTCCTTAAGCGGAGGTTTGGTTTTGAACTTGAAAAGCACATTGTCTTGAAGTCTCCTAGGCTTGGACTTGAGATCCATGGAAGGATAGATGCTTATAGGAATTTTCCCATTGAGATAAAGGGGAAAACTTCTCTTCCTCGAATCCCATATGAGTATCACTTGGCCCAGTTGAATGTCTACTTAAGATGGGCCGAGAGTGAATATGGGTATCTTTATTATGTTAAACTCCATGAAGAGCCCAAAAGAATTTTAGGAGGGATTGATTTTTCGAGATTTCCGATAGTTAAGGGAAGAAACTTCAAAGCCTTTGAAGTACCATATGACGAAAAACTCTTCAAAGAGACAGTAAAGCAATTCTATAAAATAAAAATGTATTATGAAAGGGACATTCCACCAGAGGGCTGGAGAGACTATACGTGCAAGTTCTGTCCTTATTATTACCTTTGCTCCACTAATGGGGACTAGGATTTGGTTTTCCACTTAAGATCCTTTTCTACTACAGGTTCTATGAGATCTCTGTTGTAGAGACTTGCTATCATTGCCCTTATAGGAACTTGGTTTAAGGCCAATATTTGTGGAGTTATCTTTGCTTCAAACTCTTTTGCAAGGGCATAACTAAGCTCGCTTACACTTCTTGCTTCTCTTAAGAGTTCAAGAATCTTTTCTTCTCCCTCTTCAACTCGTTTGAGATTCAGCTCAAGAAGGTTTGTGGCATTTTCTCCCTTTACAGCTTTTCCATGTGAGGGAATCAGGAGGAGGCCCTCTTCAGCGTACTCCATAAGTCTTTTTATGGACTCTTTGAAGAGGTCTGGCTCTACTAGGTAGGGTAAGCCAACAGATTGGATTACTCTCTCTCCAAAGAAACTATCTCCAGCATAGAGAACCGCGTTTTCCTCATCAAAGAAACCGGTCATTCCTGGAGAATGTCCCGGAAGTTCGATTGTCCTGAGTCCAAAGAGTTCATCTCCCCATTCAAAAACACCATAAACTTTAACCTCTTGAGGAAACTGGTACACTAAAAAGCCCTTGGGTGCTTTTGAGCCAAAAGTTAGTAGTTCTCTATTAAGAGGGCTCTCAGCGATTGAGAATTCATACCTATGAATGAAGAGGGGTTTTTTGAGTTTTGGGGCAATTGCTAGATGATCTGCGTGTCCATGGGTGGCGAGCATGTATCCAATCTCTACACCAAGTTTTCTAAGTTCTCTTCTAAGTTCCTTGTGTCTCTTGCTTCCATGACCGGGGTCGGCTATTACAGTTCGATCGCCAATTTTTATCAGTGTAGAGGGACTCCCGGGATAAAGATATAAATTTTCCCCAAGCTTTTCAAGTGCCATAACAACCACCACGAAAAATAGCTTTTGAGATTAATAACCTTTCAGTTCCTTGAGTTCTTCAATTAGTTCTCCAAAATATTTGTGGAATTCGTTCTGTTCTAGATATTCTAAGGCATTCCAGAATTCATCTAACCCTTTAATTCCGGCCTTTTCATATTCCCAAGCCTGGAGAATCATTTCTAATTTATCAGCAAACTTTACAAGCCTTCCCTCAAGGCTTTTTTCTTCTTCATATTCCCGAAAGAGTTCGAAATATTCTACTTTCTCGGCCCCAAGGATGTCTATCATTGCTTTTCTTTCAGCTTTTTTCTTATCCACGTAGTTTTGGGCCTCTAGGGGTAGGTCTGTTATTTTCGCCTCCGCAAGGTCGTGAAGAAGGGCTATCTTAAGGGCCCTTTCTGTGTTAATTGAGACCCCTCCTTTTTTAAGTTCATCTGCTAAGAATAGTGTTATAAGCGCGACACGAAAGCAGTGTTCTGCAACACTCTCTGGATGCGGAACCCCTCTAAGTAGCCATCCCATTCTTGGAAGTTTTTTCAATTTTCCCGCCTCGATGAACGTATCGAGCATTATTACTCCTCCGTTATGTATAGGGCCTTTTCTGTTTCAATGGCTCTAGCGATTATTCCATCGCCTATGAACCGTCCATAAACCTTAACAAGCTCTCCCTTCCCTATATTTGGTGTCCCAGAGAATTCTATTTTGAGACCATCTATATGAAAAGTGGTTCGATAACTTGGAAGCTCCATTGGGAGAAATTCTATAGTTGCTTTATCCTCTATAATGCCTTCTATCATAATATTCTTCCCGCGAAATTTGCCATCTTTCAATTCATCGATGCTGAGGATATAATAATAGTTATGACCGAACTTAACTCGTTTGGGCATTTTTCCATCACCCTTATAATATAGTCATCGTGAGGATAATTTGGTGGTGAGATATGATAAAGGTTGCGATTATTGGTGCTGAGAATGTTGGGAAGTCTACTCTCATGAATGCCCTTCTTGGCAGAAAAATTTCTGAGACTATGCCAATCCCTGGAACAACTAAGGGCGTTATTAGAAGGGCTTTTGGGAAGGTTAAGATACCAAAAAGCATGAAAAATCCATTTGGTGGAGTGGATGAATTGGTTTTAATAGATACAGCTGGACTATATGACCCCCAGCATGAATTGAGAGGAAAAGTCTTGAGCGAAGAGAAATTCAAAGAACTTTTGAGTGAGATTATTTCAGCTGATGTAGTTATACATATGATAGACGCTCAATACGGCTTGCATAGAGGGATGGAAAAGCTTCATCACCTCTTAAAGTTTAGATATGAAAAACCAATTATTGTGGTAGTAAACAAAATAGACTTGATTCCAAGGGAACAGGTAGAAGAACTTGGGGAGCTCATCAAGAAAAGACTCGAACAAAAACCAATAATGCTCTCTTTGGTCACATATGAGGGGTTTAACGAGCTTTTGGAGGCTTTGGCATATTATGCTCAATATGCCAGGAAGTAGTGGTCTTTGCAATTTTTAGAAGTCTTTTAGTGTTTAATAACTCGTCCATAACTGCATAGTCCTTTACAAACTCTTCTGCAAGTTCTTTGGGAATCCCATTCTTAATTAGGCTTTTTTTGAATTTTCTTTTGCCTTTATTAATTGCTCTTTTCATTCCTGCAAACTGCCACAGCATTTTAGGTAGAAGCAACATTAGCCTTAGAGAGGATAAAAAGAGCGAAAGAACCATCAGAGCTCCTCCTCAAACTCCTCCTCAACTTCTATCTCTCTTCTTTTTTTCTTTCCAAGGTTTTGGAGCTCTTTGAGCCCTTCGAGTTTACCCATCTTTTCTTTCATGAATGCCCCTACTAGGGTTTTAATCACATTCATACTATCCATATATTCTTTTGTAAGTTCAAAGGCCTTATCTGGGTCCATTCCCGCACCCACAAGTTCTTTGTAAAAGTTGGCCACATTCTTTCCAAACTTTTCTGCCTTCTCTGGATCATATACATCGTTTAGAAGTCCTTTTATGGGGCCAAAAATTGAGTCCATTATTTTTGGTAAATGCTCTGAGACTGTACTGAGAACTTCTTCTAGTTCTTCTGCATCTTCTTTTCCCTTTTTGCCCTTCATTTCACGTAGCATCTCATCTAAAACCTCGATTTTTCTTTCAATAAGTTCTATATCTTCTTCACTTTTTGCTTCTTTAAGTTCTCGTGTGAGTTCTCTGATGGTTTGTTCAATAAATTTCTTTGCTCCTATCTCACTTTCCATGGCTTCTTCAATTTTTTTCTTTATTTCTTCTCCAAATTTTTCATCAAATTCCATATCAATCACCTCAATAATTATTCTGTTTGGTCAAACTTAATGGGGATTCCGATCAAATCAAACCACTTATTGAGCACTTCTTTCTTAAGGGCATAAGTGTTTCCTCTCTCTCCCTTAGCTTCCTCGACAATGTTGAGCTCAATCAAGTGGTGGAGTTTCTCCCTAACAGTATTTCTTGATGCTTTCCCTCTTCTTTTCTTTAATTCTTGGGCTATCTGGCTTATATTGGCACTTTTTAGATCAAAAAGAATCTTTACAATTTCTCTTGCAATGGGATCATGTCGTAGTTGGGGGACGACCACATCTATTCCTAGTCCTCCGTATTGAGCGTATATGTTTATTAGGCGAAGATAGTTCTCAGCCAGACTAGAAACTAGTTCAAAACTCTTCATAAGTTCATTAAGGGCTTTCCTTAATGTTTTGACCTCTTCTGATAGCTTCTCCACATCTTGGTCTTCTGGCATCTTCATCCCACTACTATCTATTATTGCTCAAACCATATAGGGTTTCTGATTAGAAATGATCAGTAACCAGAGGGACATAATTTATTAGAGTGATATTATCTTATATTCTGTTCAATTTTTGACATAATAAAACTTTCGTTCGTTATTTTGGATTAGACATGATGAATTGGGGGATTTCCGGCTAGTTGACAGATAATTGAGGTGCCGTCCCTAAATATCTTCTTTGGGGCCCTTTGAGATAAATAAAAAAATGAGGTCATGCCAGAGTCTTTTCTCTGGCTTAATTTTTTAATGAGCGCTAAAGCATTCTTCTTTGGAAGTTCATTGCCTCGTATTTCGCATGCTCTCTCTGAAGTTCAGGTCTTCTCTCTTGCTCCCAAAACTTTCTCAAATTCTCGAAACTAACCATCTCACATCACCAATTATTAATAGAATGCTCAAACTACAAGGATATACTGGTCAAAAATGGTCATTTTTAATAATTAAAAAAGAAAGGGATTTATTCTTTCATCATGTCTTCTATCTCTTTAAGGCGTTTTGCAGGCTCTCTCTTGCAGTTTCCATATCTCCTCTGGCGACAGCTTTATCAAACTCCTTCTTTGTTTTTTCAAATTCACTTAACAATGGACCGGATAAATCAACTGGCATTTCATCCAGCCTCCAAACGAGTTTCAGTCCTTCCAAGGCTAAGGCTTTCTTTAACATCATCAATTCTCATTAACAAACCTTCTCTGTCGAATGGAAGGCCGACATACTCCATAATAATAGATGTAACATCCATAAGCTCCCTGCTTTCCTTTGAAAAGAACATTTCAAGGTGCTCAAATGAGAACGGCTTAACCTTGTAGAGATTTTCAAAAACTTTGGTCTTCAAGCTGGGAGCATCCATAAAGAGGGAATATATGTCAACCATGTCCTTCCAGTGCTTTTCTCTCTTCTCCTCAGGATATGTCGGGTTGGAGTATATATCGAGCTTTAGTACCATAAGAGCCTCAGGGAGGACAACTCTGACTTTTCCAGAGAGCCCCTCAAACTCAAACCTTTCAATGGAATAGTATTCTTCCTCAAATATTGCTCTCACATAGGGACTCTCAAAGCTCAGCTTGGTGGGTTTCCTGTCAAAGAGCAAATCAACATTCAACCTCTCCTCAAGGAATGGAAGTTCCTCATCTTTAACCACTTTAAAGTATCTGAAGCCTGAACTTTGATAGCCCAGTTCCCTCAGCTTTAAATGCACCTCCTCAAAAGACTCCCGTCTAACAAGGAAATCCACATCAACCGAGGGGACACCGTTTAGATCCCACTTACTCAACCAGTGATAAACCGCCCATCCTCCCGCAAGTATTACATCTAAATCTTTGGCTATTCTGAGCATGTCTTCTATTGAAGCTTTGATGATTGGGTTATCTGGGTTCTCAGGGTTTTAATCTCCTCCATTTCTTACAACCTCCTCGAAGACTTCCTCAAAAAGCCTCGTATACATCCCCTGAGCCAGTAAATCTGCCAATACCATTCCCCATGGTGGGATTCTAAAGCCCCTCAACTCCTTTGCAAAACGAAAGACAAAGTCATCATAAGTGTAGATGGAAAACGTGTGCCCTCTTCCTGACCTTAGCTTTGAAATATCGCCTGGCTTTTCAAGATACACTATGCCTCCCGTGGGGCTTACCACTTTTCCAATAACCCACAATGCCCCAGAGCCGGAAAGTAAAACCTCGGTTGATGGCATCATTTTGACTCTCGCGGGCCTTACTCTTTCGAATATGGCCCTCTTGTCTTCACTCCAGAGCATAACGAAAGCCTTTCTGTCAATGATTTCAACAGTTCCGGCGTTGTTTATAATAACCCCCTCTTTTTCAAGCCTTCTAACTTCCCGATGAACATACGGGTACTTGAGTTCTGTAATCTCTGCGAGTTGGGCTATTCTTGATTTTCCAATTTCCCAAAGTGCTATGTACACCCTTTCTCTTCTCGTTGGTGGACGCATTTCAATCACCATATAATAAATATAACTAAACTTTTTAAAGGATTTGTTAGTTTTGTCATACATCTCTCCTATACTGCATCTCCATCTCGATTCTGTGAAGCAGGACTTTGAGCATCTCAACCAGATCGTCACTAACGGGAATACCCTCCTTGATCAGGATTTCTATTTGGCTTATTGTGTTCAACAGCTCGTCAAGGTTCTCTCTCGTATAGAACTTTAGATCCTCCAAGGCGTTCAGGGGTTCAGCCTTATCGTTGAGCTTCGCGCTTAGAATGGCTATCTTTGCAGTTTTCCCAACGGCCTCTATTGTGAGCCTTTGTATCTCCTCCCTTGAGTGGCTTCTCTTGAGTGTTTGCTTCGTTTCCACAAGGCTCTTTTTCAATTCCTCGCGTTTCTCATCAAGCTGTTCTGGAGCAGCATAAAGGGGAGAATACCCACTTTTTGTGATAGTGAGCTTCTTGCACTTATCTTTGCTAACCCCCAGTCAGTAATTTTGGGAGTTAAATCAGGCTTGAGGAGAATATTGAGGGGCTTTAGGTCGAGGTACCTACTTCCCTACTTGGTCTTTGGATAATTAAAAGAGAGGAAAAGTTTCTTAGTTAGCACTTACAGATCTTCACAAAGATCTTCCTTCTTCGTGGACCATCCAACTCTGCAAAGATAACACTCTGCCATGTTCCTAGCAAAAGTCTTCCGTCCTTTATGGGGATTGCAATGCTCGGGTTTAAGATTATGCTCCTCAGGTGAGAATGGGCGTTATTGTCTATTCTATCATGGTGATAACCTTCTCCCTTTGGAACTAGCTTTTCAAAAAACTCTTTAACATCAGCAACTAAGCCACTTTCGTTTTCGTTAATGAAGAGTGCCGTGGTCGTATGTCTAGTAAAAATAACTGCAATTCCTTCCTTAACCTTTGCTTCCTTTACTTTTTCATTTATCATGGAGGTTATATCAATAAGTTCAAACTCTTTCCTTGTTGGAATTTCTATCTCGAAAAGCATTTAACCTTCCTCCAGCTCCGTTGCTATTTTCTTTCTGGGGGCTTTTAAGTATATTATGTTAGAGACTCCTGTTATACCATGTTCCATTTTGGAAATAAGACGGTGTTCTCTAAAGAAGATGCTTCCAAGTGCAAGTTGAGAGGCAATGTCCCAGAGTCTATGTTCTTGTTCTGTTACTTTTTCAAACCCGGGAAGCTTGTAGTAAGTTCTTTTGAAAACACCTCTAATTGGATCGTAACCTTCGTGAACTGATATAAGGGCATATTCTTCCGTTTTGGTTTCAATTAGCATATCTTTATACCCAACTTGATAGAATATCCCATAAACTCTGTCAGTTTCCTCGAGAAGAAAGACTCCATTCTCACTTAACGTCAAGGCGACATTTGTGAACAATTTTACGGCATCAAAGGCATCAAAATGAGGCATTGTTAGGCCCCAGAGAAGGGCTATGTCATGCTCACCAACGAGTTTTGAGACCTCTCTTGCATCTCCAACGATGACTTCAGGTTTTAAGTCTAAATCTGCTATTTCAACCCATTTTTCGACTTTTTTGAGGTCTTCTTCTCTTGCATCAAGAACAGTCAGGGCTTTTGCGTTCATTGCTTTTGCCATGGCGACTCCCGCTATTCCTGTGCCAGCACAGATGTCTAAGACTCTTGGATTGGCGGGGAGTAAATTCTTCTCTTTCAAAACTTCAAAAGCTTTAACTATTCTCCAAAACCTCATTACTGCCCTTTCATCCTCTGGGTCCATCCTCCATCGGAGGTAGCGATAGAGCTCTTCAAGGCTCATGAAAATTCACCAGAGAGCAATTAATGGCAGCTTAATTTAAGAATTTTGTGTTTTAATCTCCAAACATTTTTAAATACGGTGGGGAATTCCCCATCATGTATGCGATCATCTATGGGAAAAACCCGAGGCTTAGCGAAGCCGAATTCTTGGCGTTTACAAAGAGATTTGGATTAAAGATTAAAATCATTGAGAGTTCTAAACATTGGATGGTTTTTGATGGTGATAAAAGCGTAGAACGGCTTTTTCATAAACTTGGAGGCTCTTTAAAGCTTGTGAAGATTGTTGGAGAGGAGGAAGAAGCGATACGGGGTCTGGAATATACCAAGCATTTTACCGTGAGCATTTACGGAAAAGATGATTGGAAGCTTTGGAGAAAGCTTGGGAGTGGGATAAAGAAACATTTTAAATCTCAAGGTTCTTCCAAGTTCTTTAAACCTGCTAAGGTCTATGCAATGCCCTCAGAACTTGTTTTAAAAGGTTTTCCAGAAGTTAAGGACTTTGTCTTTATCTTTGGGAGAAATCTCTATGTGGGAGAGACAATTGCTGTAGCAGATCCCTTTGAGCTTAAAAAGCTCGATGTTGAAAGGCCTGTGCAGAGGGCGATTCTTTCAATACCCCCACGTTTGGCTAGAATAATGGTAAATCTAACCGAAATTAGACAAGGTAACTTTCTTGATCCATTTTGTGGTATAGGCACAATAGTGCAGGAGTTCTTGCTTCAAGGTCTTAATGCTTATGGGAGTGATTCCAATCCCAAAGCTATCAATGGGGCCAAAGAGAACTTAAAGTGGTTGAAAAAGGAATTTAGGGTTAGAAAGAGCGCCCATCTCGAAGTTTGTGATGCAAGAAAACTCAAACGTTGCTTCAGAGTCAAATTTGATGCAATAGTTACAGAGCCTTATATGGGCAAGCCTTTGAAATATCACCCTACTAAAGGAGAAGCAATAAAACTTGCAAATGAGCTTGATAGATTCTATTACACTGTTTTTGATAGGTTTAGGGATGTTTTGAAGAGGCATGGAAGGGTTGTTTTTGTCTTTCCAGCCTATAAGCTCAATGATGGCAGGATTTATAGAAAAGAGAGAAAATGGCTTGAAAAGCTTGGTTTTGAAGTCATGGCAAGATACACAGACTTTGAAGAGAGACATCGGGTGGTTAGGGATATCCATGTGCTGAGGTATAATAAATAAATTTCTATTCTTATGTGGCTGAGAGCACATAAAAGTGCATGCTCGTACGTTTGTTAGCGCTCAATCTTTATAACCCTCTAGAAAGCTTGTCTTTAAGGCGGAATGCGAGCATCTAGGACCGGTATGTAAAATACGAGGTGGTTAAAATGTTTGAAACTATGTTAAAATGCACAAAATGTGATAGGGAATATTCTCTGGCAAGTGGTGTCTATAAATGTAAGGAGTGTGGAGCTCCACTTGATGTTCAATACGATTATGAAGGAATAAGGGAGCTTATAGAGGATAACGATGCATGGTTTAGGGAAGCTCCAAGGTTATGGAAATATTGGATGTTCTACCCAGTTTCAAATCTAAGAAAGATCGTTAGCTTAAATGAGGGGGGCACACGGCTTTACAGGGTAAAAAACCTTGAGAAAAAACTTGATTTTGGAAGGCTTTACATAAAGAACGAAGGAGAGAACCCAACGGGTGCCTTTAAGGACAGGGGTTCAAGCGTTGAAATAACAAAGGCTTTGGAATTTCATGCAAGAAAAGTTGTGGTTGCTTCCACAGGCAACATGGCTGCTAGTATCTCTGCTTATGGTTCTAAAGCGGGACTTGAGGTGACGATAGTAGTTCCAGAAGGAACCCCAGTAGGTAAATTAGTTCAGGCTGTGGTTTATGGGGCAAAAATAAAGATTCATGGAAGCACATATGATGAGGCACTAGCCGAAAGTGAAAGGATGGCCCGGGAAGAAGAGTATTACTTAACGGGCAATTATCATTACAGGGTTGAGGGTCAAAAGAGTACGGCATTTGAAATCTTTGATCAACTTCGTTTTGACCCTCCCGATTGGATTGTCGTTCCAATTGGGGCGGGAACTCACCTAAGGGCTATCTGGAAAGCTGCAAAGGAGTTCTACAAAGTGGGTCTTATTGAAAGGTTGCCAAAGATTGCTGGAGTTCAAGTGGAAGGCTACGATGCCATAGTAAGGGCCTGGAAAGAGAAAATGCCTATTAAGCCAAGGAAGGAAAAGAGGCCTACAGTAGCATCGGCAATAGCTGTTAAAGCACCTGTAGATGGAGAAAATGTTCTAAGGGCTATAGAGGAGAGTAGAGGACACCTAGGTATCGTAACAAATGAAGAAGCTATGAATGCTGGTTTATTGCTTGGAAAGGAAGGTCTTTTTGTTGAGCCATCCTCTTCAACTGCCCTTGCTCTTGCAAGGCAGATGAGGGAAGAAGGAATAATCGATAAAGACGAAAGAGTTGTTGTAGTAGCTACCGGACACGGTCTTAAGGACACTAAGACATGGGAAAGTTTTATTAAATTTTAACCCCTCTTTCTTTTTGATGCCCTATGCTTTATGAAGAAAGACGATTTAGCAAGCTCATGCTCTTTTTACCTCGTGAAAGTCTCGTCTTTTATGGCGGGGAGGAGGTCAGCTACTCTTGGGGTTCCACGAGAAGCTTAGTGCCTTTTACTTTGACTATTTTCACCCTCTCGTTTTTCCTTGCCATTCCATTTATGCACTCTGCCATCCACAGCTCATTTCCTACTTTTACTATACCCTTCGGGTTTAGCTCTTCTATAACCACAGCCTCTTTGCCAACTAGGGCTTCAGGGCCGACCTCAATCCTCTTCTCAAAAATCTCCCATAGAAACTTGACAGCGATGACATCTTTAAAAATGAGAAATCCTATTACAGCCAGTGCCGGTTTTAAGGGCACTTTAATTCCAGCTCTAGGTAGAATTAGAAATAGAAAAATTCCCACAACTATCTCATCTGCAAGTATACTGAGTATTTTCAAAGTGTTTTTAATGTAGGTTTTCACAACTTTCACACCCCTAAGTTTGGTAGCCCTCCGTAAAGTAGGAATAGCAATCCCACGAACACTGGCTGGTGAAGAATGTAAATCTTTAGGGTGTTCCTTCCGATGAAGCATATGAAGTCTATAAGGGGATTATCTGGCGTCTTTATCTCAGTTTTTCTATATCCACTTGGATAGAACAAGGCCCCTATCCCAGTGCCAATCAAAAAAACACCAAACCAGGGGAAGATTGGGAAGTAATCGAGAGTAAAAAAGTTTTGGGGCATTATCCCCAGGGGTAGCAATAATAGTGTTGTTGTGGTTATACTCTGGGTGATTTCTTTTCCCAGTATAAATATCGGTGCTATGAGAAGGTTTTTCCACCCTAAGCGGTAGAATGGAATTACTAGCAAACTCGCAATCCCAAGGAAATGAAGAATACCAAAGTATATTGTTCCTCTATTTAAAAGAATATACGTAGTAATGGTTATCAAGGCCCCAAGGCCAAAGAGCTTTCCGAATCTTAGTAAGTACTTTTTATAGCTTTTTCGTCCTCTCGCATAGCTTATCCACAAGGAGAGACCGGAGATTGACACAAATAGAACTGCAGTTGCATATGCGAAAAATTTCCAGAAAATCCTATGTTCTGAATAACCAAGAAAGAACTGCAAATCGGTAACAAAATTCGATACAAGCATCATCACTAATGCTATACCTCTAGCAAAGTCAACTTCCCAAAACCGTTTTGAGTAGATTTCACTTCCGAACATCAAAGGATATAAACCCGAAGGCTTATTTAAGTTTGGGGTTGTCATGGAGAGAAAAGAGTTAAGGCTCGTGTTTTTCACTTTGGCAATTTTAATGGCGACACAGCCTGGGGCCATAGCTTTTGCCAACTTTGATGCCCCGTATGGGTTCTATAAAGATCTAAGCACGTGGATTTTATCATATCTTGGGGGAGCAGTGCTTCTATTTGTATATGGAGTGATAACAAGAGGAGGAATTAGTGGAAAGTTTCTTGGGTTTTATGGAATGCATATTTTGGTGCTTCTTCTTATCACGTACTTCATGATTGTTGGAGAAGTTAATCCTTCGCTTTCAATCTTAAATCTTCCACCCTTAATTTTCCTTGGCCTTTTCCTCAGCATACTGTTATTCATTCCATCGGTTTTTTCACCTCCCTACTATTCCTACGATCTTCCTCTTCTTCTTGCCCAAATAGGCCTTTGGATATGGGCGTTCTGGATGTTGCTTAAACTCAGAAAATTTGAGGAAGAAGAGAAGTTTTTTACCATTTATAGGATCTTTCTTGGACTGATGCTTTTTTCAATATTCTTTGGAGTTCTCAAATTGATAGAGGTGTTCAGATGAAAGTTATCAAAACAAGAGCAAAGAACATCTATACCAAAAGTAGAATTCCTGGAGTAGAGTATGCTATAAATCAATACGTTGGCTGTCAATTTGCTTGTAAATACTGTTATGCCAAGTTCATCTGCAAATGGAAACCTTATGGGGAGTGGGGCACTTGGGTGGAGGCAAAGATTAACGCACCAGAACTTGCAAGAAAGAGAGTTTATGGGGAGGTAATGATGTCAAGTATAAGTGACCCGTATCAACCATTAGAAAAAGAGCTAAAGCTCACACGAAAAACGCTTGAGGCAATGAATAAGAGAAATAAGCTCAGCATTCTCACGAAATCTCCCCTTGCTATAAGGGATATCGATCTCTTTAAGCTTTTTAATGAAATTGAAGTTGGATTAACAGTAAATAGCTTTGAAGGAAGGGAAAAACATTTCATAGAACCACTTACGCCTTCACAGAAGCTTAGAATTGATGCCCTTAAGAAGCTTAAAGATGAGGGGATTAAGAATTATGCCTTTGTGAGTCCAATAATCCCCAAACTTACAGATATAGAAGCCATAGTTAGGGAAACAAGAGGTTTTGTGGATTATTACTTCTTTGAAGTCCTTAATCTTGGCGCCGCTGGAAGAGAATTTAGAGAGATGTTAAAGAACGCTTTCCCTGAAAGTTACAGGGTCATGGTTAATGACGAAAAATTCTGGAGATTTGTGAAAGAGCTTATGGAAATTATAAAGGGGCTAAACATAAAAACAGAGGGTATCGAAATCCATAAGGGAGGATGGGAATTTATAGAGGTGAAATAAATGGAAATAGCTCGGGTAAATGGTCTTTCATTTGAAATCCCGAATGTGAGGTATTCTTTTTTCGATACTCCATATATCCCGCATAAACTGGGTACTGCCGTAGATGTCTACTTTGAAGAGAAGGCCCTTTTCCCATTGGAGGAGGGCAGGCTTGTTGAGATAAAAAAGATAAGGACTCCAAGGCATATTCCTGTTGGTGAGGATTATCTCTTGATATTCGAAGTGGAAAATTTTTGTCTGAAGGTTCTCCATGTGAATCCAAATGTTAAACTTGGTGAAAAGGTTTTTCTTGGTGATGAGATTGGAGAATTAAGACTTTCCGGATTCTTTTCACCTTGGAGTGATAAACATGTGCATTTTGAATTTAGGTCATGTCAAGACAGATATAGGGCTAGAGGAGGGATTATGATCTTTCCTAAGATAAGAAGATTGGTTCCAATGGTCAAAGGGAAGGAGTTTAAGGTTATTGAAAAGAGAGAACACTATGTCTGGCTGAAGCCACTTAGGAGAGGAAGAAAGAAAATGACTCCATTTGGAGATATTGAAGGAGGCATGCCCCATTATCATTATGGAGCCATATTTGGAGATTTAGAAGGAGATTTTTTAGGAAAGAAAGTGAGAGCTAATATCCTTCTTGAAAATGATGTAGGAATTTTTACCACGGATTTTAGAGTATTTGCCAATGAAAGGGAGATTAAGGGCATAGGTGTTTATTGCAATGAGGATAGGGTCAAATTAATTGGTGGAGAGTTGGATGTTGGAGATCTTGTGAAGTTGGAGGTTATTTAGAAAATTTATCTCGATATTTGTAAACTTTTTTGCACCGTAAATTATATATTTATCAAATGAATTCTATATAACTGATTTGTTTGTTTTGTGTTTTTTGTTAGTGTATACAGGGGTGTGTGAGATGGCGAAATTAGAGGAGATTCCTAAAGAAACCTTGCTGGAGATATACAAAAGAATGCACAAGATCAGAACTTACGAGGAAACGCTTGCAGAGTGGTATTATAAAGAGAAAAGCCCTCGATTTGACATTTCTGCAGGGCCGATACCAGGAGAACTCCATCTTTCTTCAGGCCAAGAGTCTGCCGCTGTGGGAGTCTGCATGCATCTAAAGCCAGAAGACGCACTTATAGGGACCCATAGGGCCCACCACTTTGCGATAGCTAAAGGAGTGGACCTAAAGAAGATGACAGCTGAGATTTTTGGAAAAGCTACTGGTCTATCAGGTGGCAAAGGAGGCCATATGCATCTCTTTGATGCGAAATACAACTTTAGCTGTAGTGGGATTGTTGGGGCAAGCTTTCCACAGGCGGTCGGTGTAGGAATAGCCGCAAAGCTGAAAGGCGAGGATTACGTTGCGGTTGCGGTAGGTGGAGATGGAGCTGCTAACCAAGGAACTTTTCATGAGGCCCTTAACCTAGCGGCAATCTGGAAACTTCCTGTGATCTTTGTAATAGAGGACAACAGCTGGGCAATATCAGTTCCAAAAGAAAAGTCCACAGCAGTTTCAAAGAACAGTGAAAGAGCAGCGGCCTATGGAATTCCAGGAGTTAGTGTAGATGGAATGGATGTTATAGCGGTGTATGAGGTAGCTAAAGAGGCCATTGAAAGAGCCAGAAGAGGAGAAGGGCCAAGTCTAATTGAGATAAAAGTCTATAGACTGAGGGGCCACTTTGAAGGAGATCCTCAGCACTACAGGCCCAAAGAAGATTTAGAGCTGGCTAAGCAAAAAGACCCTCTTTTGAACTTTGAGAAAATGCTTTTGGAGAAAGGTATTGTCACAGAGGAGGAACTCAACAAGATCAAAGAAGAGAATATTAAGGAAGTTCAAGAGGCTATTGATTTTGCTGTAAACAGCCCATATCCCGAACCAGAAGAAGCTTTAAAGGGCGTTTTTGCGGGAGGTGAGTGAAATGCCAAGAAAACTCCCCATGTATAAGGCCATATCTGAGGCTATAGCCCAAGAAATGGAGAGAGATGAAAACGTATTTGTCATGGGCGAGGATATTGGAGCATATGGGGGCATTTTTGGTGCAACAAGCGGTCTTCTTGAGAAGTTTGGACCTGAAAGAGTTAAAGATACGCCAATAAGTGAATCTGCCTTTATAGGAGCAGCCTTAGGAGCTGCATCCAAGGGAATGAGACCAATAGTTGAGTTGATGTTCGTTGACTTCTTTGGAGTTGCCATGGATCAGATTTACAACCATATAGCCAAAGCTCACTACATGTCTGGCGGTCAAGTGAAAATGCCAGTAGTAATAATGACTGCAATGGGTGGCGGATACAGTGATGCTGCACAGCATTCACAATGCCTTTACGGACTTTTTGCTCACGTGCCGGGCTTGAAAATAGTAATTCCCTCAAACTCTTACGATGCAAAAGGACTAATGATTTCTGCCATTAGGGATGACAATCCTGTAATGTATTTCTTCCACAAAGGACTTATGGGCCTTGGATGGATGCCCTCTCCACCAGAGGCGGCAGTTGAAGTTCCAGAGGAGCCCTATACGGTGCCTATTGGGGAAGCAAAGATAGTTAGAGAAGGAGATGACGTTACCATTGTGGCAGTTGCAAAGATGGTTTATGAGGCATTATGGGCTGCAGAAGAGCTTGAAAAGGAGGGTATAAGTGCTGAGGTAATCGATCTTAGGACGTTGGTTCCCTTAGACAGGAAAGCTATTTTGGATTCAGTAAAGAAGACCGGGCGCTTAGTTGTGGTAGACGAGGATTACAGGAGCTATGGAATGAGCGGGGAGGTTATTGCAACAGTTGTTGAAAATGGCGTATCTCTAGAAGTTCCTCCTGTGAGAATAGCTTATCCAGACGTCCCAGTTCCTTACAGCAGAGTTTTGGAGAGATATGTCCTTCCAGACAAGGAGAAGATAATCAATGCTGTGAAGACCATAATCTGATTTGACATTGGAGGAGAGACGATGGAAGTAGAGGTGAAAGTTCCTCGGATTAGCCAGGAGGATAAAACGGGTGTGATAAATCAGTGGTATAAACATGATGGAGATCACGTTGAGGAAGGTGAAGAGATAGCAGAGATCATGATAGAGAAAATAACCGAAACAATAAGGGCACCAGCCAGTGGAAGACTTAAGATATTGGTTCCTGAGAACGAAGAGATCGCCCAAGGGCAAGTAATAGCCCTCATAGAGGTTTAGTTTTTTCAAAACTTTTAATTATTTTTCTTTCCAAAAATGATTATGCCGTTGAGAATCTTGATTACTGAATTTTCAGATCCATACTTGAATTTAGCATTTGAAGAAACTCTTGCAAGGGTTAGGGCAAAGGATCTAATTGGAGATACACTGAGGATATGGCGAAATGAAGAATCCGTAATCCTTGGGCGTTTTAGGAAAGTTGAAGAGGACGTTAACTTAAAAAACCTCAAGAGGTTTAAGGTTCCTCTAATAAGGCGGTTTACGGGTGGAGGAACAGTTTATCATGACAAGGGCTGTTTAAACTATTCTTTGGTAATTAAGAGGGATGTAAACTATCCATTGGAGTACCTTTACGGTGTTCTTCTGCGCGGAACTTTACTTGCTCTAAAGAAGCTCGGTTTGAGGGGTTATTTGAAGAACACTAATGATGTTGTCGTAAATGAAAGAAAAGTTTCCGGAACTGCTGCAAGTATAAGATGGGGGGTTCTTTTTCTACATGGTTCTCTGTTAATAAATTCTGATTTGTTGAGACTTTATTCTTTCCTTAAGATTCCAAAATGGCACAATTTTGATCCAGTTAAATATAGGGTTGCCAATCTTTCCACTTTTGTGAAGGGAATTAAAATGGAAGATGTTGTAAATGCATTAATATGGGGCTATTCTAGGGTGTTACTGGAAGATCTCACCTTTGATGATCCATTAAAGGAAGAATTAAAGATAGCTAAGATCCTTTATGAGGAAAGGTATTCAAAGAAGGAATGGAATTTGAACTATCCTCCCCGGGTGAATGAAAGGGAGATTAACGAGAAAATAGAAAAAGTGTAGTATTAATCACTAAAGAAGCCTCTTTCTGCTGCTATCTTCAGGGTCTTTTTGTAATCTATAACCCGAGGGCCGTTTCTCGTTATTTTTGCTGTTATTTTTCCTTTTATCTCGGTCTCCCTTTCTCCATCAAGGGCTAAAAGAGATGGAGATGTTTTTAGCTCGATTTCTTCGTTTAGTTCCAGAGTTCGTACTTCTTTGACTTTTATGCTTCTAAATACCCCTGGGGCTATAGGGGCTTTTAATGATCGCCCTTCACCAAGCTCTACATATATTCCCAAATCATCTCTTTCTGTTATCTCCATTATCATTCCCGGGATTGAACTTAGTCCAATGTTGTGGGGTGAGGAAACACTTGCCACGACTTCTTTTAAATACTCTGGCTTCCAAACAGCTTTGGAGCCTTTGAAAGAGTGCAACGTTGCAACAGCATCGATTAATGCTATGTCTCTAAGCTCCTCATTTTCATAAAGCTCAATTCTTTTTGTCTTGTATGTACCTTCTTTGGCCTTGACTGTACCAGTCGCTATGGCCGAAACAGCTGCTCCAGCTATTGTGGCCTCTATCATGTACGGAAATACGTTATTTGTCCCTGTGGATATGGGCATTAAAGGAGTCTCTCCAGAGGCCTTTGCTACTACTCTGTTGGTTCCATCTCCTCCAATTACAATTATGACGTTCACTTTATCTCTCATGAGCTCTGTGGCTTTTAAGGTGTCTCTCCAGTCTCCAAAAACCTTCATTGGAAGCAACTCCACCTCTAGAGAGAGCCGCTCCCCTACGGCATGCAATGCAGCTGGTACTATTCCAAATGTTTCGGGCATTGCTAAAACCTTCTCAACACCCAATTCTTGCATTATGAGCAGAAGTCTTTTCACTATGTTGACCTTTTCCATATTGTCAAATACACTTGCATGGGCTATCAAACGCCTTATATCCCTGCCAGATTCAGGGTTTGCTATGATTCCAACTGTAATTTTTCTCATCAGGTTCCTCTCCTTACGTAGATCGTTATAAATGCTACAGCGATTAGAATCTCATCTGTTTTATCTCCAAATTCTTTTAAAGCTATACCTGGCCCTTTCAGGCCCCCTTCGATAATATTAACATCCTTCTTGCATTCTAGAGGAATTGCAGCTTTCACCTTCTCTATCTCCACACGTTCAGGGTAAGGAACACCGATAATGCTTTCTATCCTTATGTTCTGGGGATTGAGATCAAAGAGTTCTACAAGTCCAACGGCACAGACCCTGCTTATTGCATCCTTTACTGCTTTTATCGCAGCTTTTGTTGGATCTTGTCCATGTTGATCTATCCCCATTCCCATCTCAATAACGTATCTTTTCCATTCACTCACTCTCAAACACCTTCTCTGGATTTTCCATGTAGTATTTGACTCTTCCTAAGAATCTTGCTGCAGGTGCTCCATCTATAGCCCGGTGATCAAAGGTGAGAGAAAGCATCATTGTATTTGCTATTTTGATTTCTCCATTCTTGACTATCGGTCTTTGAACTATTCTGTTAAGGCCCAGAATTCCAATTTGGGGTGGGTTAATTATGGGAGTAAAGGAATCAACTCCAAGCATTCCGAGATTTGTAATGGTGAATGTCCCTCCAACAAAATCTTTTTCCTTAAGTGCACCTTTCTTTGCTCTTTCAACAATGTCTGCATAATCTTGTAGGAGCTCCTCAAGTGACTTTTTATCGACGTCTCTGATCACTGGAGTTATTAAACCTATTGGGCTATCTACGGCCACGTTTATGTTTATGTTCTCGTAAATTACTATTCTTCCTTCTTCCATTGTTGCATTAATCTCTATAAAGTCCCTAAGGGCTTTTGCAATACATTTGAGCATTAAAACGGTATATGAGGGCTTTGTATTGAGTTTTTCAGTAAGCTTTTTTCTCATCTCGATGAGATTGTCCATCTCGGTTTCCATATTTAGGGTCACGTGAACAGCCTCTCTGTAGCTTTTTGAGAGTCTCTCTGCTATGACTTTTCTGATTCCAAACACTCTTCTTTCTTCTTTTACTTTTGGAAAGAAGTGCTCTTTTATGTATTTTTCGAGATCTTCGAGTGTAACCTCCCCATTGGGCCCCGAGCCTTGTATTTTTGAGAGATCAATGTCATATTGCTCAGCAATCATCCTAATCTCTTCCGTCACCATTTCAACTCCCCTCGGTTTCTATTATTGCTATAACCTCCCCCACAGGAACTTCCTCACCAACATCGTGAAGGATTTTTACTAAAACCCCAGAGGCTGGAGCCTTCACTTCTCCGGTTAACTTCTCAGACTCCACTATGGCAATTATTTCCTCTTTCTCTACCTTCTCTCCAACCTTCTTTTTCCATTCCACGATAGTACCTTTTTTCATAGTCATACCTAATTTTGGCATAATGATATTTACGCTTGACATATATATCACCATATCGCTATTTTAACTGAATCTTAATAAAGTTTTGGAATAAAAATAGAAAAGTATATATACTTCTTCTTTAAGAAAGTCACAATGTTTAGTTGTATTGTGGTCCAATAACCTCATCACAAAATAAGCTCTTCTTTAAATCTATAAATGATTAGAGGGGAGGCGAGATGGCTGAGATTCCAAAAGAAAAGCTGTTGTGGATATATGAAGCAATGGTTAAGATAAGAGAACATGAAGAGCGGGTTGCAGAACTTTTCGCTCAAGGCAAGATACCAGGGTTTGTTCACTTATACATTGGAGAAGAAGCAGTAGCAACGGGAGTAATGGCTCACCTAAGAAAGGACGATTTTATAACGAGTACTCACAGAGGGCATGGACACTTTATTGCAAAGGGAGGCAATATTAAGGCCTCAATGGCAGAGCTATTTGGAAAAGCTACTGGGATATGCAAAGGAAAAGGAGGATCAATGCACATAGCTGATTTGGATGTTGGCGAGCTAGGGGCAAATGGTATAGTCGGTGGTGGAATTCCCCATGCGGTAGGCGCAGCATTAGGGATAAAGCTAAATGGTTTAGACAATGTTGCTGTGGCGTTCTTTGGAGATGGAGCATCTAACCAGCAGAACTTTCACGAGGCAATAAACCTCGCCGCGATTTGGAAGCTTCCGGTTGTATTTGTATGTGAAAACAATCTCTATCAAATTTCTCTTCCATACTCAAAGCAGCAAGTGATAAAGAGTGTTGCTGAAAGGGCAGCAGCCTATGGAATTCCTGGAGTTAGTGTAGATGGCCAAGATGTTTTTGCGGTTTATGAAGTTGCTAAAGAAGCAATAGAGAGGGCTAGAAGGGGAGAAGGCCCGACTCTAATAGAGGCAAAAACCTACAGGTTCAGAGGACACTTTGAGGGGGATCCCGAAATATACAGGTCAAGAGAAGAGGTAAAGTGGTGGAGGGAGAACAAAGATCCCATAGTGATTTTTGAGAGAACAGTTTTGGAGAAAGGTCTCTTGAGCAAAGAAGAACTTGAGAAAATTAAAGAGAAAGTTAGGAATGAAATTGAAGAGTCTATAAGGTTTGCTGAGGAAAGTCCATGGCCCAAACCGGAAGAAGTTCTTGAAGATGTATTCTCAACCCCAACAAAGGGGGTGTTAGTATGGCAGTGGTAAGGGAAATAACCTTTGCAGAAGCTCTTAATGAAGCGTTAGACTACGAGATGTCCAAGGATCCAAGGGTTGTTGTGATGGGTGAAGACGTGGGAAAATATGGAGGTATCTTTGGCGTTACAAAGGGACTTATTGATAAGTATGGGGAAGAAAGAGTTAGAGACACTCCAATAGCAGAAAGCGGATTTATAGGAACGGGAGTAGGAGCCGCTGCAGCCG
Source organism: Thermococcus argininiproducens (assembly GCF_023746595.1). Lineage (NCBI taxonomy): Archaea > Methanobacteriati > Methanobacteriota > Thermococci > Thermococcales > Thermococcaceae > Thermococcus > Thermococcus argininiproducens. Next base: position 167,933 of record NZ_CP080572.1, on the reverse strand, counting down.
GTTTGTTAAGGCCTGTTGTGGAACTGATGTTCATAGACTTCCTCGGTGTTGCATATGACCAGATTTACAACCAGGCGGCTAAAATGAAGTACATGTTTGGAGGAAAGGCCAAGATTCCAATAGTGATTAGAACGGTCTCTGGAGCAGGAGCAAGCGCTGCAGCACAACACTCTCAATCATTGCATGCGCTCTTCATTCACGTTCCAGGATTAAAGGTAGTTATGCCATCCACTCCGTATGATGCCAAAGGGTTGCTAATATCTTCAATTGAGGATGACGATCCAGTGATTTTCATCGAGCATAAGATGCTTTACGGAATTAAGGGACCTGTTCCAGAGGAAGCCTACTCGATTCCTCTTGGTGAAGCAGATATTAAGAAAGAGGGAAAGGATGTCACAGTTGTAGCAACAGCTTTGATGATCCACAGAGCCCTAGAAGTTGCAAACAAACTTGAAGAAGAGGGGATAAGTGTTGAGGTCATCGATCCAAGAACTCTTGTGCCGTTAGATGCTGAAACTATTCTCAATTCCATAAAGAAAACTGGAAGGCTTGTTGTAGTGGATGAGGCCTATCCAAGGTGTGGCTTTGCTACGGATATAGCAGCCTTAGCCGTTAGTAAAGCCTTTGAGAGCTTGAAAGCTCCAGTCAGACTTGTTACAGCTCCAGCAACACCAGTTCCTTTCAGCCCAGCCTTAGAAAAAGAGTGGATGCCAAGTACGGAGAAAATTGAAAAGGCAATTCGGGAGGTTCTTTGACTCTTAATTTTATCTCATGGGCATTTTAAACCTCGTATACCTCTGTTTCCATCCTTTTTGCTTTTTCCACATAAACTCTTCTGAAGCTTAGCTTATTGCATGAAATAATTGCTATGATTGCATAGGGATCGCATTTTCCACCAAGCAAGTGCCCTCCATAGACGTTATTATTTTTATCAGCAACGCTTATGTGAATGTGAGCTCTGGGAGCAGTTTCTTGGAGATATCCCGTTATTGAGACTATTTCATAAATTCCTTCAAATTTTTTCCGCTGGTATTTAGTACCCGTGTAATATCCCATTTCTAGATCTTTTAACATTCCAATACCTGAGATAATCATCCCGGCTTTGATGTTTTCTCTTTCTGCAACTTTTGTTAATCCATTTAGAAGATCTTCATCTCTTTCTAGTTTTACTATCAAGTACTCATTATCTCTCTTAATGTACATTATAGAAGCCCCCTAAAACATAAATAAAAATAATAAAAATTCAAAAAACTCATTCTTCTTCCAAAACAGTCACTATACCATTTATTCCATCCAAACGCACTTTCATGCCGTCTTTGAGCATCCTGGTGGCTATTCTTGTGCTCACTACACAGGGGATACCAAATTCTCTTGAAACTATTGCTGGGTGAGAGGAGAGTCCTCCACTGTTTGTTATCACTCCCTTTATTTTTGGATATACTGAGATCCATGCTGGACTCGTTATGTCACAAACAAGAATGTCTCCTTCTTCAACTTTGTCGAATTCATGTGGCCCCTCTACAACTTTAACAACTCCTTCTATTACCTTTGGTGCTCCTGCTGCGAGACCTTTTAAGATTTTGGCCTTACCAGTCTTTGCAAGTTCGTATGTTTCTTTTTCTTGTTGCAGCTTCTCAAGGCTCCATCCCCATAATCCCTGTTTATATGGTTCTTCTTTGATAGACCATTCTGTAATTGTACCTACGTAAGGAGCTGGGATAATTTCTTTAGCCTTTTCTCTCTCTTCCTTCCTCTGTTTGACTAAAGCTTTGGCGTCAATTTCTGAGGGATCTGCAAATAGTGTTCTTATCTCATCATACTTCAGGTAAAGTATGTCATAGGGCTCTTCTAACAGGCCTTCTTTTACAAACTTCTTTCCTAACTCTCTAAGTACGTATTTTGCAGCTGCATTTGTTTGTTGATCGATGTAGAAGTGGTGGTTTGGTGTTAATGGTGCCATTTTAATAGCTCTCTCCATTTTTTCTTTTACTAGTTCTTTCTTATCTTCGGGTATCATTTCCATTAGTTTCTCTATTGCTTCTTTTTGGTCTGTTATGATCCACTCTTTATCTGCGTAGAAATCGTAGTCCATTGCAAGGTATGTTCTTAGCTGGGCAATGACTGTGGGTGGGTATTCCTCCCAGGTAGGAAGGTCATACTCGTATACATACAATGACTTCCTTCCATATTCTTTTAGGAATTTGACGATTCTTTCATATATTTCTTTGCCTTCCTCTAATTTTTGCAGTTCTTCCCAAACCTCTTCGTCAGTCTTTGGAGATTCAAATAGTTCTCTTACCGCAGAGTTGCCCTTAACAGCTTCCTTGATCTCATATAATATCTTTAGAGAGTCCCAATTGACGTCATCTGTGGAAACTAATATTCTCGCAAGTAAGTCTTGGACCTCGGGAGTATTGTATTTCTCATCACCAAGTATCTGGCGAACGGTTTCTCTAAAGTCTAGGAAGGATGCGAATTGAGCGAAGTTCAATATCCAGTGAAGCTTCCAATGTCTGTCGTAAATGTCTATCATCTCTTCTAAGAGCCACATAAGCTCCCCTAAGGAAGCTTCTTCGTAGGGATAGTTGAATATAAACTCCAAGTTCTTCTTGATTTCGGGGAGATACCTTTTGTCCCACTGATCTAAGAAGATATCGGCATATATTGGCAAGATTTTCATGAAATATTTTCCGGAGATTCTTAGCTCGTCAGGATCGGTTCGGGGAATTATCGTAGTATAAACATACCCATTAACTACTTTTGCTGGCCATGCTCTTCCTGTGGGAGACCAGAATCTTCTATACATGTATTCAGTGCTTTTTATAAGCTTTGAGTCCCACCAAGTGAAGAGTTCCATTATTGGTAAAGCTGGATGTGGATTGTGCAAATCGCTTCTCCACCAGTGTAGATCCTTTTCATGTTCTTTCAAAACAGTTACCCATTCGACATTTAGATCTTTGTCCCAGTTCTCACCCCACTTCACTGGAAAGTAGTCATCTCCTAGAAATTTTTCTATAACTTTGGACCCAAGTGCATACTCTTCCTTTTTCTCTTCTTCCTTTTTTCTAGAAAACAGTCCCACAATATACACCTCCAAGAGAGATTCTCATTATGCAATATGATACTTTACACTTAAATAGTTTATGGTATATAAACGTTATACACATATCAAATTCAAAATTGAACTTTATGTATCATTTTTTGTTATTTTTCATCTTAAAATAACCTTTATAATATGATACCAATGCTTGAAACTTAGGGTATGGGTCATTTATGTATAACTTATTGTTTTGGTATTTCCGCCCTTTCCATTTATCTTTTATAGTTTCTATTAGAATCTGTGTAACAAAATGTACAAGCTCTGGATCATTGATATGGGCATCCAATGGGATGATGGTTACATTTGGGTTTGTTAGGTCTATATTTTCCATTATTCCTTTCCAGAGCATCATATCAGAATGGGGATCCCACCATGGTATGGTGGTTTGTACTAATTCACAATTTTTGATTTTTTGGCAGTAAACTCCCGAGGAGTTGGGAAGAAGAGGGTCTTGGTCATAGGCACTGAACCCACGTATTGGAATTATGATTATTACAGGAGCTTCAGCATCGTTGACTCGTTCTGCAATCAATTTTCCTGATTGATACATTTCTCTTTCATTTGCTCGCATCAAGGTTACCATTCCTCTACTATGTTCGTAAAAAAGGCGTTTTCTGTATTTACGGGGAATGGTATCGGGAGGCCCAAAAACAATTTGATCCAGCCCTCCTGGAAGGATTATATGAGGGATCTTTCTTTCAATGGCAGCTCTTAGTCTTAGTTTTCCATCATGACTTGCTATTAAAATTCCACCTGCAATCTCATCTATTATCTCATGGGTTGTTAGATCATAAACTGCAACTACTCTTTCTTCACCTCTAACAAACTCTTCCATAGTATATCCACCAGAAAGTCCCACAGCATGGAAAGAAATCACTTCAAACTCATTTTCTAGGATACTTTTGCCCATCAATAAGTGTTGTGTTGTGGTTCCAAACTGGGTTGCTACAATAATTGGTTTTCTGGGAATCTCTACTGGTTTTGCTTTTAGTTCTCCCATAATAGCAGCTGCAACTTGATTAAGCACTGTTGCTTCTATAGTGTTTATTGAGTCTCCTCCAGAGATGTCTGAGACAGACCACCAGACCCTAATGTCGCTTCCAGCGATCTTGGAGGAAACTTCTTGAGGTAACGTGGTTATTAAATATTTAGGAATAAATAAGGGTAAACTTTTGAGTATCTTGATACCCATGCCTGTCCCCACTGAACCTCCAAATGCGATAACACCATCTATTTTCTTTTCCCTTAGGAGATTATTCAGTATCTTTACAGCTCCTTTGATCATAATCTCTTGGGCTTCTATTCGATTTTTCCTAGAAACTTCCTCAATTGTACTGCCCCCTTCTTGGGCCACAGTGTAGTTAGGGATATCAGGGGATACTATGGAGGAACTGTGTTTTTTGAGAGAAATGTCAATTAAAATAGGCACTCCGGCATAAAGTTTTATTCTCTCTTTCAAATACTTGGCTTCTATACCTTTTGTATCAAATGTACCAATGACACATACCCTTGTCCCACTTATTTCCATAACATTTGTCACCTCTGTAATAGAAATATATCAAAAATATGTTATTAAGAAATATTTAAATATCTTTCTTTCTATTTTAATTTTGTAAAAAATATCTTGAGGTGATTAAGGTGAAAATTGGATTTGTGGGTACAGGTAGGGTGGGCTCAACAATAGCGTTTACTTGTATTCAACAATTAGATGTGGATGAAATTGCCCTCATCGATATCGTTGAAAACTTGGCTATTGGGGAAGCTATGGATTTAAGCCATGCTGCAGCTGGTCTCGATAAATATCCAAAAATTATAGGAGGGAGTGACTATAAACTCCTTAGAGGCAGTGATATAATAGTAGTAACCGCAGGATTGGGAAGAACACCTGATATGACAAGACTTGATTTAGCTACAAAGAATGCAGGTATCATTAAAGGTGTGGCGAAGAAAATAGTGCAGAATTCTCCTAAAAGTAAAATACTGGTGATAACGAATCCTGTTGACCTAATGACATATATTATGTGGAAGGAGAGTGGAAAATCACGAAATGAAGTCTTTGGGATGGGAAATACACTAGATTCAATGCGTCTTAAAAGGATCCTCTATGAATTTACTACTAAAAAGATAAAAAAAGCTTGGATACTGGGAGAACATGGAAATAGCATGTTTATATCGAAAGGTTTGATAGATGTTGAGAGCTTCCCTGATTTGGACAAAATACTCTCTAACGTCAGATTTGCAGCAGCAGAGGTTATAAGAAAAAAAGGAGCCACATTTTACGGTCCAGCAATCGCAGCATATAGGATGATAAACGCTGTTCTAAATGATACAAAGGAAGAAATACCTGCTAGTGTAGTGCTAGATGGGGAATTTGGGCTTAAGGATATTGCAATAGGTGTTCCTATTATTCTCGGGAAAAATGGCGTGGAAAAAATTGTGGAATATGAGCTTACTCAAGAGGACTTAGAAAACCTAAGAAACTCTGCAAATTTGCTAAAAGAAAAATTAAAAGAACTAGGATATTAAATAAAAAAGAAATAAGCTAAATCTTATCGCTAAGGAACTCCTTAGCCCTCTTTTCGGCCTCTTCAAAATATCCCGATGCCTTTAGTGCTGGTACGTAAACACAGATCAATTTTAGTGTTTCGTCGCTGGTGTTTTTCATCTCGTGTTTTACTCCTGCTGGGGCATATACGAGCATATCGGGGTGGACTTCTACTTCACCTTCTTCTGAAATTGCTACTCCATGTCCTGAGGCAATATACATGTATTCATCTACATCGTGTGTGTGGGCCCCAGTAGTGCTGTGTGGGTATATCAGGGATACTAATAGAGTAAGATCTTTGTTGCCGACATTGGGAGAAAACAGTACTTTTAGTACTCTTTCATTTGGTTTTGGAACAGTTACTCCCGGAACCTCCCAAATTTTTATGGCAGCCATGCCTTCTACCTCCTTCAAATAATTTTTTCAATTTCATCCATAATAATTTGCGGGTTTTTGGCCCGAATTAAATATACATCCAGCTCATCTGCAACTTTCTTAACAAATCTCAGCCTTCTTTCCCGTAGTTCTTGATAGTCGATAAGTGGGAATGGCCGTTTACTAGAAAGCATATAATGGGCCATGAAATAGGTTTCTGTAAGGCATATGAAGGTCTGATACATTTTCTCGTAAGTGTCGAGTTCTTTGACAAATGTGTCAAAATTGCCATCGATATCTGGAATTATTATGAGGTCTAACTTTCCAAACTCTTCTACCCATCTCCATTCTGGTAGTTTATCAAAGAACTTCCATACTCCCGCGGTTGCAGGAGGTAAGTCTGATCTTTCTGTGCCCTTCACTCTCTTTGTTATAAAGACATCCCGACTGCCTTCTACTACTTTTAGATCTTCGTTAACTAATACACTCTCCGTGCCTATAATTGCGCCTCCTCTTCTGACGGCTTCAATTAAACTCATCGTCTTTCCGTGGTTTTCTTCACCGGCCATAAAGAGTATGTTTTTCCCTTTGTAATTCACGGCTGTAGAGTGGAAATTGTATATGCCATTCTCTTGGAGTTTTCTGACTATCATTGCAAGCATTAATTTTTGTATATCTCCCGGTGGCAGTTGTCCGTATAACATCAAAACCTTCCCATTTGGGTTATAACTGATGTCTATTTTTTCTACATCTGCATACCACACTATATCTGGTTGGATTTCTTTTATATCTTGAACCTCCTTTAGGCCTCCAAGTCTGTATTGAATAAAGCTTAGATCTCCAATAAGATCTTCTTGAGTTCTTGAAATTAGGTCTACTCTTAACCTAACACCTGCGGTTTCAAATTCGCGAATCTTAACTTCCATTTACTTCCCCTCCTTTTCCAAAATTTCCCTTGCAATTTTTATCAATAAAGAGTCTGGTACAGTACTTTTTAGGGTGTTAGCAGTCTCTTTAACTTTATATGCTATTTTTCTCATAACTTCGGGATCTTCTACTGTAATCCCCAATTCTGTCAACCTTTCTGCAACGAATGAAGTTCCACTTCCTTTTGAAACTACATATTCCAATTTTCTTCCAACTGCTTCAGGCATGAATGGGAGCATTCCCGTAAGCTTGCCTGCTTCTCTTGCTTTTCTGTGCATCCAAGTGATCCATCCAGCTGTGTATTTGAATTGATTTTCCCCAACTATAGGTTTGTTTACTGCGACTTTTACTTTTGAGATCTCTTCAACGATTTTCGAGACTTCATATAGTTTTTCTAGCTTTATGTTTGTCTTTACACCAAGTAGAAATTCTAATGCAACTGCAATTTCCTCGAGTGATAACAAACCGACTCTCTCACCAAGTCCATTAACTGTTACATGAAGCCCTTCCACCCCAGAAGCTACGGCGACTAAAGCACCAGCAGTTGCCAATCCAAAGTCATTGTGTATGTGTAGTTCTAAGGGAGTCTTGCCAGCAGCCTCTTTAAGCCGTTTCATCACGTATTCCATGGCCCAAGGAAGAGCATCTCCATATGTGTCGCATATGGTAATTCTGTCTACATGGGCCTCTACTAATGCTTTTACGTTCTTTTCTACAAAGTCTAGGGGAGCCTTGAAATCATCCCAAGGCATTGCCACTACATAAAGGCCATGGTCTTTTGCGTATAATGCGGCGTTAAGGCCTCTCTCGATGATTTCTTCTGGCTTTAAATTCCAAAACACCTTTCCTTGCCAGGGATTTCCAACAAAATCTAAGACAATTCCCTCTAGATCAAGTTTTAAAGCTAAATCTGTGTCTTCTTTTTTCCAGCTTACAAAGGAGAGAAGTTTTGCATTGAGCCCCATGTCTACTAACTCTTTTGCAGCCTCTTCGTCATCCTTTGAAAGGAATGGAATTAATTCTATCCTGTCTATGCCAAGCTCATCTAGGGCCTTTGCAATCATCACTATCTCATCTCTCTTAAAAGCAACTCCAGGCATTTGTTGGCCTTCTCTAACTGTGGCGTCATGTAGTACTACTCTTTCAGGGGGGGTTATTTTGGATCGTACTTCCTCAATCCAATTGTAAGGGGTCAGCCAATATTTTTCGGTATCCCATTTTTCTTTATTTGGCAAATCCAATCTTATCACCTCCATAATACAATTCTAAATATCATCCTTTCCGAGCAATTTTGTCCATGGATGATGTGGATGAGGGCCGGCCGTGAGTAGGGGATATATTTGGGGAGGATACTTTGCATCGATTTCTTTTATCCTAGTTAGTGCACTTTCTAACTCCTCGACACTCATTCCAAACCAAATTTCATCATCCTGGACATGTGCCATAGCCCTTGCTCCTCCGCAAGGAATATTGATCCAGGGATGATCTCCTAAGACAAGAGCCGCTACAATCTCACATGCGGCATGGCCATTGAAAGCAGAAATCGGTTTTTTGAACTCTGAGTCATAATAACCTCCCAGAAGTAGATAAGCTTGGGTAGGATTAATTGTTAGTATAACACCATCTGGACTAATCTTTAGATGATAGAAATCCCTTAATGGTCCAAAAATGGCTTCTTGATATTCTCCATGTGGGAGGTGTATAATATCGTTTATCATTTTTTCGTAACCTTCTTCAGTATATTTCTTGCCTAAAAGCCACTTTGCTTTTAATTTCTCAGGAAGTTCTTCGAATCCAAGGATATAAGGCCCAAAAACACACGCAGCTAAGCTTCTGCTATCGACTCTATATGTCTTTTCATGTATTGCCACTAACTTTAAAACTTGGCATAGGGTGAGTTTCCGTCTTAGTTTTTTGATGGCTTTGTATTTTGGGATCTCATGAGTCTTTACCATCTTAAATGCTATGGGAGCACCTTTAGGTTTGATCCGATGTTCAAGTTCCTCTGAAATCTCTTTTATGTTCGTATCTTTCACCTCCTAATAAAAAGAAAAAAAGCTCAGTCGATCTCTTTTACAACTCCATCTTCAGTTAATCCTCTTAACTCGTAGTATCTCGGTAGCCATTTTTCTATGGGTGGGACTTGTGTATCCGTCCTGTTTGCATGGGGTGTTGCCATCCTGAGGGGCAACTTATCGTCTTTAGCAGTTATGCCAAGTTCATTGTTTATTTTCCTCTGTACTTTCCATATTCTATTTGCGATTTCCATTAATTTTTCAGGAGTGTATTCTTTTCCTGTAACAAAGTAAAGAAGCTTTATTATGTCTGTTACAGTCAAACCAGCGGCAAATGCATATTTGCAGATAATCAACGAGTCGTAGATTATCATTAAGTTTTGCATTTTTATCACAGTTTCAATTAATTCATCGCCATCGATGTATCTATTGTCAAAGGCTTTTATGCCAAGTTCAGGCACAGAAATGCCTTTAAATGGCATATGGGGCCATCCTAAATGGTCTGCACCACGATTCATAGTGACGTGACTTAGTCCATGGGACCAGTAGGCTCTACCATCATGGGCAGGCATTTCTAGACCCTTTATTTCTACCGCAAGTTCGGGAGCTCCTAGTTTCTCTGCAGCTTTTTTGACGCCTTCTGCTAGGATATCTCCTATTCCTTCCCTGTAGGCAATTTTTTCAATTAGTTTGTGCACTGTTTCTGCATTTCCCCATTCTAGTGTGAGGCCTTCAAGATTCTTGTCTACTATTCCTCTTTCTGCTGCATCAAAAAGGAATCCAATGACGTTTCCGGTTGAAATAGTATCTAGTCCTAATCTATCGCACATGTTATTTGCTTTTATGATTGCCTCTAAGTCGTCTACTAGTAAATTCGAGCCTAAAAGACCCACTGTTTCGTATTCTGGTCCTAACCCGACAAATTCTTTGAAATATTTTCCATTCTTTACTTCTACGAGTCTTTTACATGCAATTGGACATAATGTGCATGCGAATGGCCTCTTAAGGTAGTTTTCTGTTAAACTCTCTCCACTAATCTTAGCAACTTTATCATCGTCCCATTTACCCCAGAGGAAGTTTCTAATAGGGAGATTCCCAAGCACATGGTATCCTTTTACTCCTCCAGCGCTTCCATATCTTCTTAGTCCAGTTCCACCTTTTGTCAGCTTCTTTATCAATTCTTTTAGGAACTCTCTTAGTTCCTCTGGATAGGCAACAGGAACTGTCCGCGTCCCCTTTGCCACTATTGCCTTGAGGTTCTTTGACCCCATTACTGCTCCTAGACCGCACCTTCCTCCAAATCCCTCTTCGTTTGCTATAATGGAAATTTTAACCTTCTTCTCTCCAGCAGGTCCTATAGCTAAGGCCTTTATTGTTGAGTCGTTTAAATCCTTTCTGAGAGACTCTATTGTTTCGTGTATATCTTTACCCCAATATTTGCTCGCATCTCTAATTTCCACGTTTCTATTATGGAGGAATAAGTAAACAGGTTTCTCGGCTTTTCCTTTTACGATTATTGCGTCAAATCCTGCTTTTTTCATTTCAATCGCAAACCATGTTCCAATATGAGTTTCGCCCCATATCCCAGTTTCTGGAGAAATAGAGCCGACAGTTACTCTTCCCCCATTAGGGATTCCATCAATGGTTAAAGGTCCAGTAGCAAAAACCATTATGTTGGACTCATCCTCGGGATCTTTAATCTTTTTAAGATTCTTATGTATGATATGGGCAGCGTATCCAGTCCCACCCATATACTTTTCATAAACTTTTGGATCCGCCTCTAGAATATCGAGTTTGTTTTCACTCAAATCCACACTCAGTATTTTTCCAGTATATCCAAACCATTCCATCTTTTTCACCTCTTCTAAACAGAAAAATGAAAGCTAAAATCAAGGATCCTCAAGGATTTGTTTTGTCAATGTGATTATTGCTTTATTTTGTTCATGGGCTACTTTGCTGGCTAATGGATGCACGAATTGTATAGCCTCTGTTGGGCAGTATTTTGCACATTGAGGATCTCCATCACACAAGTCACATATTGTTATTTGGTTAAGCACTGGGTCTAGGATAATACCATTGTATGGACAAGCTCTGATGCATAGTCTACAGCGAGTGCATTTGTCATGATCCACGATTATAGCTCCAGTTTCAGGATATACAGATAATGCATCAAATGGACAAGCTTGAATGCAGAATTTCTCTTCACATTGGACACATACATTTACAACGTCTAAATTTTCTTGTTCTTTTCTCAGAACTCTGATCCTACTTCTGTCGGGATTTATCACGCCCAAATGGTAAGCTGAACAAACTGTAGAACAAACATTACATCCTGAACACTTCTCAGGATAGAAAACCAACATTCCCTTCATTCTTCTCCCTCCTTGATAAGACCCCTCTTTCTAAGATCCTCTTCAATTTCGTGGAGTTCCAGTTCTCTGAGAATCTGTGGTTTAGGTACTGTAGTCTTCGGATCGAGTCCTCTAAGTGCATAATATGCATCAAGCAGTTTCTCGAACTTCTCACGTGGGAAGATTTTGGTATCTCCTTTCTCATTTACTGGTAGAGGTTCTTCGAAGACCCTTCTTGGCAAGTAGTCATGTTCTCTGCGGAGCCCATATCTTACATTTTCTGCTCTCTCAGTTAGTATTGTTCTATGAGCTGCTTTTGCGAAATCTTCAGGAGTTAAATTAAGGCCCGTAGCGGCGTTGTATATCCTAAACATTCCTTTTTCTTTTACTTCCGCAATTTCAGGCGTAGAAGTGTATGAAGAATAGGCCCAATTACAGACTTCAAAGAGGTTAACTAATGTTACATAAGTCTCAAAGTGCACAAATACTCTCATTGCTTCATCTTCTGGAAGTTCGTCCCATTTCAAAGACCTTCCGCTACTTAGCACAGAAACTCTCAAGTGATCGGCACCCCTAGTGGCGATAGCATATCTCATGTTGTAGACATTCCCGGCTCTGGGATCGTTGGAGGGCATTGTTAATCCTTTTACCTCTAATGCATACCATTCACTCTCGGGCCCGAATTCTTTGATTAATTCTTTTGTACTTTTTGCAAAGAGCTCTCCAATCTTGCCTTTTCTGTAAGCTACACTCTTTATAATTTCCTCTATTGCTTCAAAATTCCCCCAAGTAAGTTCTAATCCTCCAACCTGTTCTTTTGTTATTATTCCATTTTCATACAGATCTATTGCAAAAGCGATGTTGGATGGTAATGTTGTCGCATCAATCCCATATGCATCACAAAGCTTGTTTAAGTATATACCTGCCTCAGTATCCCATCCACCTGCCCTATAGGTGAGAGATTGTATTGAATAATACTCTGGGCCTCTCCCTTTTATTATGCCATATTTCTCACTCTTCATGTGTATTGATCTGGTACATGCTATTGGACAAAGGAAACAAGATCTCCCTTTGACATGATATTTTAATATTGTCTCTGCACTTACCTTTTCAAGTTCTTCCTCAGTAGCATATCCACGGTGACCATTTTCAATAATTAGAGTCCCATGTGCAGAATGAACCCTATGAAGGAAATTGGAACCTAACAATCTTCCTACTTGAGATGTCATTGGATCATCTAGAAATACTTGTAACAGTTCTTCAAATGCTTCTTTCCAAGCTTCATAATCTGCTAATTTAATGTCTTTTGTACCACGCACAGAGATAGCTTTTAAGTTCTTGGAGCCCATTACAGCACCCATTCCGGCTCTTGCAGCTGCACGACTTTCAGTCTCTATTATGGCTGCAGTTGCCACTAAATTTTCTCCTGCAGGCCCTATTGTCACGGCTTTTATATTCCGATCTCCTTCTTTTTCTCTAAGGTGGTCAAATGTTTCATGAGTGGTTAGACCCCACAAATCTCTAGCACTTTTAATCTCCACATTATCATCTTGGATGGAGAGATAAACAGGTTCTTGGGCTTTGCCAGTAATTACTATGAAGTCATAACCAGCATGCTTTAGCTCCATGGCAAAATCTCCACCAGAATTAGAATCTCCATGGATTCCGGTGGCTGGAGATCTAGCTCCAACAGTAAATCTACCTGAAGCAGGAGCTATTCCTGATAGAGGACCAGTAGCAAATACCAAGGGATTTTTAGGATCTAAAGGATCTCTCTCAGGATCTACAAGATCAAAAAGAAGTTTTGCAACAAATCCGCGCCCACCAATGTACTTTACGGCAAGTTCAGGATCAAGGTCTTTTGTCAGAATTTTGTTTTTAGATAAGTCGACCCAAAGGGTCTTTCCTGCATATCCCCCTTCAATATGTATACTCATATAACCTTCCTCCATTAAAAATTTCAATATATGGTATACAAATTGAAATTCTTAAGCTTTTTGGTATAGACATTATGAAAGAAATTATAACATTATGTAAAAAGAAATTGGAATTTTCTTACTATATAATCCCCCCATGGTATAACACAAATGAAGTTAAAAGAAAAAAACTAACACTCTTTTACTCTTTTTCAACAATTGCAACGGCTCTGACCCATCCAGCACTTGCTTTCTCAATCTTTATTGGGAAAAGAACTACTACGAAACCTGTTGGTTTTGGTATTTTGTCTAGATTTGCCAGTCTTTCCAGATGGATATATTCTCTTTCCCTTCCAACATTGTGCGCTGGCCAGAGGACACTCTTATCTCCAGTTCTCTTGTATTCTTCTCCCATTACTTTGAATGCCCTGTCAAATCCAAATGCATCAATCCCCATGACCTTCACGCCTTGATCGATTATGTAAAGTGTTGCTTCCCTACTCATTCCGGGGTGAGCTTCGAAATATTCCCTAGTTCCCCACTTCTTGTCCCATCCCGTGTGAATCAATACGATATCCCACGGTTGGAGTTTGTAGTTTATCTTTTTCAAGGCTTCTTTCACGTCTTCTTCGGTTATAAGCTCTCCGGGGCCTTTATGTGTCATGTCTAAGACTACTCCGTTTCCAATGCACCATTCAAGAGGAACCTCATCGATAGTTTTTGCTTTCATTTTACCATTTTCAGTTGTGGGGAAGAAATGCCAGGGAGCATCCATATGAGTACCAATGTGAGTAGCCAGAGTTAATTCTTCCCAAGCTTGCGAATGATACTCATAAAATGGTGGTCCAGGGGGGAAGTCTATGGGGTTTATTCCTGTAGGTACTGAATTTAGCCTAGCACCTTGTTCATGGTCCCATTGAGTCATTTTTACATAGCCTACAATGTCGGGCATAAAAGGCTGTATTGGTAGCGTTAAATCAATTAACTGATATTTTTTTCTGTCCCAAAACAAGGTTTGCCACCTCCAAGTGTCTGATCACTTGGTATATTTCATGAAACTATTTAACTTTTTTGGTTTGACTTCCATGCAATTTGTAGGCCCATATCAAAAATAAATTTTAATAATATAAAACATTTTGATACATAGTTAACTAAGCTAATGGAAAGAGACGAGCATGCTTCATGATAATAAGTTATAAAAAAGAGCAAAATTGAGTCTAACGTTTCTAATGATAATAATTTATTTTGCACTTCCTCCATGTACTACTGGCAGGAAGAAGACCTCCTCCTTGTCTTCTAATTGAACCCTAGGCAAATCTTGGGGTATCAGAACCCTACCCCTTACAATGATAGTTGAGAACTCAAAGATCTTCTCAGGGTTATTTTCAAAAAATTCTGCCAATTGTGGATATTTTTGGAAGAGAATCCCAACTAACTCTTGAACGGTAAGAGACGACTTATCTATTTCGATCGTTTCCTTATGTTTTTTTATTTTTTCGTAAAATGGTCCTCCATAGGTCAAAGTTAGTCTCACACTTTACACCTCAATTCACATTTCGGTACTTTCTGCTTTTTGGATTTTTCCCTTTTTAACATTCCAAACTGTCTCGGCTCTAGCTTGGACAATTTTAACCTTTTCCGGGAAATTTTCGTATCTATCTATTGCCCATTCAATATCCATAAAGACTCCATAATGATCTTCAATCTTTTTGGCATATTCTACAAGTAGTGCTATCTCTTTCTCATTAATTGAAGGCATTTTTTTGAATTGTGGAAATACAGGAAGCTCTTTCACGGTTTGGGTGTAAGGATCCCAGTCGATTCTTATAGTCTTTTCTGCAATCTGCTTCTTTATAATCCGCTTAGTGTTTTTATCCACTACAAAATGATCTGGAATTACTCTTCCACTTACAACTGCTTCTCCAAGTCCCCAGCTTCCCTCAATAACTATTTCATTCTCATTTCCAGTGATTGGGTTCACAGTAAACATAACTCCGGCAGCTTTAGAACGCACCATAGCTTGTACAACTACTGCCATATACACATTTTCGTGGGGGATGTTCATCTGATTTCTGTACACAATAGCTCTCGGAGTGTAAAGGCTTGCCCAGCACTTTTTCACGTGTTTAATCACACTCTCTGGGGTTGAGACATACAAATATGTATCTTGCATGCCAGCAAAACTGGCACTTGGTAGATCTTCAGCAGTTGCTGAGCTTCTTATGGCCACTTTAGTATTCTTTTCTTTCTTTATCTCGCAGAGTTTCTCATAAGCTTCTATTATTTCCCTTTCTAGGTCCTTGTCTAGTTCAGTAGATACTATCATTTCCTGTATTTTTTCAGCGGTTTCTTTTATTTCAGAAGGCTTAGTTATGCTTTTGGTTTCTCTTAACAGACGTTGGATTTTATCCCAAATGTTGCTTTCATACATAAAGTTTTTGAAAGCCGTTGAAGTTACTACAAACCCTTCTGGAACTCTTATTCCTATGGAAACTAGTTCTCCAAGATTGGCCCCTTTCCCGCCAACTATACTTAAATCATCTTTACTTATATCTTCAAACCATAGGATATTTTGTTTATATTTTCCAGAGGTTGACATATTCCCAACTCCTTGTGTATAACTACACCTATTTGTATGTAATATATCAAACTTTTTAAACCTTTTTATATACAGAATGTTATAATAAAATGCATGTTTTGTAAAAATATGGACAGAATGCTCATCTCATTTACAATATACCCTTTAGAATGTTGACAATTTATGTTATATAAAAATAAAAGTACAAGGAAACTATGGTCTCACTCTTCTACAGTCTGTGGGAAGGTTATTGTAACGTTGAACCATCCTAGAAATGCCCCAAAATATCCTGCCACTATTGTCCAGAAAGCTGCGACGAAAGTAGCAGCATAGGGCCCAACGTCTACTGGAGGCAATGCTCCGGTGAAATATACAGCAAGCGTCATGGAAATTCCATTAAATATTGCTAGAACCGCCTTCCCTATACTGGGATACTTTAGGGTATACACTACAATACCAACCCAAATGAAGTTCGTGATGATGAATGCAATGTCAAAGCCTAGCGATGGTGCCAATGCAAGGGATGATGCTAGCCAAAAGGCCGTCATAATGCAGCCATAGAGAAAACCATAGCCTATCATTTTCAATGCTTCTACATTTGCTCCGAACACAAAATACTCAGCCCAAACAATAAAGCTAATCCACACGGGGAGCCCCCAAGTCCCCAATCTCGTTGCAAAGGGTGTTGCTACCGCTACAGTTATAGGGGTGGCTATCCAAAGGGGTATCCTTTGTTTTACAACAGCCATGTGAACTCACCTTTAACTACTATGTGTCCTACCTTTATATATTTTGTGTATATCTTGTAATTTTTCTTTCTTTTTGTTTATTATTACCTGTACTTATTTCAACAAAAATTTTATATTTTTAAGACAAAAAGTACGGCTTGTTTTTTATCTTTTCCCTTAGTCTGAGGAATAAATGTAACATTGCTTTACAATTTTTAGGATAATATTTTTAGACGTTTTAATATTGAACCATTTTAGAACAAAATTTAAAAGAAAATAGTTTAAACTAGAAGGGTAATTTGTAATGTTTGACAACTAGTTCATCTATACCCATCTTTTCAAGGGCACTTAGGGGTACTTGCATGGAAACTTGCACTATTCCTGGGAGTCTACCAATCTCTACAGCTCCACTTATGGTTACCCTGTTTCTAACTTCCTCAATACTCATCCCAAATAGCTTTGCGGCCCTTTCAAAACCTCTCATTGCAGCTTCATTTATTGTAGGTCCAGAACCTATTATCTGTACTGGTGCAACCGGTTCGGGTTCAATTCCAAACTTCTTAGCTAAAGTTTGCACCCTTTCCCATTCGTCTTTTCTCCAAGGTTTAACCAGTGGTGGTAAGTCCTCTTCTGGAGGTAATAGAATTGGACCTTCTAGGTTAAGGTTCTTAATGACTGAGACTTCTATAACACTCTCGGCACTTATGTCTGTTGTGTGGCCCGCTACTTCTCCATCTCCCTGCATTGCATGAGCATCTCCAGCGTATACTCCTCCTCCATCGACTTTTACTGGGGCTATTATTATTGCTCCTTCTCTAACTGCATCGATATCCAAGTGTCCATCTGTGAGCTTGGTTTCGTAGTCCTCTTTAGTTATTGCATAGGGATGGGGTGCGTTTATCAAGAACGAACCAAAATCGCCTGCATTGTGTGAATCAGGTATATCAACAGCGGGGACAGTTCCAAACTGTCCTAAAAATGGCCTTATTCTTGAGGGAACGCCAACTATATCGGCTTTAGCAAAGATCAGAATTGGTACTTGCTTTGAGTTTTTAGGTAGGGCATGCCATTCCCAAGCTTCTTGAGCTATCATTTCAGCCGTTTCTTTGTTTACCGTAACTCCTACTCCAAGATTGGAGTCAAGCACCATAGTGTATCCGTTCACCATCTTAAATGGGGATGCAGGGGAGCCACAGTGTTTACACCTTATGGCATCTTCTCCAATTCCAATTACTTCGAACTCGGGCCAGGGATCGTTACATGAAGGACATTTTTTGGCCACGTAAGGATCACCGACAAAAGCTCCTTCTCTTACTGTATCAACGCCCGAAGAAGCCGCTTTTGAGAGCACTTTTATGCTCTTTATCCTCATCACTAGACCGTCACCAACTTTCGCGCCATCGACAGCTACAGGGACGTTGACTTCGTGCCCTCCTCTAATGGTTGGCGTTATCATTGGGCCCCAGCATCCGGGGGCTGTGACGAAGATTATTCTCCCTCCATCTGCCACAGGCCCGAGCATTTTGGAGTGGGGACCGATAATTCCGTTTGTTTGTAGCTCGTTAAAAATTTCTTCTTCAGCAACCATTGCAAATCACCAAGCATTATTTTAATTATGAAATATAAAAGCCTTTGTATACTTGGTAAATTAATAGGCAAAATTAGATAAACCCACCTCCACAACAGACTTTTTAATCACTAATTAAAGATTTAAAATTCTAAAACTTAGATAAAGTATGGTGGTGAGAGTGTTTGGGTTTGGTTATCATTCTTTTTTGAATGAACACATAAAAAAGAACAAATGTAAAAGATTAATGGAAATAGGAGTATATGATGGTGAAAATGCAAAGAACATGATTGAAGCAGCTAAGAAGAACTTTCCTCCGGAAGAGATAGAATACTATGGATTCGACTACTTTGAAAGTGAGGCTCACTATCAGAAAGTCTACAAAAAGCTGAAAGAGACAGGCTCTAAATTTAAGCTTTTTAAAGGGGATTCTAAGGTCACCCTTCCTCAGCATATAAATGAGCTTCCAATAATGGATCTTATATTTATTGATGGTGGAAAATCCTATGAAACTGCAAAAAGCGACTGGGAAAATTGTAAAAAACTACTGGGAGATCATACGGTAGTTTTTGTTCATAATTATGGGTTTCCTGGAGTTAAACGGGCCATAGATGAAATTCCACGGGATAAATATGTGGTAGAGATAATTTATCCCCCAAACGACTATGTGACCGCACGGATTAGGAAAAGATAGTTTGCCAACGAATAACTTCAAATGGGTTTGAAGTTCTCGATAGGCGTATATACTTTGAACTCTATACACTTACGGTGTATGAAAATGCGATGGTCACTGCTCATTGGGATTTTACTTTTCTTCGTGCCTTTCGCAAATGCGTGTTATAACCCAATGGATTCTCTAGCAGTTGAAGTTTATCTCAACAAACCTGGGATTACTTATGATTTAACCCCATTGAAATCTGCTCAAAATGTGATAATCGAAAATGATAGCATAATCTATCGTTCACACCATGATGAAAGCGTTGCGGTAATTTTAAGTGAGGATAATGGCTTTCTTAGGGTTAGGGTCCAGATACCGGCAAAGAGTTTTAGCTCCACCTATGCTCATGCTTCACTTGTAACTCC
This sequence comes from Thermococcus argininiproducens, assembly GCF_023746595.1. Lineage (NCBI taxonomy): Archaea > Methanobacteriati > Methanobacteriota > Thermococci > Thermococcales > Thermococcaceae > Thermococcus > Thermococcus argininiproducens. Next base: position 148,748 of record NZ_CP080572.1, on the reverse strand, counting down.
TTTGCTAATTTCTGAAGAGATGGTTGAGAAAGCCAAAGAGCTTGGATGGGAAGTTGAAGGGTTTACATTCAAAAAGAAGAATCTGCTTGTGCAAATAAATCTATCAAGGGGAGATGAATGTCAAAATGACTCGGAGTGTGCTACAGGAGGATGCTCTGGAGAAGTTTGTACTACTAGAGATAAAGCAAAAGAAGTAATCACCCCATGCATATATGCGGAATGGTATGATTGCTTAAGATTAACTCAATGCGGCTGTGTCAATGGTTTCTGCACATGGAAATCAAATGAGGAATTTGAAAAGTGTTTAAGAGAGCACAACATGGACCCATCAAAAGTTGTTAAGGTACCAAATGCTGAGGTCTGGATAGCAGACTATGGGAAAGAAAAGCCAAGTGAAGAGGATTTGAATGAAATGAAGGCCCTTTTTGATGTTTTTGGAATCTCGTGCATGCTTGAAAACTTGAGTTTCGAAAGCGAGACTGTGGAAAGTCCTACAGGGGTGGTTGATCCTTATTCCTTTAACTTCACCGAGGCCCTTAGAACAGAGCTCGTGTGGCTTAGGGATAATGGGATAGTCAGGATCAACGAAGAGGACATTGAAATGATTGCAAAGGTTGCAAAAATGGGAAAAGCGGGTTATAACTCCCATATAGGCTGGTACGAGAAAGATGGGAAGTATTCATGGGTTGCTTATGACGAAAGTGACAGTCCACTTTTGTTGAGGTGTGTTGGCCAACCTTTTAAGCTTAAGCTTCCTCCGAGCCAGGTTGAGCTTCCTCAAACTAGTACAACTTCCACAACATCACAACAAACAGAGAGTGTCTGTGGGCCAGGCCTTATCTTGGGTTTGCTATTGATGGTGAGGGTTTTTAGGAAATGATCTTTTACTAGAGGTATCCCATTATGGGGTACCTCCCATATGAATCTTGCGGAAAATCTCGAGGAGCCTATGGATAGTCACATTTTTTTGAAAGCCTCTCTCTTTGGGGTGAGGATGCAGGAATTCTAAAATTTAGTCCTCAAGTAGAAATCTTTTTAAACTCTTGCAACGTAATAGGATCTCGAAGAGGCCACCCCAAGGGCAACCTTTAGTGAGAGTTTCACTCGTGTCCCCCTGCATGGGGGAAGACGCCGTTAGGCGTCCTTTATAATACCACCGCTGAGGTGGTTGAAACCTTGAAGAGTGGCCTCTAAAACGATAACCCCGAACCGCTTTGCGGTAGGGGTAATGGGCCTAAGACCGGGCCCGCGGGCTGAACTGAAACCGGCAACGGGAGTAAGTGATGGGCCCGCAAACCTCTCCGCCACTGGCGAGGGGTTAATTCGTTGGAACCCTCGTTGTTCACGGCGGGGAGGAGGTCAGGGATGGAAAAATACCTAGGGTTTGGTACAACATCCTACCAGACCTCCCGGAGGCTTTGGCGCCTCCCTTAGATCCGGAGACAGAGGAACCAATAAAACCTGAAAAGCTCTTGAGAATTTTCGCGGGAGAACTTGTGAAGCAAGAGATGAGCAAGGAACGTTATGTTGAGATTCCAGGGGAAATTAGGGAGCTCTATGCAAAGATAGGTCGACCCACACCGTTGTTCAGGGCCACAAACCTTGAGAAAAAGTTAGGCACCCCGGCAAGGATATACTTCAAATACGAGGGTGCAACGACAACGGGAAGTCACAAGATAAACACGGCCCTAGCACAGGCGTATTACGCTAAGAAACAGGGTATTGAAAGGCTAGTAACGGAAACTGGAGCAGGCCAGTGGGGAACGGCCCTTTCGCTTGCTGGAGCCCTGCTTGGCTTAAAGGTTCGTGTTTATATGGCAAGGGCCAGTTTTCAGCAGAAGCCATATAGGAGAGTCTTAATGAATGTCTATGGAGCGGAGGTCTACCCCAGCCCAAGTAATAGGACTGAGGTAGGTAAAAGGTTTCTAAAGGAGGACCCAAATCATCCCGGTGGCTTGGGGATAGCAATAAGTGAGGCCATTGAAGATGTTTTGAGGAATGAAAGTGCACGCTATTCCCTTGGCAGTGTGTTGAACCACGTCCTTATGCACCAGACTGTCATAGGCCTTGAGGCTAAGGAACAGATGAAGGAGTTTGAGGAGCCGGACGTTATAATTGGATGCGTTGGTGGAGGAAGCAACTTTGCAGGTTTAGCTTATCCATTTGTCAAAGATGTTCTAGATGGTAAAGCAGAATATGAGTTTATAGCGGTTGAACCAAAAGCCGCTCCGAGCATGACATCGGGAATTTACACATATGACTACGGAGATTCAGGAAAACTAACTCCAAAAATGAAAATGCACACTCTAGGTCATACATACTATGTCCCACCCATTCACGCTGGAGGCTTGAGGTATCACGGCCTAGCCCCCACACTCAGCGTGCTCCTTAACCATGGCATCGTTAAACCTGTAGCTTATCACCAAACAGAAGTTTTTGAAGCCGCTCTAACATTTGCAAGGAGCGAAGGAATAGTACCGGCCCCTGAGAGTGCACACGCAATAAAGGCCGCAATAGATTTAGCTCTTCAGGCAAAGGAGAAGGGAGAAGAGAGGGTTATACTATTCAATCTAAGCGGCCATGGTCTCCTTGATCTTAAGGGGTATGATGACTTCTTGGAGGGAAAACTGCAGGATTACGAACCTGAAGAGATTCCGGCGTTGAATGGGATGATATGATCTTCTTTTATTCTTTTATGAGACTTTCAATTAGTTTGTAATCGTCTTCTGGAATTTCTCTCATAGCTTTGCCCATTAAGTGGCCGCTCCACTTCTTTTTGTTTGTGATGAAGTTTAGTTTTGGAATTAAGGGTTTAAATTTCATTTACTCGCCTATGCTCCTTGGAAATCTACAGAGTAATAAAAATCATAGTGCAACATAATTTATTTAAATGGTGAAACATTAAAATCAATTAAGAACAGACTAGGTGAAGAAAAAATGTTTGAGAGTATTCTCAAAAAGTTGAATGAAGTGAATGCTCCAGTAATTGGGAAATCTAAAGTCCCTGCAGCTGGTATAAAGGCATTTGAAGCAATTCTCAAGTATAAAGGGTTTAAAGAATGGAATGAAGCAGTTAAAATAGCACTTTCTGAATTTTTGAGGTATAATAATGGAAATGAAGAAACACTTCAAGAGTTTAAGGAGATACTTGAGAGAGAATTTTCAGGATTTACTAGAGCAAGGATTATTAAAACTAAAGCTAAAGCCCTAAAGGCGCTCTGGGAGGCAGAGGCTAAAGCCCTCTTTGGTCCAGTAAAGAGAACTAAATGGATATCAATTAGAGTAACTGAAGAAGAGTATAACCGAGTTCTTGAAGAAGCTACTAAAGAAGGTCTTGACATTTCAAATTATATCAGAAAAAAGCTTGGGCTTAGCTATGGGGTTTGATCTCCCGTTTAGTACTTCTTATTCCAACTTCTCCCTTTGGATATGCAATTATAACGAGGCATTAAGCGTATGCCCACAACAAATTGTCTAAAATACCATTTTTACTCACTATGTGCAAAAAATTAGTTTTTGTGTTGCACATTATCTTCACATAATGTTGCACCAAAAAGCTTAAATAATATTGTTGCACACAAATGTATAATAACTTTATTAAGCTAAAGAGAATTGAATATGGAGAGGATGATAAAATGGCCGAACCTGTGTTAAAATGGGCTGGAGGAAAAAGACAGATATTGCCTCAAATAGTAGCACTAATGCCAAAAGATTTCAAAGAGAGAACATTCCATGAACCATTTTTTGGAGGAGGAGCAGTTACTTTTTGGCTAGAGCCAAAAAGAGGAACAATCAATGACATTAATCTTAAACTAATAAACTTCTATCTTGTGGTTAGAGATTATGTTGAAGAACTAATACAAGATGCAAAGCAGCATAAAAATGAAAAAGAGTATTACTATAAGGCTAGGGAAGAGTTTAATAAGATAATCAGAGAAGGTTTCAGACCTCCACACATAAGGCTTGCAAGCTTACTTCTGTATTTAAATAAGACAGGATATAATGGCCTCTATAGAGAAAATAGAAAAGGAGAATTCAACGTTCCTTTTGGTAGATATAAAAATCCAACAATAGTAGATGAAGAGAGACTTAGAAAAGTCAGTGAAGTTCTGAAGAGACTTGAAATTTACAATGAAGACTTTACATATATCCTAACTGTTGCTCGGCCAGGGGATCTAGTATACTTCGATCCCCCGTATCATCCAATTTCCAAAACAGCTAACTTCACTAGCTACTCAAAAGATGACTTCACTCAAAAAGATCAAGAAAGGTTAAGAGATGTGTGTATTGAATTACATGAAATGGGAGTTTACTTTATCCTGAGTAACTCTCATGCTCAGCCAGTTAGGGAGCTATATGAAGGAATCAAAGAATTTGAGGTTATTACTGTTTATGCTAACAGAGCCATAAACTCAAAAGCAGATAAAAGAGGAAAAATAGCAGAAATATTAGTCACCAATGTGCCAAAAGAGCTTAGAGTTGGTATCTCAAAAGCAATTGAATTAACAAAAAATGGAAACGGAACAAAAATGATGTCAATGACTAAAAGAGAAATTAAAAAACAAATAACTATAGCAGAGTTTCTTGTAAAGGTGTAGTTTCATCTCCTCTTTTTAAATTTCCCAGTTAATGGAGTTGAAATATTGAATAAGCTTCTGAAGTTGGAAATAATTAACAACCCACTCAATTTCTTTCATTCCTCTCATTAATGGCTCCCTCATCTTTTTCCACGCTGGTCCGTCTGTAACCCACACAAAGGCAATTCCTTTTTCTTTGGCTGCCTTATTTAGAGTAATATAACTCCCAACAATCTCTATCGGTTTACTTCCTGTAACATTGTAGAAATTGACTTCTATAGCCATAATAGGAGTTTCTTCTTTATACAATACGAAGTCATGCCTTTTAGCTTTCTCCTTTTTAGTTCTTCCAATAGTCTCATAGAGAGAAAACCTTCTATCCTGAGGAATGACTCTTACATATTCAGGCAAATTTTTCTCAAGGAATCTTTTTACCATTTTTTCAAAAAGTGTGCCACTTCTCCCTTTCCTAGCGTTTGTATCAATCCCAACCTCAACCCCAAATAGGTAATCTCTCAAATTTTGAACACTAATCAAGACATCCAATAGTCCCGTTTTTTCACAAAATTCAACTATTTGATTAATTTCGCTCTCTGTTAAAAAGTGCGACTTAAAATTAAATTCTACAAATTGCATTTTATCTGGGTCATAAATACTTAATAATCCTTTATCAGTTCTTTCAGCGATTAGAGCGGGGATAAGAGGCAGTATTGTTGGATGCTCTTGTAGCAATAATTTTAATCGCTCTTTAGCTTTTTTAGGTTTCAATTCGTACAATTGTTTTAACAGAGCCAGCTCTTTTTCATATTTCAAAACGACATTCTTCACTTTTTCCCAATCAACAAAATATTCATAAGTCTTGTTTGTTGAGAGTAAAGTATCAATAAAGTTCTCAAAATATTCTTCAAATGTTTTATACCTTAATTCCAAATACTTAACCATATCCTCTACCTCCTTGTATGTTGTAGAATAATATCTCTGTACTTCCTCAACACATACTCACGAATTCTTACTATTGAAGAAGCTCTAACTAAAAGGTTCCACACTCCCTTCCCGTATTTTTTTCTATATTTCTCCTCAAATTGTCTCTTATATCCTAACAATTCTACAATGCTAGCATTACCTTTTTTCTGTTGAATTTCATTATACTCCTCTAACATGCTAAATAACTCTTGAAGCTTTTTCAATAGGAAAATATTATCTTCATGCCCTTTTTCGAAAAATATTCTTCTAAACATATGTGCCAAAAAACCTGGATTTATGGCTCTTACTGATAAATGAGTCCCATTTTCTTCAATATTAAAGAATGGATAGAACTTTGAAGAGATAAGATCTATCCATGCTCCATGTAGATATATAGAAGCCGATCTCTTAGACAAGACTCGCCTTATACGCTCTACGTTTGCTCTATTAAAGTTAATTCTCCATATTAATTTGCCAATTTCTTGGGATTCCATATACATTACCGATAATCCCAATAGAATATCAATTGGATAAAGGGGCATGATATTTTCAACAATATTTATCATCTTGTTATTCCCGCTAGTATTAACATCAAGAAATGAAAAAGCATAGACAATATAATATTCCCCACTACCCTCAATCTCAGATAAAATGAATTCTCTAGATGGATGATCAACAAAATGTAATGGGATATTCAAAATATGAATATTACCAGTAGGAAAAAACTCTAAAGCTGTTGCTTTTATTTCATAAAGGGTCATAGGTAATGGCAAAAATACTTGCCTTTTTTTAATATTTTTTAGGGCTTCTTTCTCAATATATACTGGGAAGACATTTAGAGAAACTTTTGTTGAAAATATCCGAGTATGTGTCTCAGTAGATAACAAAGCCCACCTATTTGGGGATATTAATTTATTTCCAAGAATGATAGACGGGGTAATCCTCAGACTAAAATTAACTAAGTAGTAAAAACACTGGTATAAATCTCTAAGCTTTTTCTCAAAAACATAAGACTGTATATTACCCCACGTAACAGCTCTATTTTCCTTGTTGAAATTATACAATTTAGCTTGGAAAATTAGCTCTTTGGCACTCCTCAACCCAGAATACGCAGAAAACTCAGAAAGGATCTTTTTATTAAGCTCATTACTAGAAACATCCAAGAATATCATGTAATCAATTTCTGGAAGATATACTGGGTAGGAATATAATACATTATGTACTTCTACAGGCATCCTTTTTCTTGCCTTAATGATATGTGTACTAATTTTTCTAAATAAAGTATAATAACGAATAAAGGGGTTTATTAAGTAAATGTTACTATTAATTTTGCTCGTTTCCAATGTGATTAAAGTTTCCATATTATCAACCCTCTAATAAAATCTCGATTGTAATATTCTCTTTCTTTTCAAACAAACTAGATGTATTCAAGTTTACCGAACCAGAAAGTCTCACCACTGTGTTATTCTGTCTTAGCGTGTAAATTTTGGAGTGAAAATCCTCCTGAATTGTTATATCAACTTTATCTGAAATATCTGGAGGTATAAATTTAAATGTGTCAGACCTTGTAACAAGATTTATTTTAACTCCCTTTTCTAAGGCCTCTCGGAGTATATCAATACCACTCTTGTCAACAAATGGAACCTTAATCTCTACTTCCTTGGAATTCAGTAGAAGTTTCCTGAAATACTCACCAAACCCTTTAATATCTAACAGTGAAAATGACCCTGACCTTAAAACCTTTAAAAACCTCAAATATAGCTGTTTAGACAAGGTAAACTCTTGTACAAATGGTTCATTACACCCTCTTTCAAATATCAAACATGCATTACAACCATCATAACATAAATGTGGAACTCCTAAGCTCCCTTGAACCAATGATAAATATGGTCTTTTCTCAGAATTAGTTATTCCTCTGATAGAGTTTAGCAGTAAATATCTATACATAGAGTATCCCAGAAATTCTACCGGAATTATATCTGAAATTCTCTGATTAAGTGCCTCAATATCCTCTTTTAATTCTTGGATCATTTTCTTTTTAGTTGATAAATCCCTGAGATTCTTAGAATACTCTTTTTGAATCTTAACTCTTTGAGAGTTTACATTTTTCTCATGTTTATCAAAAAATAGCATTTCCTTGGTTATAAATTCATTAAGGATATTTATCCATCCTTTTTGAATGTCTTTTTCAAAAGTCTCTACTATTCCCAACCCATCACTCTTAGCATTTTCAATGATGAAAATCCTACCTTTTTTCACATCTAACTGATACAACAACTTGGACATTTCAACTCCATATCTAGAACTCAAAAATACAAGGAATCTATGGGCGAAAGTATGTAACAATATCTTGATAGTAAAGTGTACCAATTCTTGATCTGATATATTGGTCTTAAATTCTCCAAATTTCTCAAGATCATTTACAGTTATATTCCAAAGTGGCATACGAAGCATGTAATCATGCATGAATTTCTTAAATAAAATTAATTCCTTGATTAACCCATCCGCCAATAAGAATCTAGAAATAAGTTCGAGTAATGTGATGTTAAATTCAATCAATATCATTGAAGTTATAGCATGATATCCGATTTTTTGAATGTCAAATTCTCTAATTCTGTAATCAGAAACAAAAGACACTGGGACTGGAAATGAAACAGAGTCATAATAGAATACCAATGGATTATTCTCAATTTTGTGGTATTGAATAACCTTAAACCGCATAAATAATGGAGAAATATCTTCCTCAGGCAATACTTCCTTGGGGATTTCCACTTTTTTCTGTACATAGATACGTGGGAAAATATTTCTAAAAGTATTCCAGAATTGTTTTTCATCACATTTCTTTTTCTTAAACACTGGACATTCCCTTCTAATTAGTTCTGGACACACAATATCCCAGGGATCAGTAGATATTGCATATCCTAAGTCACAATACGAAATATAGTTTAACATTATCCCAGGATAAGGAAGGCTTTTGCTTTTTTCTTTAAGTTCCTCTAGTTTCTCAAGTGTAGCTCTGAGGGTTATATCATAATTTTTCCATTGTCTCCCAAATTGCTTAAGTTTTTTAACATTGTTACCTAGCTGATAAACTCCTCTCCCAGCAAATATTTTAGCATTAGTAATTGAGTTGGAACCATACTTTATGAACAATGGACGATTATCCTTACAAATAATTTTCAAGATAAGTGGAGAATTTTCTAAAAGGTCCAACAAAACTATCCTTTGAGGGGTAACAAAATCGGAGTACTTAGTAGAAATACCATCATAAATACCTTCATTTCGTAATATGTTCTCAATTGTCTGACAATCTGGAGCATATATTCTGTAAAATTTGGGACGTACAAACCATACATATCTTCCTCCGACATAGCTTGTTAGTTTAGACTGATCAGGTTCATCATACGGATAACTCCTAACTTCAAAAGGAGGAACTCTAGCTATAATGGAAGTTAAATATTCTATTACATCATCTCTGTTAGAATTTTGATAATTAAGTCTAACTTTTTCTTCTATAAAATCAATCCCTAAAAACTTAAACCCCATCAGTTCTTCAATGACATTAATTATGTGAACATACCCACGTCTATCTTTTGCAGAATTAAGCCTATCCAGAAAGTCACAGGCAATAGTTAATAAAGGGGGTATCCTATCTTCCGACATTGAGACAATGTCACCCAATCCAAGTAAGAATTTATTTAATTGAATAATTCTCTCTCTAATCTCTTCTAGATCTCTTACCAGTTCCGAAGAAATCAAAACTCTAACCAGATAACCCTCCATTTCTGATAGCTTCTGATCCAAGTACAACAAGTGAGAATGTACCCCCTTGATGTCTTTTGGCAATTTTTGTTTAAGATATAATTTAATATCAGTTATTATCCTCTCTAAAATTTTCCTGTCAATAGAAATTGATCTGCTGGTCTCTTCCACAGTTTTCAAGAGATTATTTATTTCAATTTTTATTTCTTCAAATTCAGAAAACAAGTATTCTATCCTAGTTCTTTCTTTATACTTATCACATTTAGAACCAATATCGGGTTGTTTAATTAAGTCGAGGAGCTTAGTAACTCTAGCTTCCAATTTCTCGGGGAATTCTGGAAATCCCAATCGTTTTTGAATCTCACTCTTATTGGCAAGATAGTACATCCATAGATCTTCTATTGCTGAAACTAGAGAATCCTCATCCCCCACCCTAATTTTGTTTTTCATCCCACGTCTACTTAAATCAAATGCCGAGTAAAGTAATGCCGAAAACAATATAACAAAATGATTATTATAAGAGACCGGAATCTTAGGAGCTTTACTAATATCCAACAACTCCTCTAAACCTGTGTACAAATAATAATATTCTAATGGATTATTACGAATAATCACTATACCTACGGCAGTATTTAATGTATCCTTACTGTTTCTTCCAGCTCTCCCCATTCTTTGAATTATACTTTCTTTAGAAAGAGGTATCCCAGCATTAACTACAATAGATACAGAACTATAATTCACTCCCAACTCAAGAGTATTAGTAGCATAAATAACATCAATGTCTTTACGTTTCAATCTTTCTTCAATTTCGTATCTATCTGCCCTACTCGAATAATGATGCTCAATCTTCTTTTCCAACTCTTTGATTATCTTTTCTAAACTATTTTGATCATCCACTATATTAGGATTATATATCCAATAGACAAACGAGTCTTCTGGATTGGAATGCATTTCCTTGTTTAAATGGGGGAGAATACGGTCATCAGCAAGAGTTATAGCTTGGATAGTCTGAGATTTAAGCCTATCAATTTCTTTTATAGAATCAATGAAAGTAATTGTTTGTAATTTGGACTTTTTAGCATATTCATAGAGCCTATTCAATATAGCAAGATATAATGCCAACTCATATGTATAAGTTCCCCAGTGAATTCCTGGAGAGATCCCGAGTAAAAGATATAGCTCATACTTATAGAAATCAATCCCATGAATAGACTCACTATAAACAGCTTTTGCAAATTTTATATATGGATACCCTGTAATCTCTTCAACAAAATCTTTTATTTTCGGAATTGTAGCGGAAGATAATATTAACTTTGCCCGAGGAGAAATTAATGACATAATAGAGCGAATAAAGTATCTAAGAATCCCTGCTCCAATACCTCTATATGTATGTACTTCATCAAATACAAAATATTTAATCTTATCAGAAAGATATCCCTTCCAATATCTTCTATCCACTAGTTTATACTGATAAGCCCAAATATTAGTAATTAGGATATCAGGAGGATTCTCCCGGATAGAATCCTTGTCAATAAGAATCCAATCAACTCTTTTTCCATTTATCTCAACAAATGCTTCAGAGGTCGTTTTTTTAATTTTAAGTTGTTCTCCAGTTATAGGGTCCCTAATTCCTCTAAATAATTCCCCCTCTTCTATCTTATCTAATCGTTTTGTGTTGCCATCATCAATAGCTATAGTTATTTTCCCAATAGAATCCGGAAGGATTTCATTAAGGTGATACAGAACAGATATCATCTCACTCATTTGATCTGATTCAAGTGTCTTCCTCGGATAAAATAGAACGGCCTTTGGCCCAGGAATATTATCTTTTTTTGCCTTTAATGCCTCAACCAATATTGGAACAAAATAAACAAATGTTTTTCCAAAACCTGTGGGTGCTGAGACAACTACTGGAGAGTTACTACTCGTAAGAATTGTTCGAATAGAATCAAACTGATATTTTGACAATCCTCGAATGTTCCCCTTAACCAGACTATCTATCAAAATCCTTACTAATTCCTCATCATGAATAATGCTCAAAAGAAGTGTAAAAAATGTCTTATACCTTGGATGCTCAGAATTCGTTAAGTCTAAATAGTCTCTCCGTAAAACAGGTACTTTTCGGCGTAATAGTTGATATTCCAAAATACGCTTATTCCCAAAATAACTTGATCTAACATCAACACTCCTAACTGCAATATCCATATGAATAGTTCTATACTTGTTCTTTCCTAACTTAATAAGAAATCCTCTCGACAAAAGTTCTAAGATAACTTCATCTGGATACCTTTTCAAATCCGCCTCCTCAAGAAATGTATCATTTAGATGTTTAGTGGACTCATATTTATTATATTCAATCTCCAATAATGCATGATAAATCTCTCTTAATTCCCCAGTACCTGTCATTGAGTATCCCCACTATATTTCTTTATTGAACGAAACGTTAAATATCTTACGTCTTATTAAACTATTTAATTATCAATTCTAGTAATTACTAAAACATAAATTAATTACTAACCCATCCACCATTTTATACTTTCTTTAAATTTTCTAACGTTTTCTCCTTTTCCTGGCTTTCTAAATATAAACAAGTGCTCATGAGCGATTAAATGGAAATCCCGATGCCATTTTTTCCAAGGAATTGTACCAATCATATTGTGTTGCAACTTTATAATGTCTTCTTTCAATATAAAACCCACTTCCAAAAATGCTTCCATAACTCTAAAAGCAATAGGCACATAATGCCTGTGCCTTCTTGTATCTCCCATAAGTATGGCAGCATGCCTGCCAGGTTTTAGAACCCTATAAAACTCACTAGCGACTTTTTGCATTTCATCAACAAATTCATCGACTGAGACAACTTTAGAAAGATCCCCTTTAACTTCTAATTTAGCTTTTTTACTGTAACTAATAATATTGGCATAAGGTGGATGGGTAGCTATCAAATCTATACTTTCATCATCTATTTTATCGAGATTTCTGGCATCCCCATGATAAAGTTTTATTGTAGGTTCGATCCACTCTTTTTCTTCTTTTTCTTCTTTTCCGTGAAGAAATGCACTTAAATCTGCTTTCTTCTCTAATTGGGGAGTATATGTGAAATTAAGTCTATCCCATGCTACCATTAGAGCTTCATAATTAATGTCAATTCCGATTCCATGTCTTCCTAAAAGCTTACATTCTATCAACGTTGTGCCACTTCCTAAAAATGCATCTAACACTACTTCTTTAGGCTTTGTATATTTTAAGATCAAATTCCTTGGCACTTGAGGGGCCCAATTCCCCCTGTATTTAGCATTAGCATAATGAGTGGCCCATTTTCCTCGGTCAGGAAAACTCCACACAGTGGAACTTTCCAACTCGAACTTAGAGGGTTGGAAGGTATTTATATGAAGGGATTTTCCAATTGTAATTTTTCTGTTCTCAATAATCACATGATCATGTGTTTTTACATATTCCAGATATTCGTCAAATGGAACTTCTCGCATTGGGACATATCTGTCCATAACTTCTCACCGAATTTATTGCTATTCTAAAGCTTTAAAAATTATTCTATATTCTAAGTCCAGTTTTTTTCATTGCATTTACTGGATGTATGCCATTCAAAACATCTTGGAACATCTGATATGGTTGTTGTCTCCCTTTATATCCTTCAGAACGTGGATAATTAATGTCTTCTTGCTCAAAAATCAACCATAATGTGTAGAGAATATACTCTATTGGGTAACCAGGTGCATTGTTAATCTGTTTAATATCATCAGGATTCATATCAGTTAGAACCTTCTCAGGAGATTCTCCACTATAAACTTTTTTAATTGCATTAAATAATTTCTTGGCAATCTCTTTATTATAACAAAGTTTTCCGTAGAAATCGATCACAAAATGGGCGTGTTTGGGGGTAAAAAGACGCTTATTTCCCCGAAATTTTGCTTGTATTATAAAATCATTTGGGCTCTTCTTTCCGTTTTTTGTAGAAATTTTAAAATCATTTATTTCAATTTCTGCTGCTATCACATACCTACCTCCAGTATAATTTAAAAGAAATAGGAAATTAAAGGAGTTTCTCAATTAATTTATAATCTTCTTCTGGGATCTCACGCATGGCTTTTCCGAATAAGTGTGTTGACCATTTCTTTTTGTTCTTGATAAAACTTAATTTTGGAATTAAAGGCTTAAATTCGATTTCGCCGGACTTAATGAGTTTAAGTTTAATTCTCCAGGGATATGTTTCATTACTATTTTTTGGAGCTTTAAACACTTTTTTAGAGTCCTTGAATGGTTCACTGACAACCTCGTAAATAGCAACAATCTTTGGCTCTAGAGTGTTTCCCTCCTGGTCTTTTTCTTGCTTGATATAGATGATCACTTTATCCTTAGGTTTAACTTTTAGGAGCGTATTTTTGTGTCTCTTCTCTGGAACACCCCAGATATTATTGTTCTTTATTATTTTCCAATTTTCTCTATTTGTTATACAAAGCCAATACGGCATTATTGATCACCAATGATCTCTATCTCAAAGTAGTATTAAAATATTTCTCTTTACTTTATCATATTAGATCGATTTATTTCTCTGGGAATAAATTAGAAAGATTAACAAAACTTAGACAATAATTAGTGGATTTTTATATTTTCTTTTCATAGAGTTTAAGTAAAACTCAAAATTAATCACTCTTTAAAAACCTTTCCACTAACTCCCTCAACTTCTCCTTCCCCTCATTTAAGACAGGATTTCCATGACTCGGCAGCAAATGGTTGAAATCAATCTCCAAAAGCTCCTTTATAGCTTCCCTGTTCTTCATTGGGTCAATGGAATAATGATGTGGAACCTCGTAAAGCTCCCCCTTTTGCTCCACAACTAAGTCACCGACAAATAGGGCCTTTGTCTCTAGATCAAGCAAACAAATGCTTCCAGGAGTGTGGCCGGGAGAGTGAATAACTTTAAGCCCTTTAATTTCATCCCCATCTTCTAGAGAAATCTCGACATCAACAGGCTCTGAAACTGGTGTGTAGCCTTTTTTGAAAACTTTCTCCCCATTTATGTATGGGATCTCCTCCTTATGAGCGGCAACCTTTGCTCCCGTGGCTTCTTTAAGGACTTTCAGTGCCCCTATATGGTCATAATGAGCGTGAGTGGCTATAATAATCTCCACTTCCTCCGGAATTCGGCCAAGGCTGTCTATGTATTTTATTATTTTCTCATACTCTTCTGGCAGGCCGGTGTCTATTATTATGAGCTTGTTATCTCTCACTATGAGATAGACGTTTGCAAACGTGTTATCCACAAGGTGAATGTCTCCTATAACTTTCATAATGAAATCACCATTTTTGCTATTGGACTTCATTCTTAAAGTGGTTTTTGGTCATAATGCACCAAAAGATTTAAGTATGAATTTTATTCACATTAAGTTAGATAAGAGTCACGATCATCTTGAGGTGGGAAAGAATGGAGGAGCATGGGAGATTGCTCGATGTCCTCGGAAACGAGACTAGGCGAAGGATATTATTACTGCTAACTAAAAGACCTTATTTCGTGAGTGAGCTTTCCAAAGAGCTGAGAGTTGGTCAAAAAGCTGTTTTAGAACATCTGCGGATTCTTGAGGGGGCTGGTTTAATAGAGGGAAGAGTAGAGAAAATCCCGAGAGGAAGGCCAAGAAAATACTATCAGATCAAACGCGGCATCAGACTTGAGGTACTTTTAACCCCGTACTCCTTTGGAACTGAGATGTATGAGCCAAAGATTCCAAGGGTCACTAAAGAGTACGAGGAGGTAAAGCAGCTCATTAAGTCTAGGGAGCCCATAGAGATAAAGATGAAGGAACTTGCAGACTTTCTAAATGAGATTGAGGGGAGGATAGAAGAGTACATGAGAATTAAAAGCGAGCTTGAGGAAGTCAGAATGCTTGCCGAAACTTATATGCGGAATCTCATGCTAAGAGTTGCCAGAGAAAGCGAGAACCACTTTGATGAGCTCTTACGAGAATTTGAGGGTATACTCCCCAGAGAAATAATTGAAGATCTAAAAAGGATAAAGAAAGAGTTCCGTGTTTAAAGGATCTTTCCTTCTTCTTTAAGCCTTACAAGCCTTGTAACGTATCCTGCTATCCTGTTTCTTATGGTTTTGCTTGTGATATTTGTGAGCTCTTCAACCTTTTTCTTGTTGTGCTCGAAATCTCTTGTGAATTCATTTGGATATCTGTTAAAGAGTTCTCTCCCAGTTCTCTTAATGAAACGTTGCTTAATGTTTCCCATTCCTCATCCCTCCGATAATCTTGAATTACCACTCCCAACTCAAGTGAGGCTGTTTTAAACTTTTCCCAACCAAATTTATAAAGCTTCCCTTTAAGGATTATACATGCTTAGGGAGAGGATTATCTGCTATGGCCATGAGAATGTGAGGGCTACTCATCGCTCGACACTAGAAATAACCAAAGAAGACTACCTGACTCCCAAGGGCGATTGTATAATATGTATAAGGGCCAATAAAGGGTTGAATGAGTTGAGTGATGAATTAAAGGAAGCTCTGAAGAGGGGAAAGAAAGTTAAAATCCGAATAATTGTTGATGGGCTTGTTGATGAACTTGAGGCTTTTGGGGATGAGAGACTGAATTTTGAGAGCGAAGTTTCAATGGTAATAAGAAAGAGCACCTACATCGATGGTAGGACCCTAGCAATTAGGGCAAACAAAGCGGCGAAGGATATAAAGCGAGATATCGTGGAAAAGCTGAAAAACCCAGAGCAAAAAGTTATAATTGAGTTGATAGTGGATGATGAGCTTTAACTTTTATAATATCCTAAGGACAATTAGTTCTGGTGAGTCTTATGGTAAATCGGGAGGAGCTTTTATCCTACGGTGATGTTAAAGCTAAAGCGATTGCCTTGACCCTCATGAAAGATGCTATAAGAAGTGCGGACCCTTATGAGGCTGTTAGAAGAGTGCTGAAATTTGAGAATGAGAGAATTATTGTCAAAGGAGAGGTGTTTCAAATAAAAGGTAAAATCTATGTTTTGGCCTTTGGAAAAGCGGCCTGTGCAATGGCCAAAGCAATTGAAGATGTTCTTGGTGATAAAATAACCGAAGGAATTGCCATCACGAAATACGGCTATGCTTTGCCAATGAGCAAAATTAAGGTTATCGAAGCAGGGCATCCGATTCCTGATGAGAACTCCATGAGAGGAGCCCAGCTTGGGATTGAGCTTGCGAAGAAAGTTGAAGAGGATGATATTCTTCTTGTTCTAATATCTGGTGGTGGAAGTGCCCTTTTTATGCTTCCAGAGGAGGGAATAAGTCTCGAAGATAAAATGAAAACCAATGAGCTCCTCCTTAAAAGCGGCGCTAAAATCTATGAAATAAACACCGTAAGAAAGCATATTTCTAAGGTTAAGGGTGGCAAATTGGCCAAACTCGTTAAAGGCACTCTGATAAGTTTAATTCTATCTGATGTTGTTGGCGATCCACTTGAGGCAATAGCCTCTGGCCCAACGGTCAAAGATCCAACAACTTTCCAAGATGCTTATAGAATATTAAATCTCTACAACGTTTGGGATAAACTTCCAGAAAGCGTGAAAAGGCACATAGAGCTAGGAATAAGAGGGGAGAAGGAGGAAACGCTTAAGGAAGACTTGCCCAATGTGCACAACTTTTTGATAGCGAGCAATGCCCTGGCATGTGAAACTGCAAAGAAAAAAGCTGAGGAGATGGGAATTAGTGCTCACATCTTAACAACCACACTTGAAGGAGAGGCCAGAGAGGTTGCCATAGTTTTTGGTTCAATAATTGAGGAAATTTATCATAGAGGAAGGCCTTTTGTGAGGCCTTGTGTCCTAATAGCCGGAGGGGAAACAACGGTAACTATTGAGGGTGAGTCAGGCCTTGGAGGACCAAATCAGGAGTTCGCTTTAAGTATAGCTAGAAAGATTTCTGGACTTAGGGGTGTAGCAGTTTTGGCAATGGATACAGATGGAACGGATGGGCCTACAGATGCAGCGGGAGGATTAGTGGACTCTTACACACTGGAGACTTTGAAGGAGAGAGGCATTGATGCGGAAGAGTTTCTTAAGGCCCACAATGCATACGAAGCATTGAAAGAAGCTAAAGCTTTGCTATTAACAGGCCCAACCAGAACGAATGTGAATTCGATAATTATTGCTGTTATTCTCTAATTTTATATTGGCGATACGCTGACCTCCTCCCCGCCCTGAAGGGCGAGGGCTCCTCTCGGGAGTCATAACCCTCACCCTTCAAGGCTTTCATTGGTTTGCGGGCCCATCACCTATTCCTCTTGCGAGTTTCGGTTCAGCCCGCGGGCCGGGTCTTCGGCCCGTTACCCCTACCAGCCCGAGCTGGCTCGGGGTTATCGCCCCAAAGGCCACTCCTTAAAGTTTTAAACCACTTGAAGGCGGTTTTAAGGGGACGCCTAACGGCGTCTTCCCCCATGCAGGGGGACACGAGTGAAACCCTCACTAAAGGTTGCCCTTGGAGTGGCCTCTTCGAGAGCTTATTACGTTGTAAGAGTTTAAAAAGGTTTCTACTTGAGGATCGAATTTTAGAATTCCTGCATCCCCGCCCTAAAGAACGAGGCTTTCACGAGGTAAAGGATGGTTTTTTGGTAGAAAATTACAAAAAGGAATACGGAAAGGATTTTGAGTTTATGATGATTGGCAGGGATGCTAAAAACGTGAATGATGCTATAGAGAACTTGTTAAATCTCTTCAAAAATAAAGCTTAAGGCTGAAGCAACCACTTCCAGAGAGGCATTATTTTGACTCCCTCTTTCGTGGTATCTTCCTGATCCCATGTTATGAGTAGCAACTCCTTGCACTTCAACTCTTTTGAAGCCTTCAGCAGAGATGCAACTTCTCTCTCAAAGTTTTCTTTGTTCAGTTCATACGTAACTTGTATTAACTGTGTAACTTTGTTTTTGTTCTTAACGACGAAGTCTACCTCTCCTTTAGCGTCTTTCCAGTAATAAATCTCATCGTCTGAGAATTTGTAGCTTCTCCTTCTCAAAAGTTCCAAAAAAACAAGGTTTTCCATCAATCTACCAATGTTTTCGCTGAATTTAAACGAAACAGTATTTATCAACCCAGTATCAACGGCATAGACCTTTCTTGGAGATAACATCTGGCTTTTTAGTTTAAACGAGAATCTTCTAACTTGGAAAATTAAATATGCTCTCTCCAAGTATTCAACATAGTTTTTCACCGTATGCACGTCCTTGATGTTGATTAAATTCTTCAATTTGCCGTAAGTTATCTCTTTAGAAAAGTTTGAGACGAGATATTTGGCTAATTCCCTCAGAGCTTGAATATCCCTTATTTTATATCTAAACAGTACATCCTTTTCCACTATATCCCTGTATATGGTCTGAAGATAGATCCTACCAAATTTCAAGGCTTCCGGAAAACCACCGACTTTGATGTATTCTTCCAGCGCTTTCTTGACCTTAGCAGTCTCTTTTGTGGAGTACATCCAGTTTTTTTCCAACTTTATTCCTCTGAATTCCAAAAATTCTTTAAAGCTAAAGGGATAAAGTTCAAAGCTCACATATCTACCTGTTAGGACTGTTGAAAGCTCGCCAGAGAGGAGATTTGAACTGCTTCCAGTGATTATAACTCTCTTTGAAGTCCTCACCCTTGAGAGGAATCTCTCCCAACCTTGCACGCTTTGTATCTCATCAAACACGAAATAATCTAGGTCCCCGTAGAGCTCATGGAATGCCTGTACAAGCTTTTCAAAATCCTCTGGTGAAAAGCCGAGCAATCTTTCATCAAAGAAGTTTATATATCCAAATCTTTTGCCCCTCATCAAAAGCCAGCTTAACACGGATTTTCCAGATCTTCTAACTCCAAGAATTGCCAGAATATTTGGATATTGAAGGAACTTTAGCAGTCTTTTCTCATCCACTTCTCTTTCAATAAGTCTTTCTCTGTTTAAGAATTCATCCATTTCTTCCCGCTGTGTTATGATAATCCTTTTCAGTTCTTCAACACTAAGCATGTGATTATTATTCACAAACTCTTATAAAAATCTTGTGGTTTACAACCACATATCTGCCCTCAAGTTCACCAATGAACTCTCAGTATTCTCTTGCTCATAAAAAATAAATATTCTTAACGACCTTTGTAAAGCTAATTAGGTGTTTATATCACTCTTTGGGGGGTTGTAAGATTTTAATTTCCTCCAAAGCCGTTTTTAACACTTTTATCGCTTTCAAGTATTCTTCTAGGTTTAACCGTTCATGGGGAGTATGATCCAATTTGGAATCGCCGGGGCCATATGCTACAGCATCAACCTTAAACTTAGGAGCTAGGATGTTCATATCTGCAGTTCCGCTCTTCTTTTTAAGCCTTGGCTTTATGCCATTCTCTCTTATGGCTCTAACAAAGGTCCTAACCAATGGACTTTTTACGGAGACTTCGTAGGCAGGGACAAAATCTAAGATTTCTCCTTTAATCGGTGGTTGATAATCAATCGGTGTTCTAATATTGACTATCATTTCTCCATAAAAGTCAAAATCTCTCTCATAGGCCTCAAACCTTAAAATCCTCCCATTTGGCTTATCAAAGCCTTCGTTGAAATCCTTGCTTATTTCAAACCACTTTTCAATTAGCTTTTCTGCAGCACCTTTTGAACTTAGACTTCCATGGAATTTCTCAACTTTTTCTATAAACTTCATCGTCAAGCTTCCTTTATAACCGATTGTAACTCCATCAAAGCCGCTTGGCTCTCCAATTATTATAAAATTCGGCTGTGGAATACTCAAATTTTTAGCACCCTTTGAGAATCCTTCCTCATCCACAAGGGATGCAAATATTAGATTTGCCTTGCTCTCAATGAATGCGAAGAAAAAAGTTGCCAAGGGCCCTTTAGCATCAACACTACCCCTTCCCCATAGATAGTTATTTTCAATCTTAACTGGAATTACCCCTTCAACCGTGTCCATATGGCCTGCTAAGAGAATTCTATTTCCCTTACCCTTTTTCTCAGCTATGACATTACCCACTTCATCAATATATGCATCGACTCCAAAGCTCTCGAAACTCTCAACTAAGAACTTGGCAACCTCCTCTTCCTGGCCGCTAGGGCTGTAAATACTAACTAGCTCCTTTAAAAACTCGATTTTTTCCTCTTCACTAACCATTAAGAACACCTTCAATGGTTTCCTTGACCCAAAGCATCTGTTCTTTTGTGATTATTAATGGAGGTAAAAGCCTGATTACTTTATTTCCAGCCGTGTTTACCAGTAATCCTCTCTCTTGAAGCTTTTCTACGTATTTCCCAGCGTTCTCCTTCAAAAGAATCCCAAGCATCAGCCCTTTTCCTCTAGTCATTATTACTTTGTCACCTTCTATACTTATGCTCTTTTCCTCAGCTTTTTCTATGAGTTTTTCTCTTCTTAAGATCTTTAATGTTGTTTCCATGGCCTTGCAGGCAAGAGGGTTTCCTCCAAAGGTTGAACCATGTTTTCCTCTTGGGACATCAAAGTTGGTTAGTGTTAATCCAATTGGAATTCCATTTGCTAGTCCTTTTCCCATTGTAACTATGTCGGGCTGGATTTTGTAGTGCTCTATTGCTAGGAATTTCCCACTTCTAAAAGCACTTTGAACCTCATCAACTATTAACAGGGCTCCGTTATCTTGAGTTAAATCTCTTAAAGTTTTGATGAACTCCGCTTTTGCTGGAATTATCCCGCCTTCTCCTTGAATCGGCTCAACTATCACAGCGGCAGTCTCTTTAGTTATGGCATCTTTTGCAGCCTCGACGTTGTTGAATGGAATGTGTTTAAATCCAGGAACTAACGGTTCAAAACCTTCCCTATATTTTTTCTTCCAAGTTGCGCTTAGGGAACCAAAGGTCCTCCCATGAAAGGCTTTTGTCATCGCTATTATCTCTTTTTTGCCGGTATAAAGGCGGGCAAATTTTAAAGCTGCTTCAACGGCCTCAGTCCCAGAATTTCCAAAATATGCATATTCAAAGCTTAGGAATCTGGAAAGCTCCTCTAGAGCTTCGTCCTTCTCTTCGTGGTGAAACATAGGGCCAGCAACTACAAGCTTTTTCATTTGCTCGTTTATTGCACTCGCTAACTCTTCATTTGAATGTCCCAATATGGCTACGCCAATTCCAGCTATCGCATCTAGATATTTGTTTCCATTTTCATCCCAAACATAGACCCCTTCTCCTTTAACGAGCTTTAGTCTTTTCTTGTAAAGGCTCATTTCTCTCATTCAATCACCGTCCTGCCATTTAGGCCTTGAATGGTGACCTTTTTGACACCACCTTCAAGTGCAGTCCTTGCCATTAGCAGTTTCCTCTTCATACCTCCCTCGGCAAAGGGAAGAAACTCTTCAAGTTCCTCAGCCCTTATCCTGTCTACAACCTCTCCATTGACTAAAAAAGCAGTGTCCGATAGGAAAGTTAATTCATCAGCTTCTAGGCTTAGAGCTATCTCTTTTGCGAGTTTATCTCCATCAACATTTAGGGGTTCAAAGGTTTCACTCATCGCTATTGGTGCTATAACGGGGATTCCAAGATTCATTAACTCGATTAGAGTGCTAGTATCGATATTCTCGATTTTTCCAGAGTAATCATCCCTGATCACAACCTTTTTACCATCTATTACGGCCTTGATTATTCTTTTTCTCTTGGCTTTTACAATCCCAAAGTCGAGACCGCTCAAGCCTACGGCATTGATCCCCCTACTTTGAAGATGGGTCACGATATCCTTGTTGGCTTTCATTACAGCCATTAAATAAACTTCCAGAACTTCCTTTGGGGTGTATCTAAACTCCACTCCAGATGGGCTTGTTAGTTTCTTAATCTCAATTCCAAGCCTTTCACATAGGGCATCAACATAATCCGAGCCACCATGAACGATTAAATCTGCTTTAAGTTCAAATTCTTCGAGTTTATTTAAAACGCTTCCTCCGATTTTAAGGATATTCATCTTTCCCACCTAAACGGGATAAACCGGTAAATAGTTTAAGCCGAGAGTTTCATCTAATCCAAAAGCTATATTCATGTTTTGCACCGCTTGTCCAGCACCACCTTTAATCAAATTGTCTAGTGCTGAAAAGAGAACCACCCTTTGATTTCTCTCATCGTAAGTGAAGCCAATATCAGCGAAGTTGCTCCCTATCACATATTTTGGATCAGGTAACCTCTGCATTCCTCCTTTTTCCTTAACTATCCTTACAAATGGCTCTTTTAAATAGCGGAAATATTTTTTATAAAGCTCTTTTTCATTGATCTCCATCTTAAAGTAGATCGTTGCTAGAAGCCCCCTTATTAGATCAACGGAATGTACTGTAAACTGGGCATTAACTTTGGTTTCTTGTCTTACTTCTGCTTCGTGCCTATGGTGAGATGGTTTGTAAATCCTAACAACGTTACTCCTTTCAGGATGAATGCTTGCTACGTTTTCCCTTCTTCCTCCGGCGCTTGAACTAACCTTTAAATCCACTATGGCCTCACTAATTTCTCCTTTAAATGGATACAACGCTAAAATTACGGCTGTTGCATTGCAACCAGGATTTGCGATAAGTTCTGCTCTTCTGATTTCCTCTCTATGAATTTCTGGCAAACCATAAACGAACTCATCTATAAGCTCTGGTTTTAAATGCTCTCCATAATACTCTTTGTAGAGATTTAAGCTTACTCTAAAATCTGCGCTTAGGTCAATTATCTTAGCACTCTCCACATAATCGTCTATTATTTTCATTGAAGTTCCGTGTGGAACGGCTAAAAATACCACATCTGCATCAAAGTTGTAGTTATTGGTAAACCTAAGGTCTAGTCCTCTTAAATTTGGATGAACTTTGTGGATTTTCTTCCCATTGTGGTGTCTTGAGGTTACTGCACTTATCTCAACTTCTGGGTGCATGGCCAAAAGTCTAACTAGTTCTCCTCCAATGTAACCACTTGCACCGATAACAGCTGCTTTTATCATTTCTTAGCCACCTCAACGGCATATTCAACGATTTTTTTAGCTACATCAACACCGGTAACTCTCACCACGTTTTTGAACTCCATGGCAGGATTGACTTCATTAACGAGCAATCCTCTATCGCTCTCAAATATGTCTATTGCCAATGCCCCCTCTCCAAAAGCTTCCCATGCTTTGATTGAGATCTCTTTAACTTCTTCATCTTCACATGGAATAGCTTTTCCTCCTCTTGCAGTGTTAGTTACCCAATGGTCAGAATACCTGTAAATAGCGGTTACGAATTCTCCTCCGATAACATGGCTCCTGATGTCTCTACCAGGTTTTTCAACGTATTCTTGGATGTAATAAACTTTGTAAAGGGGATTTCCCATCCATTGTCGATGTTCGACAATTCCTTCAGCTGCATCTAAATCGTTTATTTTGCTAACCATCCTTCCCCAGCTTCCAAAGACAGGTTTTATGACCACAGGATATCCAATTCTCTCCATTGCTTGTATTGCACTTTCTTTATCAAATGCGGCAGCCCATCTTGGCACTTGGACTTTTTCGCTAAGTTTTAGTGTTGCAAAGAGTTTATCGCCGGCTTCAAGAATTATATTGAATGGATTAACCGTTGGGATTCCATGACTTTCAAAAAGCTTTGCCATGTACAGAGCTTTGAAGTGGCTAACGTTTCTTATTATCACGACGTCTAGGTCAAAGTTCTCTGGGAATATCGTTTCTCTATCGTGAAGCATAAAGACTTCTCCATATTCTTTTGCTCTATCTCTAAGCATTATTTCCTCTTTGCGCATTATTGTGTATGTTATGCCTATTTTCATTGTTTGGCCTCCAAGACGGTATGAAAGCTTTAATTTGGGAATGTTACTCTCCCCAGTCTTCTTCCACCTCAGGGAGTTCCTCTAAGATCACCGGTTCTAAACTAACCACTTCAAGTTCTGAACTGCAAACAGGGCATTCAACTATCTCATGTATTTCCACACTACCGATTTCCAGTTCAACTCCACAAACAGGGCATTCAATCATTTTTCCACCTCCATTTTCTATCTCTTTAATTTGCACGAGATTTGGAAGATTTAAATTTCTTTTGTAACATCTAATTTTAAATTTCTATATTCTGTTCTAAATATAACATCATTTCCTGAATAACGTGGGAATGGTATTGATTCTTATCTCCTCGACCCAGAGTTCATCCCACTCTATTGGGTCAATTTCTGGGATTACTCCATTTGCAACGTTCGTGTTCATTGTGTCCACCTCCAGGTTAGACGCTGAATTGCCCTCTTTACTCGATTTTTGACGGCATTCCGGATTACTCCTATTTAGGCCCGAATAATCCAAAAGAACGGCATCATTCAAAACAGCCCCGGTTATTCTGCGCTGTTGGTTTATTCCATTTGAAACGTCTCTATATACTGCTGGAGAGTCTAACTCCACAAAACCAACGTTAAAACAGTCAAAAACTATAGTTGTCTCTGGTCTCTGAGCTAGATTAAAGCTGACTGTTGGTGATTGCTCTTCCTCTCTTAGTGTTGGATCCAAAAAGTGTATTTGAGCGTTCCTTAATAGGCATCACCAAGCATAAATTTCAAGAAGGGTATATAAATCTTTCGGAAAACTTAGGTATTTTTCGAAAATCTTTTCTTAAACTCAGTCAAATGTAAATAATATTTCTAAATTCTATACTATTGTTTCGAAAATTTTTTCGTACACTTAGACTTGAAGTTTCACAGTGCAAGAAAAAATTGATGAATGTGAACTGCCCCGCCCTTGCGAGTGGGGCTTCGTGAGAGTTCACCGGGACAATCCTCACTCTCACGGGCCGGTTCACACGGCCACTACCGGCTATCCCCCTAACGGGAGAATCGCCGGCTACTTTTCAAATTGTTGAACTACTAATTACTATTGGCAAGAGTATTTAAACTTTTCAGTGCTCACTTTTTAGAGTGTTTGCATCCCCTCCCTCTCGGAAGGATTCTTCCCTAAAAGATAACCTCTTTTAAAGGTTCGCTAATAGTCTTTTGCAATTTTGGAGCATAATACTCAGAAACTTCTTTAACCTCAAAGCAATTGTGTTTGGCCCAAGCAAAAGCTTTTGAAAGCTCATAAGCCAAGTTTGCATCTAAGACAATCGGGATATTTAAGTCTACTGCAGTCCTCCTAACAAGATAATCTTTCTCCTTTGCATGGCCAGAAGTCATGACCAGCTCAATTTTCCCTGATTTCATTAAATTTATCGCCTTTTCTTTGCTTAAAGTATTTCCATAAATTAGGCTATCCTCTAATGTAAAAACATTATATCCCAAGGTTTCGAGAAGTTTTGCAGTTTCCAATAATGTTGGTAAGTCTTTACCGTAACCATAGACCAAGATATTTGACTTTGGCATTTTGTTTGGTTTTACAGAGAGCCAGCTTTTTAGCAGAGCATCCTCAAAGTCGAATCCCAGACTTGCAACTTCTCCCGTTGATCGCATTTCTGGTCCCAAGAAAGGATATGCATTTTGTAGCTGGGACCAGGAAAACTGAGGGCTTTTAACAGCAAAGGCTTTTGCTGGGACTTCGTAATACTCGTAGTCATTTCCTAATGGGAGTTTCCCACCAAAGACTGCATGAGCTGAAAGCTCCATCAAGTTAACTCCCCTAGATTTACTTGAGAAGGGCATAGAGCGACTCGTCCTCAGATTTAGCTCAAGCACATAGACATCATCATTGACTAGGAATTGTATGTTAAAGGGCCCCTTAATCCCTAAAGCCAATGCAAGCTCTAGGACTATTTCATGCATCTTTTTCACATGCTCCTCCTTTAGATAGCGATAGGGAGTAACCATTGTGGCATCTCCGCTGTGAACTCCCGCTTTTTCTATATGCTCTAATGTAATTCCAACTACCTTTTTTCCATCTGAAACAGCATCTATCTCGGCTTCAATTGCGTTTAAGAACTTTGAGACCACAATGGGGTGTTCTGGAGAAACGTTTGCTGCCAAAGAGAGGTACTCTTTTAGTTCCTTTTCGTTGTAGGCAACTTTCATGGCAGTTCCGCTCAACACATAACTCGGCCTTATCATTAAAGGATAACCCACTTCATCAGCAAAATCTAAGACTTCCTTAATGCTTTTAGCTTCAATCCAAGGCGGTTGTTTTATATTGAGCTTTTCTAAGAGTTTTGAGAACTTTGCTCTATTTTCGGCTATGTCCACACTGGTTCCTCTTGTTCCCAGAAGCCTAACTCCATTTTGTTCAAGCTTTTTAGCCAAGGAATTTGCAAGCTGTCCACCGGCGAAGGCAACGACACCCTCGGGGTTCTCAAAATTGTAAATATCCAAAACTCTTTCAAGAGTTATCTCCTCAAAATAGAGCTTGTCGTTAATGTCCCAGTCTGTTGAAACTGTTTCTGGGTTGTAATTCAAAACTATGACCTCATAACCCATCTTTTTTGCAGCATTTGCGAAATTTACAACAGCCCAGTCGAACTCCACACTAACTCCAATCCTAAACACGCCTGCACCCAAAATTAATACCTTTGGCTTTTCTGTGTAGGGGATGTCGTTTTCTTGTGCATCATAGGTCATGTACAGATAATTCGTCCTTGCAGGTACTTCTCCAGCCAAAGTATCTATTTGCTTGACAAATGGAAGTGTATTTTTAATGACACTGCCAGATAAGGCCTTTATTTGTGCATCACTAAATCCAAGCTTTTTGGCCTCTATTATTGTTTCTTCGTCTGGATTTTTCAAAGCTTCTGCGATTTTAACGAGATCCTCAATTATGTAAATGTAAAACTTATCTATTCCAGTAAGCTGGTGAATCTCGTCGACACTTGCTCCCAATTTCAGAGCTTTTGCAATATGCATGGGCATATAAGGCTCGTAATTCTTTATCCTGCCCATAACCTTTTCCAAGGGTTCTTCACTCTCGTAGTACTTTCCTATAAGCTCATCTCCAATCCCTACCATTCGGATAGCTTTTTGGAAGGCCTCATGGAGATTCCTTCCTATTGCCATGACTTCTCCAATACTCTTCATCTCGGTGTTTATTTTCTTGTTCGCGTTCTCAAACTTCTCTAAATCCCACCTCGGCATTTTAACAACAACATAATCTAGGCTTGGCTCAAACAAAGCGGTTGTAACTCCCGTCACTCCATTTGAAAGCTCATCCAGGGTATGGCCTAAAGCTAACTTTGCTGCTATGTATGCTAAAGGATAACCCGTTACTTTACTTGCTAAAGCTGAAGAGCGGCTCATCCTTGGATTTGTCTCGATTATGTAAAACTTTTCTGATTTGGGATCTAAGGCTAACTGGACGTTGCACTCTCCAATAAGCTCTATGGCCTCGGCAACTTTTATGGCCGCACTCCTCAGGAGTTGATATTCTCTGTTTGTTAGAGTTTGGGAGGGAGCAACAACTATGGAATCTCCTGTATGAACTCCCATTGGGTCAAAATTCTCCAAACATGCTACAGCAACGGCATTACCTTCTTTATCCCTCACGACCTCGAATTCTATCTCCTTCCATCCTTTCAGGTACTTCTCTACCAAGACTTCACCAATTTCACTTTGTGCGAAGGCCTTGATTATATATTCCTTAAACTCTTCATCATTCCAAGCGACAAAAGACCCCCTTCCGCCTAAGTTAAAGCTAACTCTAACCATGACTGGGAACCCTATCTCTTGGGCCACCTTTAGGGCTTCTTCAACGCTTTTGGCAGCTTTACTGGGGGGTATTGGGAGATTATTTTTGATCATTGTTTCCCTAAATTTTTCCCTATTCAGGGCTTTCTTTATTCCCTCTACAGGAGTCCCAAGAACTTTGACGTTGTACTTTTCTAGAATCCCATAGTCATGTAAGGCCACACCCAGAGATAGAGCACTTTGCCCCCCAAATCCTAGCAAAATTCCATCTGGTTTCTCTTTTTTTATAATCTCTTCAACAAATTTAACCTCAAGAGGAAGGAGGTAAACTTTGTCTGCCATCTCGTGGCTCGTTTGAATTGTTGCGACATTAGGATTGATCAGGATTGTTTCTATTTCTTCTTCTTTTAAGGCCTTTAAAGCTTGGCTCCCACTGTAATCAAATTCAGCAGCTTCGCCAATTTTTATTGCCCCAGAACCCAGAACAAGAACTTTAGAAACCATGAACCTCACCTTCAATCATCTTTGAAAAAACATCAAAAACCCATGTTGAGTCTAAGGGACCGGGAGATGCTTCAGGGTGGAATTGAGTTGCAATTATTGGTTTGTTTGGATGATAAATTCCTTCAACACTCCCGTCATCGATGTTAACCATCCAGACTTTAAATTCATTTAAACTTTTGGGTTTCACGGCATATCCGTGATTTTGAGTTGTAACAAATGCTTTTCCGCTCTTTAAGTCTTTGACTGGCTTGTTAATTCCCCTATGTCCATACTTAAGCTTATAAATTTCTCCTCCGTCTGCCAAGGAGAGTATTTGGCTTCCCAAACAGATCCCCATTGTCGGAATGTCGTACTCAATGACCGCTTGAGCTTTTTTTACTAACTCTTTAAGCAAGGCAGGATTTCCAGGCCCATTGCTAAATAAAATTCCATCTGCACTGAATTCCTCTAAGACGTCAATCGGATCGTAATAATAAGGAATTCTTATTACATCAAATCCCCTTTTCAGCAATTCCCGTAGAATTCCATATTTAATCCCACAATCGACTATAACAATACTCTTATTTGAGTTTTTGGACTCATGAATAACTATTTCTTTTGGAGTAACTTTGTCTATGAAATTCATCTCATCGTAGCTTAGCTTCTTCACTTTCTCCGTGACTTTATTAAGTTCATAATCCCCCACAACCAAAGCTCCCATCATGACTCCTTTTTCCCTTATTTTTTTCACCAAAGCCCTTGTATCAATCCCTTCTATTCCGGGAATACCTTCCTCTTCGAGCCATTTATCTAAACTCTTTTCACTTGCCCAGTGATTGCTTTTCATGAGTTTTGAAACTACGAATCCTTCGACCTGTATCTTATCTGATTCATAGTGAATAGGAACTCCATTTTCTGCTATTTTTTTGCTTGGAACGCCATAGTTTCCGATTAGTGGATACGTCATGGTTAGAATCTGCCCCTTGTATGAGGGATCAGTCAGCGATTCTGGGTAACCTACCATTCCAGTTGTAAAAACAACCTCCCCATACTTCACGCCTTCACTTCCAAATCCTTTGCCTTTAAAAATACTGCCGTCTTCTAGGACTAAGTATGCTTCTTTCCCGCTCTCTGGCCCTTCCTGAGTTTCTGCTGTCAAATATGCATGCATGTGGTCACCTCCTTCAACTTGAGAAGATCTTCTTTGAGGGCCGTTTTTGCCAATTTAATGTATTCCTTGACCTTAGTTGGATTTGGAGAACCTAAAACTGGTTTCTTAACACCCTCCTCTAGGTTTGTTTTGATCCCGTAAAGTTCTTCAACTTTAGTATAGAGCTCCTCGACACTCTTAGAATCTTTTATCAGCTTTGCTATCTCTCCATAGACTTCTCTATATGGTTTTCCTTCTTTTAGAGAAACTTTTTCGGCTATGTCGGTTGCTAAAATTGGGAAAATCTCTGAATCGATCAACAACTTTTTCTCATTGACTCCAATCTTTTTGAAAAAGTCTGAGAAAATTTTTAACGTTTCTAAAGTCCTCTTTAAGATTATTAATGCATGTTTATTTGCTTCTTGCATGTCTAGATTGTAACCGGTTGGAAGGGCTTTTAGGATTCCTAGCAAAGCTGTTAGATATCCAATGCTTTCAGCACCCCAAGCCCTAGCTATTTCCATGGTTACTGGATTTTTCTTCTGGGGCATCATGCTGCTTGTTGCCAGATGCTCTTTGGGTAAAACCAAATAGTCAAATTGGGGTGTTGAAAAGATAACAATATCTTCAGCTATTCGTGATAGGAATACTGATAGGTTAACATCTATTGACGATGCTATACTCAGAAAATCCCTACTGCTTGTTGCCTTAATTGAATTAATTACTATCCCACTAAATAGCTCATTGGCTAGGGCCTTCCTGTCCAGAGGAACGCTTGTTCCACCAACTGCACCTCCTCCTAAAGGAGAATTATCGGCTATCTCGAGGGCAAAGAACAAGGATTTTGTATAATCAGCCAAGACCTCTTCTATATAACATAGGTAGTGGGCAAAAGTTGAAGGCTGCGCTGGTTGTAAATGAGTGAAAGCCGGCATTATTGTATATACATGCTCTTCTGCTTTCTCCAGAAGGACTCTCCTTAGAGTTATTAGTTCTTTCAGCTGCTCAATTAAGAGTTTCTTTACCTTTAACCTTAGGGCCGCTGAAACATGATCGTTCCTGCTTTTTCCCAAAGCTAAATATCCCTCATCATCCCCAAGCTTTTCTTTCAAATAAATCTCAACAGCTTCATGTATATCTTCAGAATTAATGGAAAATAACGGTGATGGATTTTGAAGGAGTTTTTTGAGTTCTTCCAATATTTTATGCCCTTTTCCCGCTGGAATCAGGCCTTGGGTAGTTAACACTTTTACATGGACGATTAGACTTTCAATGACTTCACCAACTATCTCCTTATCCTCCTCCATTGATGAAGTGTAAGTTAGAATATTAAAGTCAGCATCACCTAGCAGGTTTTTCCTATACATAACACCACCTAGCTAACTACCTTTTTTGCCTTCACTGGTGTTGAGGGAGTGTATAGAGAGTTTATCTTGTGTTTTGTGCTGTAAGCTAAAACACTCTGCAATCCAAAGAGCTCAATAAAGCCAACTGCAAGCCTTTGATCAAAAGTACTGAACTTTTCATAGGTTGCAAGCTTTGTATCGTAAAGAGCATTCTCAGACGACCTTCCAACTATGCTGATACTCCCTTTGTAGAATTTTACTTTGACAGATCCAGTAATATTTGTTTCAACTTCATCTATGAAGGCATCTAGAGCCTCCCTAAGTGGCTCGAACCAGAGACCATTATAAATGAGCCATGCCCATTTTGAATCAACGATCTCCTTAAACTCGAGAACCCATTTTGTGAGAATCAACTTTTCTAGGTCCTTATGGGCCTTTATTAGGGTAATTGCTGCTGGGGCTTCATAGACTTCCCTGCTCTTTATTCCAACGGCCCTATCCTCAATGTGATCTATCCTGCCGACTCCATGCTTTCCTGCTATGAAGTTTAAGGTTTCTACAAGTTCCACGGGATTCATTTTCTTTCCATCTAGCCCTATAGGAACACCATTTACGAAGTCTATTGTAAGGTACTCCGGTTTTTCTGGTGTTTTTTCAGGAGAAAGAGTCCATTCAAAAACCTCCTCTGGAGGCTCCTCAAAAGGATCTTCTAAAATTCCTCCTTCTACTGAGCGTCCCCAAAGATTTTCATCAATGCTGTAGATCTTGTCCTTAACCGGTATCCCATTTTTCTTTGCATATTCCATTTCCCAGTCCCTTGTAAGATTAAGCTCCCTAACAGGAGCGATTATTTTAATTTCTGGGTAGAGGGCTTTAATTGCCAAATCAAACCTGACTTGATCGTTTCCCTTTCCAGTACAACCATGGGCCACTGCATCAGCGTTTTCTTTTTTAGCTACCTCAATAATTTTCTCTGCTATTAAAGGCCTGGCTAATGCTGTGGCTAATGGGTAGGATCCTTCATAAAGTGCATTTGCCTTTATTGCTTTGAAAATGTATTTCTCGACAAATTCTGCCTTTGCATCTATAGTATAGTGTTTTAATGCACCAAGCTTGAGTGCTTTCTCCTCGATCTTTTCAAAATCGTCCTTTTGTCCTACATCTACAGTAACTGTAATCACTTCGGCATTCATTTTCTCCTGCATCATCTTTAATATAATTGAGGTGTCCAGACCTCCCGAATAGGCCAAAACTATTTTCATACAGATCACCAAAGTGGAGATAAAGAGAACGTTTTTATATTTTTTGTAACTAATATATTAAAATTTACAAATAATGTTACAAATATAACAAAATTCGGACTCAGTGAATCATGATGTGGGACTTAGCAGAAAGAAAAAGATAGTCTAGAGTTATTTTGAAGTCTTTCTCATCTTTAGGATTATGTCCTCAAGTATCTGGTATGCTTTTGGAGCATCCCTACGGTTAAGAACAAATATTGTATCTTTGTGACAGGATATTACCTGTGTTATGTTCACTCCGCTTGATGAAAGGGTTGAAGTCATGATGGCGATAATTCCAGGGGTCTCAATTATCTCTTCTGGGCTTATTAGAATTATTGCCGTCTGTTCCTCAATAAGATCAACTATGGCCTTTGGTTGTATAATCTCAAGTACTTTCTCCTTTTCTTCGCTTGAAAGGACTAGTGTAAATGTCTCAACTCCCTGAGTAAGTTGGAAAAACCGTGCGTTTTCCATTACTTTGAAGAGGTGTTCAAGATTATTTAATACAGCTCTCCGTTCGGCAGTTATTACTGTTAGATCAGATTGGAGCTCAATAACGGTCTTTGCAACCACATTTTTGATTTTCTTTTCAAAGAAAGTTCTCTCTTTCTTTAAGTCCTCTCCTATTCTTATCAAAGCCATTTTTACAGCTCCGGCTGAGGTTTTGATGTTTTCTTTTTCCAGTTCTTTTAAAATAACTCTTGCTAGGGCACTGTAATTTATAACATCTAAAATCAAGCATTCTTTGATTGCTGGGCGGGAGAGGACGATCTCTTTCACAATCTTTGCAACACTAACTTTTTCTTCTGCCATATTCTCACCTGGCAGGAAATATTATGTGATAATATATAACTTTTTGTGTCATTTGACACTTTCTTACCCAATTAAGGAGGTTGTCATGAATTAGAAAAACAGAAAGAAATCCAACATATTGTCTGTATTGGAAGATATGGCCCTATTATTTCCGTCTTACTGACAAAAAATTTGCAAAAAAAGTTATATTTGAGTTAAGAATCCTTGTATAGGTGGTCTATTATGGGTGATTTACAAACTCTCCAACAAGAGAATAGTCGTTAAATTTGGAGGAAGCTCTATCAAGGACTCTTTTAGGGAAGCTTTAGAGTTTGTTTTGAAGTTACACGAGGAGAATGAAGTTGTGGTTGTACTTTCGGCCCTTAGGGGAGTCACAGACGCTCTTTTGGGTTTAGCTGAAAGTAAGGATAAATCAGTGATTGGCAAAATTGCAAGGAAACACAGTATATTGGCTGATGAGAGCGGGGTTGACTGTGATATACTTGAACCTCTCTTTGTCGAGCTTGAATGTGTTCTGAAAAATGAGAGACGCTTCCCAAATAAGGGGGCTTTCATAGATCATGTTTTATCCTTTGGGGAAAGACTTTCGGTGATTATATTTGCAAACGCCCTTGAGAACTCAGGAATAAGAAGTGAAGTGGTAGACGCCTTGCACGTAATCAAAACGGATGATAACTTTGGGAATGCAGCAGTGGACTTCTCTGGGACGGCAAAAAGGATAAAACTCATTGAAAAGCTGTTAAACGAAGGAAAGGTTCCAGTTGTTACAGGGTTTTTGGGAGGCTATAAGGGCCTTAGGACAACGCTTGGAAGAGGGGGGAGCGATTATACTGCAACGATCTTGGGCTCGCTCTTGGAAGCAAGGGCCGTTTTGATAATGAGCGACGTCAGAGGAATATACACTGCTGATCCAAGGATAGTTAAGGATGCCAAGCTTCTTCCGTTTGTATCATATGAAGAAGCTTTGAATGCTTCAGCGCTTGGAATGAGAGCTTTGCACGAGAAGTCTATCTGCCCCGTAATGGGTAGACTGCCGGTAATCCTTGGGAAAACAGATAGTTATCGCCTGGGGACGTTTGTCTCAGATATCAGTGCTGAAGTTCCAATATTGACCTACAAGCCTGTTAATGAAAATTTTGCGTGTATAGGGGTTGTGGGCCTTAGAGAAGTGAACTTCAACGCTCCGATCTATAAAAAAGGTAAGAATTGGATTTCCTTTCTAGTGAAGAGAGAAGAACTTGAGAATAGCTTAAATGATTTACACGAGGTGATCTTTAAATGAAAGTATCTGCTCCTGCTACGATAGCAAACTTTGGACCAGGATTCGATGTTTTTGGCCTTTGTCTGGAAAAACCAATGGACGTGATTGAGGTCAAATTAGCCGATGAGGTTGAGGTGAAGGTTGAGGGTTATGAGGTTCCAGAGGATCCGAGTAGGAATGTTGCCTCTGTTTCGGCTTTATCTCTATTAGGGGAAGTTGGAGTTGAGAGTGGCTTTAAAATGAAGATTAAGAAAGGAATAAGACCAACGAGTGGGCTTGGCAGTTCTGGAGCCTCTGCTTTAGGTGGCGCCTTAGCAATCGCAAAGCTCTTAGGGGTAGAGGATAAGGAGACAATTCTAAGGGCAGCTTTGGAAGGAGAAAAAGTGGCTTCTGGAACTCCTCATGGAGATAATGTAGTTCCTGCCCTATTTGGGGGATTTGTAGTTCTGAACTCTCTGTTCCCCCTTAATGTGGTTAAAATTGATGTAAAGCTCAAACTAGTTGTAGTGCTACCTGAAGTGAAGGTGAGTACTAAAAAAGCAAGGGAACTCTTACCAAAATACGTACCGTTGCGTGATGCCGTCAAAAATTTAGCCCTTGCCAGTTCTTTGGTGTTAGCTTTGGAAGAGGGGGATATAGAAGAGGCAGGGAGATTATTGGATGATTATCTGGCAATTCCATATAGGAAACCCCTGATCGCATGGTTCGATAAAGTTAGAAGGGCGGCACTGGAGAATGGGGCTTATGGGCTATCAATTTCTGGTTCTGGGCCCGCGGTATTTGCCCTTGGAGATAATCTTAAAGAAATTGGAAAGGCTGTTGTAGAAGCCTTTGAAGAGGAGGGTATTAAAGCTGAATACTTTATAAGCGGAGTTGGAGGAGGAGCAGAATGATTTTGCGGTGTATAGAATGTGGAAGAGAATATAGTTCAGAAGAAGTCAGATACAGGTGTGAATGTGGTGGTCTGCTTGAAGTCCTCGTAGATCTAGGGGAAGTTGAGAACATCTTCGAT
Organism: Thermococcus argininiproducens; assembly: GCF_023746595.1. Classification (NCBI taxonomy): domain Archaea; kingdom Methanobacteriati; phylum Methanobacteriota; class Thermococci; order Thermococcales; family Thermococcaceae; genus Thermococcus; species Thermococcus argininiproducens. The sequence goes on along the minus strand of NZ_CP080572.1, from coordinate 113,527 downwards.
GGCAAAAATATAACGCTCTGGAAATACAAGAGCTTCATTCCGGTTGAAAAAAGGGTCTCACTTAACGAAGGTGGAACACCCATCTACCGCTTAGAGAACCTGCAAACTGAGCTTGGGATGAAAGAAGTCTACGTGAAAAACGAAGGTGCCAATCCAACGGGCTCTTTTAAGGATAGGGGGATGACTGTGGGAGTTAGCAAAGCCCTAGAGCTTGGCATGGATAAGGTGATCTGTGCCTCTACAGGCAATACCTCAGCATCTTTAGCGGCCTATGCTGCCAAATCAAACATAAAAGCCTATGTTTTAGTCCCAAGCGGAAAAATTGCATTAGGAAAGCTTGCACAGGCAATAGTTTATGGTGCGAAAGTGGTTCCGGTTAGAGGGAACTTTGATGATGCGCTAAAGGTCGTGGTGGAGGCCAGCAGTGAGTTGGGCGTTTACATGCTCAATTCCATAAACCCCTTCCGGTTAGAGGGCCAAAAGACCATAGCTTTTGAAATCTTCGATCAGCTTGGGTTTGTTCCTGATAAGGTTATCCTGCCCGTGGGAAATGCGGGAAACATCTCGGCAATTTGGAAAGGATTTAAAGAGCTTTACGAAGCTGGTTTTATAGATAAACTCCCTCAAATGATTGGAATCCAGGCGGAGGGAGCATCACCTCTGGCTAGAGCGTGGAAGGAGAGGAGGGAGTTCAAACCCCTTGAGAAGCCCGAGACAGTTGCAACTGCTATAAGAATTGGAAATCCAGCCAACTGGCCAAAAGCCTGGCGGGCCGTTGAAGAGTCTAGAGGGGTTTTGGAGAGTGTGAGTGATGAAGAGATACTGAAAGCCCAGAAAATGCTTGCATCGAAGGAAGGAATATTTGTTGAGCCAGCATCTGCTTCCTCTCTTGCCGGGTTAATGAAGCTAAGGAATGAAATCGAAGAAGATGAGAGCGTGGTTCTGATAACGACGGGACACGGGCTAAAGGATCCTAACATAATTCTTGAGGGCTTTGAGCTTCCAGAACCAATAGAGCCAAGCTTAGAGGCATTCAAGGAGGTTCTTTAATGGAGATAGCAATTTTAGGAGCAACGGGATTGGTGGGCCAGAGCTTTATAAGACTCCTGGAGAACCATCCTTGGTTTGATGTGAAATACCTCATAGCTTCCCAGAGATCGAGAGGGAAGAGGTTTAGAGAACTCGCTACGTGGGAGGTATCTGAGGAGATAGGAGAGATGAGGATAGAAAGCCTGGAAGAGTTTGATGGAAATGCAGATTTAGTCTTCTCGGCCCTTCCCTCTTCAATTGCTGGAAAAGTTGAAAAAAAGCTTGCAGAGAAAATTCCAGTATTTTCCAATGCCTCCTCACACCGATATGAAGAAGATGTTCCTATTTTAGTTCCTGAGATAAACGGGGAACACCTAAGTTTGGTTGAAGTGCAGAGGGAAAAGCGTGGCTGGGAGGGGTTCATAATCACGAATCCGAACTGTTCTACGGCCATACTCGTGTTATCTGTTAAAGCACTCTCGGGCTTTGGGTTAAAGAAAGTTAACGTTGCAACCATGCAGGCAATCTCAGGAGCGGGTTTTAAAGGGTTAAGTGCAGTACAGATTTTTGATAATGTCATACCCTACATAGAGGGAGAAGAGAAGAAAATTGAGAATGAATCGAGGAAAATACTGGGAAGATTTGAAAAAGATAGGATAACTCCAGCAAGGCTCAAAATCTCGGCCTTGACCGTGAGGGTTCCGGTTTTACATGGACACACAGAAGCTGTTTTCATAGAACTTGAGGAAGATGCCGAAGTTGAGGAGCTTAAAAAAGTATTAGGTTGCTTTGACCCATTGAAAGAGCTGAAACTGCCCTCATATGCAAAGCCGATTGTCTATGAAGAAATCCCACAGCCGAGGCTTCATAGGGATTTGGGCAATGGTATGACGGTTACGGTTGGAAGATTGGAAAGAATTGGTGAAGGGGAGTTTAAATATGTCACTTTAGGACACAATCTTATTAGGGGAGCCGCTGGGGGTTCAATTTTAAATGCCGAGCTAGCTTATAGAAAAGGAATTTTGTAAAGGGAGGGTGTGAAATGGAGATCAAAACTCATACGGCTCTTCATGTCCTTAAAGGGGCCGTTGTGAGGGTTTTGGGTGAAGGGGCCAAGTGGACGGCAAGCGTTCATGTAGATGGTAATCATGGGAGATTAACGGTTAAGTTCAACAGAAAGCCTACGAAAGAGGAGATTACAATGATCGAAGGGCTTGCTAATAGGAAAATCAAAGAAAATGTTCCAATTAAAGTATATGAGCTCCCAAGAGAAGAGGCAGAAAGCAGATTTGGGGAGGATATGTATGACCTCTTTCCAATTCCATCTGAAGTGAGAACGCTCAAGATAGTTGTTATTGAGGGATGGAACGTGAATGCTTGCAACAAAGACCATACAAAAACAACCGGAGAAATTGGGGAGATAAAGATCAGGAAAGTTAGGTTTAGGAAAAGCAAAGAGCTTTTGGAGATAAGCTTCGATGTAGTCTAAGGTACTATGTGATGTTTCCTGCATCTTGCTTCATAGGCCTCCATTCCACCCACGAGTATTCTAGGTGAGTCACGGGGAGCTGGTTTTCCATTTATGAGTCTTTGGGTTCTTGTGGCCTCTCCTCCACAAACACTGCATATTGCTGTTAGATACACTATGTTATCCGCCATTGCCAGTAGTTCTTTCGTAACCTCAAAAGCGTCCCCTTTGAAATCTAAGTTAAGTCCAGAAGCGATGACATAAATGCCCTCATCGGCCAGTTTGTTGAGAATTCCTACTATTGACATAGGGAAGAACTGCACTTCATCGACGCCTATAACCTCAAAGCCTTCTTCTTTAGTTTTCCGGTATATCATCTCAACTCCTTCTTCCGTTGTCGGCACAACAAAAGCTTCGTAGCTTAGTCCGTTATGGGCCACGACTTTATCTTCACTGTAGCGATTATCTATAGATGGCTTGAAAAGGGCCGCTTTTCTTTTTGCAAATATTTGCCTTTCAATCCTCTTAATGAGCTCGCTTGTTTTTCCGGCAAACATGGGACCTGTGATAACTTCTAAGAACCCTTCTGGATGCATGAGCTTTCACCATTTTCAAATTAATGGAAGGTAATAAATGGCTTTTGGGAGTAATGTTCGAATAAGAGACAAAAAGAAGAGAGAAAATCCGTCAAACTGGAGTGACATGGCCCCACTTTTCGAGGGCCCTTGCTAGCTCTTTGTGAGTCTTTGCGTACTCATCCAGTGAGATTCCTTGGATGATGGCATCCAATGCCTGTCTAACTGCTTTGGCTCCAGCAGCTGGCCCATCTGGGTGTCCCAATGTACCTCCACCCAATTGGAGGACTATATCAGTTCCAAGGGCTTCTATGACTGCAGGCAAGTTTCCAGGGTGAAGTCCACCGGAACTTGTTGGGAATGCTGGCTTAATGTGGTAGAACTTCTGCTCCAAGTGGAATACATCATTATCTTCCGGTTTATAGTGCTTCTCCCTTAAGATTCTGGCATTTTGTATAACATCCCACTTTCCACCCTCGAGCTTTCCAGCCCCAGCAGTTCCAACGTGAAGCTGATCAAGGCCGATTATCCTGTAGAGTTTTGCAAGGACGAACATTGATATTCCGTGGTAGGGGTTTCTTGTGAAGGTGGCATGCATGGCTCTGTGGGCGTGTAAAGCGATGTCATAGTCTTCTGCTAGATCTCGTATATATTCTAAGTTGCCCCATCCGACTATTACAACATCGACCATTGCGTGGGGCAGGCCGTATTCGGCTAGAATCTCAAGTCTGTTTTCCATTTCCCTGATATCAGCGGTTATGTTTGCGAACCATGTTTTCTTTTCTCCAGTTTCTGATTCCACTTTGTCTATAACTCTTGCCATTACGTCAGCCCTTTCTTCAAAGCGGTTGTACCAGGGGCCAGTCAGGTTTTCGTCGTCTTTCATATAATCTGCCCCTGCAGATAGAAGTTCATAAGATAGTTTTTCTAGCTCTTCGGGGGAGTAGCCAACCTTTGGTTTGGGGACTACACCATAAATGGGCCTGTCTCTGATTTCAAGTATTTCTCTTACTCCTTCGATACCCTTATTGGGTCCGCTAAAGTCTCGGAGCACTATTTCCGGTAGGTAAAGGTCTTCGAGCCTTAATCCCTTTACTCTCTTCATCCCAAAGACATTACCTGCTATTGATGCAAGAAGGCCGGGGAGGTTCCATTCTTCAAAGGCATGGGCCGGATAGGCTATTTTCACTATCCAGCTTCCGTCTTCCATGTCATGGAAATCATAGGCCTTTGCTGAGAGATCGCTCCATCTTTCCTCTTCATACCATTGGTAAAGAGTAGTCCATGTCCCGGTGGAGCTTTCGGCTGCCACAGCACCGGCGGCTTGTTCTATAGTGTAGCCATCTGCAGGAGTCACTCTGAAAACAGCTACAATATCTCTTTTGAAGTTGGGCTCGTAGGTCTTGTCGACATAGTAGTCGTATATCTTATCAAACTTCTCTGGCATTTTTACCACCTCGATACTTTATAGAATAGAATTTGCAGAGGATAATATAACCATTGCGGGACATATATGTGGAAAAGAAAAATAGTAAAGGGGACCCTATTCCACTCCAATATAGGCCGCTCTGCCCCATGATTCATTCTTGCTAAACTGCTACATACTTTGCAATGTTTTTCTGGATCTGTATGGTCAATAATGCTAAACATCAAATCAAAGGGTGATAAATATAAAAGAAATCAGCAACTGTGGGGATTCCTCTATTTTCGAACTGTAGAGACCAAACCCTATAAAATTTCTCACTCTCTTTATCCACTGGTGAGATGTTTTAACTGTCCCCAAATGTATGGTGACTATCCGAGTATTTGCCTAAAAGGGCCTCTTTTCCGAAAGGTTTATATATAACTTCTTTCATAAAATAAAATGCAAATACCAATTTACACAACTTTAGGAGGTGTTGGGTATGGCTGAGTTGCCAATTGCCCCAATTGATAGGTTGATTAGAAAGGCTGGTGCACCAAGAGTTAGTGAAGAGGCTGCAAAGGTTATGGCCGAGCACCTTGAGGAGAAGGCTATGGAGATCGCTAAGAAGGCCGTTGACCTTGCAAAGCACGCCGGCAGAAAGACAGTCAAAGCAGAGGACATCAAACTCGCTATCAAAGCTTGATAGCCTTTCTTTCTTTTGTCTTTTCTACAATTTGGGCAAATATTTTAAAACCCTCTTCTGAGTTTTTATCATGCATGGGATAGCTATTAGAATGACACGCCGCAATCACAATGCTTTTGTGCATCTCTTGGGAGCTTTAGAAGCCCAGGGTTTCGATATTGGCGAGCTTCTGATAACAAAAGATTTTGCCGAGATTTTAAAGGCAAGGCCCAAAGTAGTTCTTTACTCTTTCTTCACTGAAGAGATATGGGACGTTCAGGAAGAAGTTAAAATCCTAAAAGAAAATACCAATGCTCTTTTAGTTGCTGGTGGTTATCACGCAACTGCAATGCCAAAGCACACCTTAAATCATCTGGGTTTTGACATAGCGGCCATTGGTGAGGGAGAGGAGATCATATTTCAGCTCTTGAGTCTGCTAAAGAGGAGCGATTTTAGACTGACGAGAGATTTGTTAAATATTCAAGGGTTGGCTTTCTATTTAAACGATGAGTTTACTTTTACAGGCTTTGCTAGGGTTGATGACTTCACAAAGTTCCCTCCGTTTGCCGAAAGTTCCCGCTTAATAGCTCCAATAGAAATAAGTCGGGGATGTCCCTTTGGTTGCTATTACTGTCAGACTCCCTACGTCAAAGGCTTTAGAATGCGCCACAGGCCGATAGATCAGATAGTGAAGTACTCCAAGAGAATGAAAGACATGCGCTACATAACTCCAAACGCCTTCGCCTACGGATCTCCTGGAGCTATTTTAAACCTGAACAAACTTGAAGCCCTCTTAAAGGCCCTTCAACCCCTCAGGGAAGAAGGAAGGAGATTGTTCTACGGAACTTTCCCAAGTGAGGTAAGGCCGGAATTCATCAAACCTGAAACGCTAGAGCTTCTCTTGAAGTATGCCGACAATAGGAGACTGGCCATAGGAGCCCAAAGTGGGGATGATGATATGCTTAGAGCAATGCATCGCGTGCATACAACGGAACATGTAAAACAGGCTGTCGAATACATGCTTGAATACGACATAGAGCCAGTGGTGGACTTTATAGTGGGCCTTCCAAACGAGAACGAGGAAAGCCAGAGAAAGAGTATTGAGTTCATGAAATGGATAATGCGCAAAGGAGGAAAAGTGAGAGCCCATTACTTCATGCCCCTGCCGGGAACGCCCTGGGCTAGATGCAAGCCTTCTCCATTAAGCGAGGAGATGAAGAAGTTTCTTGGGAGGATGGCAGCCAAAGGATACATCGAAGGTTCGTGGGGAGTCCAAATTGAACTATCAAAGAAACTTCAGAGGCTTATAGAGGAGTTTTATGAGGTGAGTCCAAGCTATGTAGGTGAAGTTAAGAAAATCTGCTGAGAAAATGATTTAATCTTTTGTGACAATTAAATATCATGCTGATTGGACTCATAAGCGACATCCATTCAAACCTAGAGGCCCTAGAGGCAGTCTGGAGAGAGGTTAAAAAAGCAGATGTGATTTTTTGCATGGGCGATTTGGTCGGTTATGGGGCCAACCCAAACGAAGTTGTGGACTTTTTTAAAGAGCAAATGGAGAAGAGGGAAATTCTATGCGTTAGGGGAAACCATGATAATGCAATTGCTTTTGGTATAAGTTGGGGATTTAACCCCTATGCAAGAGAGGCAATAAGATGGCATGAGAAAGTTATGACCATTGAGAACCTTGAATTTATCCGGAAACTCCCTGTAAGGCAGTTATTTGACGTTGATGGCGAGAGTTTTCTTATAATCCACGGTTCCCCACGGGCCCCTCTGGATGAATATGTATTTCCCTGGTACCCTGATAGTGAATTTTTAGAGATTTTGAAATATTTTAAGCAGAGAAACCTTATTTTGGGCCATACACACATGCAGATGCTTAAGGAGATTGGAAATAGGAGAATAATAAACCCCGGTGGAGTGGGCCAACCGAGGGATGGGGACTGGAGGGCGGCCTATGCTTTCATAGACACTGATAGTAATGAGATTATCTTTGAGAGGGTGGAGTATGACATTGATGAGGCTGTAAAAAAGATAATTGATGCGGGCCTTCCAAAGTTTTTGGCCTACAGGCTTTATGAGGGTTATTGAAAATTTTTCGATACTTGTTCGGAAGCCTTATTTTTTGGTTTTCTCTTTTTTGAGTGTTTGTTTTTGGATTTAGGGTATTCTGGGTAATTTGGAAGTCTTTAGTTACCATTTGTTACTATCACCCAAATGGTTACAAGAATTCTAAATTTTTGTAACGAATTTTTTTCGAAATTCTGAGTGGAGGGTTCTTGAGACTTCTTTAATACTTTCTCCTAGTGGAAAATGAATCTTTTCACTTTTAAGATTTTATAATGCATTTAATTTTAATTTGGAATTCCATATGTTCTCTGGAAGTCTCGTGAACAATATCGTACCTTAAAATTTTCCAAATTTTTGAGGGGGTTAATTCGCTTGGGGTTTAATGTAGGCTCCTGAATTAAAGGCTCGTGGGGACCCAATTATTGACCCTTTGGAGAAAACCTTATATAATTCAAGTATTCTAATAGTTTTATAGGGGATTTAGAGGAAAATTCGCCCCTGTTCCAATAAGACTTTAGAAGAATTGAAAGATTAGTGCGGAGGGAATGAATAAGGCCCAAAAGCTAGGTTCCAATAAGACTTTAGAAGAATTGAAAGATCAGAATGTGAGCTTTCAGCAAATCTGAAATTTTCGTTCCAATAAGACTTTAGAAGAATTGAAAGCTAAGTGGGATTAATGCACTCATGATCCCGAGATAAAGTTCCAATAAGACTTTAGAAGAATTGAAAGATTCATTATCAATAAGCTCTATGACCACGAAGGGAGGGTTCCAATAAGACTTTAGAAGAATTGAAAGAAGAAAGTTGATAAGGCCAAACTTATCGAGTTGGCCAGGTTCCAATAAGACTTTAGAAGAATTGAAAGTCACATACCTAGCTCCCATTTTTGCTATTTCTAAAAGTTCCAATAAGACTTTAGAAGAATTGAAAGGCTTCTAGTTCAGAATGCTGATACTCTTTTATCTCAAAGTTCCAATAAGACTTTAGAAGAATTGAAAGTTGTATGTTTGCTGTACCCTTATGTAGATATACGTTCCAATAAGACTTTAGAAGAATTGAAAGATAAGGAATATACAAGACTGAAGTAGTAATTTTGCTCTTCGTTCCAATAAGACTTTAGAAGAATTGAAAGTCGTTAACAGTCATTTTAGTAAAATCTAATTTGTCTTGTTCCAATAAGACTTTAGAAGAATTGAAAGCAGGTATTTCTTTGATGGTCTCAGCCAATTCGTAACCGTTCCAATAAGACTTTAGAAGAATTGAAAGAAAATTAGTGCTACTTCAGATTTTTTGAATTCGTCGTTCCAATAAGACTTTAGAAGAATTGAAAGAAGCTTTGAGCCAAACTCATCGCTCAAAGCCCAATAGTTCCAATAAGACTTTAGAAGAATTGAAAGATTCATTATCAATAAGCTCTATGACCACGAAGGGAGGGTTCCAATAAGACTTTAGAAGAATTGAAAGAAGAAAGTTGATAAGGCCAAACTTATCGAGTTGGCCAGGTTCCAATAAGACTTTAGAAGAATTGAAAGTCACATACCTAGCTCCCATTTTTGCTATTTCTAAAAGTTCCAATAAGACTTTAGAAGAATTGAAAGGCTTCTAGTTCAGAATGCTGATACTCTTTTATCTCAAAGTTCCAATAAGACTTTAGAAGAATTGAAAGCACGACTCCACTGTAATATACTATTAATGAGAAGTATGTATAAGCCTTGAATTCTATCTCTTTTTCACCAAATTTTTAAATAATTAATGCAAAAGTTAGAATGGTGAGTTGGGTGGCTACAAAAGTAAAAAACTCGGAAGGTGTTAGACTTCTCATTAATGAAGTTGCAAAGGCTGTTGGCGTTTCGCCTAAAGAGCTTATTGAGTATTATGAATGGAAAGCCAACTTAAAGAAGATTAAGACCAAGAAGATAAGTAAGAAGGATGCATTAGAATTCCTTAAGTCTCAGGAAGGAAAGAGAAAGATTAGTGAAGGAGAGGCCGTTAGGATTTATTACGAGGCTGAGGAGGAAATCAAGAGATGGAGAGAAATCGAAAGAAAGCTCAAAAAACTCGGTTTAGAGTAGTCATTGATACCTCTGTTTTAATTGCTGGTGCGATTTCTACTAGAGGATATGCTTTTGATCTTCTAAAACTATTAGTTGAAGGCAATGTTGTTAATTATGCTTCTCTAAAAACACTTCGTGAGTATAAAGCTAAAATACAATCTAAGAAGGTTCTCAAACATTTATCCATGGATGAAGCCATGAGATACCTTGAAATCATGCTAACATTTTCTAAGAGGATCCCCGTCAAAAAGAGCTTCCAACGGAGTAAACGCATTAAGGAGCTTGTGAAAGATGAAAATGATATTCCGTTTCTTGATGTTGTTTACAATGCTAAAGCTGGGTTCTTGATAACTTACGATAGAAAACACTTGCTTAAAATCAGGGATAAAACAAGAAAATTCAGGCTGAATTCCCATGAGTTCTACATCTTAACACCAAAAGAATTCATCGAGGAATTTTTATAACGCAGGCAAACAGAAAAAGAAACGTTAATAGGGGTCTGGAAGTTTTCTAACTTCTTTTGTATCACATTTTCGCTGATCCCACTTTGTCTAAATAGCGCACTGAACCAGTATTAACACTTTTCCAAGGCCTTTTGGCTTGCCTTTTTTAGGGGTATTCCTTTGGATCTGCGGTATCTTTTGAAGGACTCTCTTGTCCCAGTAATAATATAGTTAAAATATCCTCATTTATTGGGTTCTTTTTCCGTTTTATATGCTTTCTCTAAGATTTAAAATAAAACCCATCTCCTGCAGTTAGAGGCTTTTTCAAACCATTTTCGTAAACCTTAAATATATTGAGAGGGTAATGTCACTTTGAGCTATCCTCTTAATGGAGGTATGAGCTTGAGGTTCCTGATTCGCTTTGCTCCTGAGAATTCGGAGTTTAAGGTGCCTTACAATCATCAGCATTACCTTCAAGGCCTCATTTATCGAAGGATTCAAAGCGTAAATCCCGAGTTGAGCCTTGCCCTTCACAGGCCAAAAGTGCCTAAACTTTTCACGTACTCTCTTTTTATGGCTGAAAACAGAAGATTTATCGATGGTTTACCCTATTTCATTGGAGCTGGAAAAGCGTTCTTTTATTTCTCGACACCCATTCCAGAGATAGCAGAGGCTTTTATTGGCGGTCTTCTCCAAAACCCAGAAGTAATTCTATGGAGGGAGAAGTTTTATGCGGAGACTGTCAGAGCACTTCCCGAGCCGAGTTCATATAGTGGAAAGACTTACTCGACGCTTTCTCCCATAGCAGTGACAACATTAAAGCCCTCGTTTGGAAAGCTGAAGATTTATGATTTGGGCCCAATGGAGGATAAGTTTTATGAAAACTTGAAGGAGAATCTAAAGGAAAAATACGTTCTTCTTTATGGAAAAAATCCCCCTGATGAGTTTGAGATCAAAGTGCTCAAGGCGAAACCAAAAAAGTTTGAAGTCAAGCCGGGGATATATCAAAGAGCATGGCATCTTGTTTTCAAGGCTTATGGGGATGAGGAGCTTCTGAAAGTTGGTTATCAAGCAGGTTTTGGTGAAAAGAACTCGATAGGATTTGGGATGGTGAAAGTTGATGGGAGGAGAGAGAAATGAGGGAAGAAATCACATTAGAAAAGATCGAGAAATTAATTGATAAACGAGTTCACTGGGTTGGTAAGATTTCACAAAATGGGAAATCGAGGAAGGTACCATTGAATTTCGATGGATTACTAAACGCTGTTCTTGCTGGAGCGATACCGAATCTGGCTCATCGATTTAAAGATGCAAATACACCAAAGGAAGCCATAGAAATAATCCTGAATTATTTGATGACAACAAAGAATATAAGCTCTTCTCATTTTCCCACACTACTCCAAAAGAGTGAAGCTCCCAATTATCAGTTTTACGACTACAAACTAGGTTCAGATGAAAAAACTAGAAAAGACGTACTATATTGGCTTTTGACTTTCTATTATGTTGACTTAACAAAGTTTGAGGGAAGAAGGCTAAAACAACGTGTTATCATCGGTATTAGGACAAATAATCCAGGAATTGAAAAAATAATTAGAGATTACACCTTACGAGGGGGAATTTTTGATTTTGAGATTAAGACAGGTAGAATTGAAGAGGAATATTTTGATAAAAAGATCACGTATTATTTACCCCCTCGTCCATCGGCAGCATATTTCACTCTCTTACTTTTGCTTAGTACCATCTTAAACACAATGCAATTCGAAGATCAGGATAAACTTTTTGAAAATTTATCATTTGAGGCATTAATTTTAAGCAATAGCGGAGGAAACAAATGGTCTGCAGTATATCATCCAATCGGCAATCTTTCGCGATTATATGACTTGTTTTTCGAAGAGCTGGAATATCCAAAGCCAAAATTTATAACATTCTTAGAGTCCCTTGTACCACCATCTCTTCAAAATAAGAATATTGTAGATTCTTACTATTCATTACTTTCTGATTTAGCATTTTCAATACTTGTTGAAGGTTATTTAAACGTAAATAAGCTTTCAAAAGTAATAGGGGAGAAGATATCCCTAGAATTAAGAGCAAAAAGAGAGAACAAAACATACAAGCTTAGAAAGATTTATTACGTGAATTATGTCCAAACAAAATTTTTTGGAGGTGAAACTGTGAATGAGGATTTTGAAAAATTGAAAAAACAGATAAAAGCAATAGCTTTGAAAATTGGGGAACTAGCAAAAAAAGGAGAAACCCAAAAAAGCCTCTTAAAGAGAATAATAATGGACATAAAAAATGAAGAAGTTCCAGTATACTTTGTTGAAACTCTTGTCTCATACTTACCAAGGCTAGAGAGAGAAGGAATAAAAATTACACTGCCTGAAAAGCTTGTTACCTTGCCAATAAGAGAATTTTTGATTTTAAAGAATGAATTTGTTGTTACACTATGGAATTCGTATGCTGGAGGTAGTAACAAAACTAATGGGGGGTGAAAAACATGAGAAAAATCGTTATTGGGCTATTAACTCGTGTCTCTGGGAATGTAAATGCAAATGAAGTTGATGGGGACAGAATAAGGATAAAGAAGTTAGTATCTACAAGTGGAGAAGTCTATCCGTTTGTCTCTGCAAGAGCTGTCAAAAGAGGAATAAGAGAAAAGCTTGCAGAATGGGGATTTGAAGTTGATCCATTTAGAATTGGAGAAGGTAACAAACTTGCTGATAGTGGTGACCCAATAAAATATGTAGATAACGACTTATTTGGGTATCTTTATATCAAAGGAAATCAACAAAAACCAAGACAAGCCCCGGTTTCATTGTCTCCAGTAATTGCAGTAGAACACACGCCAATACAAATTGACTTTGGAGGCAGATTTCCAAAGAAGGTAGGTAGTGTGAATCCAACACCATTTGAGACAGAAGTTGCCGACTTTATTGGTCTTATGAAAATTGTAATTACAGAAAGAGTGGGAATATTTGCTGAAAATGAAAAGACTGACCAAGTTAAAAAATGGGATGAATACACTAAAGAAGGCAGGATAACAAAGCAAGATAATACGTATATCCTTCCTGACGAAGAAAGGATAAAACGGGTAAGTGCATTATTAGAAATTTTGCTAAATGAAGGCTGGGCATATCCTAGAAGAACAAACTACTTCGCTATGGCAGAGCACATCTCAACAATTATCTATGCCGGAGAAAGATTGTATCCTGTTTGGAAAGCATCTGAAGAATATCAATTCAAAAAAGAGCTTGTGCCTTACCAAATTAATGAAAAAAAGGAATTTTTAGAAACATATGAATTGAAAAAAGGCTTAGTTCCTAAAAAAGATATTGAAAAACTGGCAACTTGGCTGGTGAGTGGAGTATGGAAAAAGGGTTAACAGTTGATGTTTTATTTGACTTGGCACACTTTAGGGTTCACACAACCATGAAAAGCAGGACATCCTACTTAATACCATTACCAACAACAGTCCTTGGGTTCTTCTTTTCTATTCTTGGAAAAAGTAGAGAGGCGTACATTAGGGAGAGAGAACAATTTAAAGCAGGTGCTAAGCTGCTTAGCATAAATGGAATTGCAAGGGAAAATGCACAGTTATTAAAGTTAAAGAGAGGAAGAGAAGATAGGACTACTGAAGAACTTATGCTTTTAGTAAAGCCAAAATACCGCTTTGCAATTTGGGGTAAGCAGAAACTCATTAATAATCTCTATGAGCGAATTCAAACTTTTGATTTTGAGTTTGTACCATACGGTGGAATAAGTGAGTTCATTATCTCAGAAATTGAAAACCCTCAGCTGTATGATGAGTATGAAGAAAAAGACACTATAAAAGATTCCTATGTGCCTCAATCATTATTAAACTCACTGAGAATATTAGACAACGGAATCGTTTACAATCTCCCTTATGTGTATTCAGGTGAACCTAAATTCGTTATTATGGGATGGAATGTTGAATTAAACCTAAAACAAAAGATTTCGACTATAGATGGAGTTCCATTATATCCACCATTTATGGTGATTTAATGATAAATGAAAAGATGTTGCTAAATTTAGGATTGGATATACTCTCAAAAACATCACATAAAAACGAGCAACAAGAAAAATCATTAAAGCAACATATTGAGGAAATTATTAGAGTTTCTAAGATTCTGGCACAGAAGCATAGGCTACAAGATCATGAAAAAATATTAAAAACATTGGCATGGTGGCATGATTTAGGGAAGTTGAATCCAAGATGGGACATAACTAAAAAGAAAAAACCACCTCATTCTGCGCTTTCAGCTTATCTGTTTTTAAGATATTCTAACATTAAAGATCCTAAAATATTTTATTTCATCTTAAGGCATCATTCCCATTTAACTCCAATTCTTTCACATCCAAATTACCTAGCTAAAAATGTCCTTGGAAGAATACAGTTCCCTATTGACTACAATAGTGTATTTCGTTTAATTTATCAAGAAACGAAACAACTTAATGAATTCATTGAAAGGAACAAAAGAGAAAATGTGATTTATGTGGATCTCTTTGGAATTTTTAAGACCACAGACATTGTTTCAGCAATGTTTGAAAGTGAAAACGAAATTATTAAAGAGAAACCTTCTTTTAGGGAAACAGATATTAAACAAGGATTACAAAGATATGTAAAAGATAAAGGGTTACAATTTAATGAGAAAAAGTGGGAGCTATTCCTGAATATGGCAAACTCTGGTGAACATATCTTATTCTCAGCTCCTACTGGATGGGGAAAAACGTTTGCCTCTTTAACAATAGCCTCTACCAAAACTCCAACTCATATAATCTATGTTCTTCCGACAATAACATCAATAAGGAAAATGAAAGAAACAATTAAAAAAATCCTGAAAATGAAGGTTGAGGATAATTATTATTTTGCCGATGTTGAAAAAGTAACAAAACAGAAAGATTATGAAAGAAGTGTTGATTGGGAACTTTTTATTTCAAGATCATTTATGAGTCCTGTTACTTTAACAACGCTTGATCAGATAATCTTAACTTTCCTTCACGTAGGGAAATATTTCCTCAAAAGATTTCACTTTAGAAATTCAATATTTATCTTCGATGAGTTTCATCTTTATCCGATAAGTGGACTCTACATCCTCCTGAATTTCATACAGAAATATAACCAAGAGTTCAACTACAATATCAAAACAGTGTTTATGTCAGCTACTGTGCACCCAGCGTTAGAAAACTTGGTTAGCTTCTATATATCTCCGACTTCATTTGATTTTACTGAAGAATATAAAAGAAGAAGGAGATATATATATTCTATTAGTGAAGAAGATATTACTGATCCTACTACTCTCGAGAAAATAGCAGAAAGAACACAGGATGGAAATGTATTAGTTGTATGTAACACAGTAGAAAAAGCCATCAAAATCTATCTTTTACTAAAACATCACTATAAGATCAGGGAGATACTTATCCTACACTCAAGATTTACATACAAGGACAGAAAAGAAAAAGAAATCCAATTAGAAAAGTTCTCAAGGATGTCTAAAGGTTTTGTTTTTGTTTCTACACAGGTTGCTGAAGTAAGCCTTGATATGTCTTTTGATTATCTATTCACAGAACTTGCGCCACTATCTTCCTTAATTCAGAGGTTCGGAAGAGTTAATAGGTATTCAACTTTCACAAATAATGAAAATGTAAAAATCCTAAAACCGTCCGAACTAGATGATAGAAGACGTTATCCTTACAATTTAGATGAATTAAGCTTAGCGAAAACCATTTTAGAGGAGTTTGATGGAAATATTAAAACAGAATTTGAACTAATAGAGCAGTTTAAAGAGAGTTCATTAAAACTAGATAAAACCAAGTTAAAAGAGATTGACAAATACATTCAAAAATGGGATAATGATACAAGATACTTTTTCTCAATAGATTTAAACGATAAAGAGCTAGATAAAATCCTTAATTTCAGGGAAACAAACACAATCCTAGTCATTCCAGAATGTTTTATTGACAAGATTGCCGATATACTGGCTAGCAGTAGTAAGTACAGACTTCAAAAAATAAAGGAATACCTTACTCCAATCCCAATATGGTGGTTATTTTCCGAGGATAGTTTTCCAAGTACGTATCACAACTTCCCAACACTGTCTAGTTCAAGATTTCTCTATTCGAATGAAGTTGGTTACTTTGATTCCAAAAGGTTATCTGAATTTATTGATGAGATTAACGTCTGTGAGAAAGAGGAAATAGTGTAGATTAGAATGTAGTAATAGAAATTACAGTTGTTGGTGTTCCAATAACAAGTGTAACGCAAGTTATAGCCAAAACTATAATGAAAATTACAGTTTCATTTGTTATAAATCAATTTATAATACTCATTGGTGATTAATATGGATCCCTATCTCCCAGACGAACTTCTCATCCGCGGCACAGAAATAAACTACCTCTTCATCTGCAAAACAAAGCTCTGGTACTTTTCCCACGGAGTCACAATGGAGCAGGAGAGCGAATGGGTAGATCTAGGAAAATTCCTCCATGAAAAAAGCTACTTTGGTGAAGAGAAGAACATTAAGATCGGCCCAATTGCCATTGATTTCATCAAGAAGGGGGATATCATTGAGATCCATGAAATCAAAAAGGGAAGGTCAATGGAAAAGGCCCACGAAATGCAGGCTCTTTATTACCTCTACTACCTCAAAAGGCTGGGCATTAAAGCAAAAGCCATTCTCAACTATCCAAAGCTTAGGGAAACAAAAGAAATAATACTCAATGGTCATGAAGAGGACGTGGAAAGGGCTATAAAAGAAGTTGAAGAGATAAAGTCTCTTTCTATACCTCCAACTCCGGTAAAATCAAAGAAATGTAAAAAGTGCGCTTATTACGAACTATGTTGGGTGTGATACAATGAGAAAGCGCTCCTTAACTTTACTCTCGGATGGAACCCTCTCCCGAAGGGAAAATACACTCTACTTTGAGAACGCTCAGGGGAGAAGGCCGCTGGCAATTGAGGGTATTTACGACATCTACGTTTACGGCCATGTGAACATAACCTCGCAGGCCCTTCACTTTCTGGCCCAAAAGGGGATAGCAATTCATTTCTTCAACCATTATGGTCACTATGATGGGAGTTTTTATCCAAAGGAGAGTCTCCATTCTGGAGATCTGCTCATTAAACAGGCGAAACACTACCTTGATAAAGAAAAAAGGCTTAAACTGGCAAAACTCTTTGTTGTCGGCGCGGGCAGGAACATGGAGCAGAATCTGAAGCGCTGGAAAGTGAAAGTATCTTTTGATGGACTTTTGAAGGAGCTTGAGGAGGTTGAAAAGATAACCGATATAATGAACGTTGAAGCAAGAATAAGACAGAAATACTACGCTCTCTGGGATAGTGTTCTCCCAAAGGGGTTTAAAATTATAAAAAGAACTAGAAGGCCTCCCCAGAATGAAATGAATGCACTGATAAGCTTTCTCAATTCTAGGCTTTATGCGACAATAGTTAGTGAGCTCTACAACACACAGCTAAGCCCGACCATTAGCTATTTACATGAACCCGGTGAGAGGAGGTTTTCTCTTGCCCTCGATCTTAGTGAGATTTTCAAGCCGATAATTGCTGACCGCGTGGCCAATAGGCTTGTTAGGCAAGGTGTAATTAAGAAGGAACATTTCAGGGATGATCTAAATGGAGTTTTGCTCAACGATGATGGCAAGAGGATTGTTTTGAGAGCAATCAACGAGGAAATGAGAAAAAGCGTGAGGCATCCAAAACTAAAGAAAAACGTCACCAAGCAAAGGCTAATAAGACTTGAGGCATATAAATTAATTAAGCACCTCGTTGGGGGTCAAGAGTATGAGCCGCTGGTGGCGTGGTTTTAGGGGGTGGGGAACATAGAGGAGTTTGGAAAGCGATTGGAAAACCTTCTTAAGTATGGGAATATCAGGGGACCTAAAAGGACCATCAGAGTGACTTCTGTTTCTTTTTGTCCTTTGAGGGCAGCTTTAACCACTCGGTACGACGTTAGGTTTTTTGGAGAGAAAAATAAGGAAAAGATACTAGGCCAGGTACTTCACATGGGCCTTTTAGGGCTTATCAAGGATTCATGGCCATATTTGCAGGGCGATATTGAGGCTAATCCTGAGATAGAAAAAGAAGTCTCATACGACTTGGGAGAAGGATGGCTTTTAACTGGTAGGATTGATCTTGTAATAGGAGAACACGTGTTCGAGTTTAAGTTCTTTAGTGAGTTCTCTTACGAAAAAATACCTGAAAACCTTAGTGATGTTGAAGAGGATAGTGTGTTGAACGCGTATACAGAGCAGCTAAATGCGTATCTAAACATGCTTCCTGATGCAGAATTTGGACACCTATGGATATTTCGACATAATGAGCTAATTCCATGGAAAAAGCTAGAAATTAAAAAAGATTCAAAGGCATTTAAGGCGTTTTTGAAGAGAGCCAGAGGCATCATTGAGCTCATTGAATCCATAGAGAATGGAGAATTCCCCAAAGACCCGAAACTACGCTTTAACTGGGAATGTAAAAGGTGTATTTTTAGGTCAATATGTGCTAAATAATTCCTCCACCGGATTCTTCTCTATTCCAATACTCTTTCTTTTTGGCCTTGATCTTAACTTGTAAATGATCACGGAGTCTTCATCCTCATCAATAAGCTCTTTAATTCCTTTTTTAATTCTCTCGTATTCGGCTAGTGTAACTTCCCCTTCAAAGACGCTATTTTGAACCCAGATTAAATGCTGTCTCAAAAACTTCTTCACTTTATTTACTCGAGAAACGTTCACATCGTAAACTACGATGATATACATAACGGGTACACCATTGAAATTATAATTCTTGTCATTTTTAGTCTTTTTGTTGGTTAAACCTTTAGTCTAGCAACCTTGGGTTAAAAACTCTTCATTAGTTTTTAACTTTTGGTTTTGAAAAGGTATAAATGCCCTTTTTTCGATTCTGGAATAGGTGGGAGTAGTGAAAACTTATCATATTCACGTTGAGGGGATAGTTCAGGGAGTCGGTTTCAGACCCTTCATCTACAGAATCGCTCATGAACACGGTTTGAGAGGCTATGTTAAAAATCTTGGTGATGCGGGAGTTGAAATTGTTGTTGAGGGTAAAGAGGAGAATATAAGAGCATTTTTGAAAGATCTCAAGGATAAGGCACCTCCTCTGGCAAGGGTAGAGAAGATAAAAACAAAAGAGCTTCCGCTTCAGGGTTTTGACAGATTCTACATTGAGAAAAGTTCCAATGGCGGTGGAGGAGGGGATTCGGTTATACCTCCTGATGTTAGCATATGTGATGATTGTCTTAGAGAGCTTTTTGATCCGGCGGATAAAAGGTACATGTATCCATTTATAGTGTGCACCAACTGCGGGCCCAGGTTTACTATAATAGAAGATCTGCCCTATGACAGGATTAATACAACAATGAGAGAATTTGATATGTGTGATTACTGTGAGAGCGAGTATAAGGATCCGTTGAATAGAAGATATCACGCTGAGCCTGTTTGCTGTCCTGTATGTGGCCCAAGCTATCGTCTCTACACCAACGAAGGGGAAGAGCTAACAGGTGATCCCCTAAAAAGGGCTGCAGAATTAATAGACAAAGGCTACATAGTGGCCATAAAGGGGATTGGTGGGATACACATAGCGTGCGATGCCGCAAATGAGGAAGTTGTAAGAGAACTCAGGAAGAGAATTCTCAGGCCCGAACAGCCATTTGCAATAATGGCAAGGGATTTGGAAACAGTTGAGGAATTTGCCATAGTAAATGAAGTTGAAAAGCAAGAACTTTTAGGGTATAGAAAGCCAATAGTGGCTCTAAGGAAAAAAGAACCGTTCCCATTGCCGGAGTCTCTGGCTCCTGGACTCCCAACAATCGGAGTCATGCTACCATATGCGGGTACACATTACATACTTTTCCACTACTCAAAGAGCCCGGTTTATGTTATGACATCTGCAAATTATCCCGGAATGCCAATGGTCATAGATAACGAGAGGGCATTTAAAGAACTGAAAGAGTTGGCCGATTACTTCCTTCTTCACAATAGGAAAATACTCAACAGAACCGATGATAGCGTGATAAGATTTGTTGATGGAAGGAGGGCTGTAATAAGAAGGAGCAGGGGGTTTGTACCCCTTCCAGTAGAGATTCCCTTTGAATATAATGGGATAGCAGTTGGTGCAGAGCTTATGAATGCCTTTGGTATTGCAAAGAACTCCAAAGTTTATCCAAGCCAATACATTGGAAATACGTCAAAGGTGGAAGTTCTGGAGTTTATGAGAGACGCGGTGACACACTTCAAGAAGATTCTCAGAGTTAAAAACTTAGATCTGGTAGTCGCCGATCTTCATCCCCTTTACAACACCACAAAGCTCGCCATGGAAATGGCGGAAGAGGAGGGGGTGGAGTTCCTCCAGGTTCAGCACCATTATGCCCACGTTGCCTCTGTGATGGCCGAGAATAAACTTGATGGAGTTGTAGGCATAGCTCTGGATGGAGTTGGTTATGGAAGTGATGGGCACACTTGGGGAGGGGAAGTCGTCTACCTCAGCTATGAAGATGTTGAAAGATTGGCACACATAAGCTATTATCCTCTTCCTGGTGGTGACTTAGCCAGCTATTATCCACTAAGGGCTTTAGTGGGTATTTTAAACAAGATGTACAGTGTGGAAGAGATAGAAGAGTTAGTCAGAAAATGCTGCCCAAGGGCCATTGAGAACTTAAGGTATGGAAAAGTTGAGTTCAATGTTATCCTAAATCAGCTAGCCAGAGATATAAACGTTAGCTATGCCTCCTCTACGGGAAGGGTTCTTGATGCATTCGCCGTTCTTCTTAACGTTGCTTATAGAAGGACTTACGAGGGAGAACCTGCGATGAAGCTTGAAGGCGTTGCATTTAGAGGAAAGAATGACTTAGGATTCAGTATTCCAGTTGAGGGAGAGGAACTCAAGATTGAAGAACTCTTTAGACAGGTTTTAGAAAGCAAAGCAAACCCCGCGGATATTGCGTATTCCATTCACCTGGCTCTGGGAAGGACCTTTGGGGAAGTAACGGTTGAGAAGGCCAAGGAGTTTGGTATTAAAAACGTGGCTCTCAGCGGTGGAGTGGCTTACAATGAACTGATTGTTAAGACAATTAGAAAGATTGTGGAAAGCAACGGTCTCAGGTTTTACACAACTCACGAGGTGCCAAGAGGAGACAATGGCATAAACGTTGGACAGGCTTTCCTTGGAGGTCTTTATCTTGAGGGATATCTAACCAGAGAGGATCTTATCCTTTAACTTTTTTCATTTGAATTTTAGGTATACTGTGGTGTTTTCGAGGGAGTGCGGGAGTTTGTAAACACTCAAAAACTTTGTACTGTTTTCGTAATCCTTGTATGGGTTATCGAGGCCACAATACCAGATAAAGATTTTAATGGATGTGCTGTTGGTGGGAGGGATATCAATCCAGATTGTTGTGGAGTTTTTGACCCAATAATAAATGGGTTGAGTGCCGTTTTCATCTAGGGTTGCATACACATACCCCCGTTTGCCCCAGAGCGGAACTGTTTCTGGGTCTATTAAAATCTCTGCGGAGTATTCTTTGTTTGCTTCTGGGAGGGATAAACTAACAGGAAGTTTGCATATATAAAGTCTCCCTTCTCCAAGTTGTTGGGGAATTATCTGGATATAGGTATAGGAAAGGACAAGAGAACATACCAGGAAAAGCATGAAAATTATAAAGGGAAGCATGGCCCGTTTCATAGTTTTCCCACTATGTGTTGCCCCTTTCTGCTATTATAAACCTTGTGACAAGGTTTTGGTTTAAGTAGCTAAACAAATTTTGGAATGTTTATTAATGTAAATCGTGTATTCTTTACTATTATTAGTTAGATAACTTTTTAAAGGGAGACCTTTAGTCCCTTTTGCTGAATAACGCTGGGGAGGTGGCAGAATGAGGGAGGTAAGATTGATTGGGGGAAATAAGAAAGTTTTGGCCCTGTTATCAGCTCTTACATTTTTGTTAGTAAACGCCGCTCTGGCAGTTCCAGTGATAAACCTAAACGTCCAGAACATTGGTGAAGGTTCTGCCCCTGTGACCTCTCCTGTGGATAATGGGAACATTAAATTCTTGCTTAACAGCACAAACCCTGACTATATAACCGGAGTGGAGGTCTCATTTGATAAGGATGTTTCAGCGGGCTCAACAATTTATGTAAAGCTCTATGATAATTCGAGTAATCTACTTGCAGTTGGAAGTTATACTCCAAGTGTTGATCTCCCAATGGGAACATCTCTGCCAATAAATTTTCCAACTCAGGTTCAAATAAGCCAAGTGGAAAACGTTGCAGTTGTTGTTCAAGGGCCATGAATTCATTATCTCTTTTAATTTTTTGAGGTGCGGAAAATGAGGCAGTTCTTGGAAACCCTCTTAGGTTACATTTTATTTTTTGCGTTGATATTGTTTGTTCTTCTTCACTTGCTTGGATTTAAGAGTGTGATAGTTTTAACGGATTCTATGGAACCTATGATAAAGCCCTTTTCCTTGGTAATAGTGTCTCCAAGAAACGACATTAAGATTGGTGATGTTATTCTTTACGAGGTGGAGCTTTCAAAAAAGAAATACAAAGTGCTCCATAGGGTGGTGGATATAAAAGAGATGGGGAAAGGAGTTATTTACATAACAAAGGGAGATAACAGAGAGCATGCCGATGCCTGGTATGTGAACAAGGAGAACATCATAGGAAAGCTCTTCATTTCTCTTCCATATGTTGGATATGCTTCCTATTATGGCGTACACTTGTTGGGTTTGATTTATCCTCTGGTTTCCACGTATTTATTTTACAGAGTGCTTCTCCGGATATTGACTGAAAGTGAGGCTTAAAATGGCCCTCAAAAATGCCTCTTTCAGAAAGTATTTAAACCGTCTGTTGGTTATAAAGACCAGGCAAAGTGTAAGGAGAATCACACTTGAGAGGGTGATAACTCATGAAAATTAAGCTGGAACATGGAGCTGGTGGAGAATTAATGGGAGAGCTTATTAAAGAGGTCATTTTAAAGAATGTAACCTTGAATTCGGCAGGCGGAATTGGGTTAGAGGCTTTGGATGATGGAGCAACGATTCCTTTTGGAGATAAACATTTAGTATTCACCATAGATGGTCACACAGTTAAGCCCTTATTTTTCCCTGGCGGAGACGTGGGAAGATTAGCGGTAAGTGGCACGGTGAATGACTTAGCCGTCATGGGGGCAAAGCCCTTGGCTTTAGGGAATTCAATGATAATTCAGGAAGGATTCGATGGCGAGGATTTTGAGAGGATCTTGAAATCAATGGATAAGACTGCTCAAGAGGTACCTGTTCCGATAGTGACTGGGGATACAAAAGTCGTGGAGGATAAAGTTGGAATATTCGTGATAACTGCTGGGATTGGGATAGCTGAAAGACCAATAAGTGATTCAGGGGCAAAAGTGGGAGATGTTGTTTTGGTAAGCGGCACTGTGGGAGATCACGGGATAGCTTTAATGAGCCATAGAGAGGGCATAGGATTTGAGACAGAGCTGAAAAGTGACGTGGCACCAATATGGGAGGTTATAAAGAGCGTTGCGAAAATTATAGGGTGGGAGCATATCCATGCAATGAAGGATCCCACAAGAGGCGGGTTAAGTAATGCCCTAAATGAAATAGCAAGAAAGAGCAATGTTGGGATTCTCGTAAGGGAGAGTGATATCCCAGTAAAACCCGAAGTAAGGGCTGCAAGTGATATGCTTGGTATAAACCCCTACGAAGTGGCAAACGAGGGGAAAGTGGTAATGATAGTTGACAGGGAATTCGCTGAAGATGCCTTAGAGGCCATGAGAAAGACCAAACTTGGAAGGGAAGCGGCCATAATAGGCGAAGTAACTGACCAGTATGTTGGAAAAGTCCTTCTTGAGACAGGCATTGGTGGAAAGAGATTTTTAGAGCCCCCTGTTGGGGATCCGGTGCCTAGAGTTTGCTGATTTTGAATTTGTTGTCTTCCTCTAGAGCTTTTATTTTATTATTTGGGCGTTTGGTAGTGTGCATTGAGACTTGATTTTTCAGAGCTGACATCCTCCCCGCAGTGAACGGCGAGGCCTGAAAAAGAAAAAGTCAGTCTCGAATACATGTCTAATCTTTTTCAAGGATTTTTCCTTCTTCTATTAACCTCTTCTTAGCAATTTCACAATATTTTGATTCTATTTCAACACCTATTCCCTTTCTTCCTAGTAGAGTAGCAGCTACTAATGTTGTCCCACTGCCCATAAATGGATCTAAGACAGTATCTCCGACGTAACTAAAAAGTTTTATACACCGTTTAGGCAATTCAAGAGGAAATGGGGCTGGATGTTTTACTCGTTTGGGGTTTTCTCCGGAAAATTCCCATAAGCCAAGTGTCCACTCTATGAACTCTTTCTTGGAGATATCTGATCTTCCCCCATGCATTTTTTTCCAAGTTTCTTTGTACATCACCACTATCATTTCAACGGGAGCTATGACGTAAGGTGCCGAAGCTTTTGCAAAGCTACCCCACGCTGTTCTACGGGATATGTTACTCTCATTCCAAACAATAGTCGTCATGTACTTCCAACCTACCTTCTTTGCAAGGGTAACTATATCAGCATAGACACTTTGGAACCCTTCATTACTCCTCCCCCTGCTCTTATCGAGTGGAATATTCAGGCACATTCTCCCATCGGGTTTCATGAGATCCAAAGCCTTACTTAACCATTTTTGAGTAAATTCTAAATACACTTCATAGGGTATATTATCTTTGTAGGACTCATAACTGATATCTACATTGTACGGTGGAGAAGTTATCAACAAATCAACGCTATTTTCAGGAATTAGATCAGTAGTTAGAAAGTCGTCTTTGATTATAACAATGCCTTTTTCACTATTTTTAAAGAATATCCTCCCATTATCCCTTTTCACTAACATTACCTATCACGCTCCTATTTTAGTTAGTACATGCATTTCCCTCTTTCTCCTTTTAATTTATCTTTTGGCACTGTTACTAGCTTTTCTTGTTTAGATTGGATATTTAAAACGGAGTGGAAAAGGTGAGTTTCCAAAGTAATGGAATTCATCCTTCTCACTTATCAGGGATGTTGCTCGGATAATCTGCGTATTTCTCCCAGAGCTATATGGATTTAAGGCTATATTGATTTTGGAAGTTTATTTTTGATTCTCTTAAGCTTCCAGTTAAAGTTAAACAGAATCATTTAGACAATAAGGTTTAAAAAATAATTGAAGTGATGTGTACATGTCAGGGAGTGTCAGTACACATGGAAAGCGTGTAAAAGCGTCTAATAGTACAAAAAGAACTTGGAAAAGGCTTCATGAAAGGCATCAGATAATAATTGATGGTGAAGTGTGGGCACTTGCTAAGGAGAAATTCGCTAACGTGAGCCGAATTTATATATGATTGTAATTGGTATTGGGGGTGCCGGGGTAGCCTAGCCAGGGAAGGCGGTGGACTCGAGATCCACTGGGCTTTGTCCCGCCGGGGTTCAAATCCCCGCCCCGGCGCCAACGCCGAGTGACTTTTTCTACTTTTAAGGGTGAGGCTTTCAAAAGAAAAGGGGAAAATAGGCACTTCATGTGATTATTGTAACTCCATCTTTCTCTACTATTACCGTATGTTCTGCTTGAGAAACAAGGCCTCCTCTTATTTCCTTTAAGATGGGATAAGCGTACAAGGCACCGGCTTTTTCCAGCTGGATCAGTGCCAGTTTGAGTTGTGTCTCTGGCATAAGCTTTTGTACCCATCTGTAAGCAAATGGTAAAGTTGAGAAATTATTTTTAACATGTTTCAAGAGATTCCTTGCTTGTGGTAGTCTTACTGGTCTATCCCTAATATACATATATATTAAAATAGGTGGTGTTTCGATAACCTGTCCTGCACCTGTAGTTGCGAATGGTTCAATGGCTACAATGTCTCCCTCTTTTAGTACATAATTGTCGTGAGGTCTGTAAATGTTTGGAATTGAAATTCCTGTATGGAGCTTGTACCTTTCTATAACGTGACCGCTCAGATTGACTATTGGATTAAACCCATACCTCCTGATGGTCTCCTCAATAACTTTCCCAATTTCACTTATTCTTATACCGGCCTTGATAACGCTTATTGCATTCTCCAGTGCCTCTTTTGAAGCTTCGATAAGGTCATCATCATCCATCCCTACTCTTACAGTGAATGCAGTATCTGCAATGTAACCGTCCACATGAATTCCTAAATCGACTTTAAGGTAGTCTCCCTCATTTAATGATGTTTTATCGCCTACATAGGGAGTATAATGGGCTGCGATCTCATTGATCGAGAGATTACATGGAAAAGCGGGTTTTCCACCAAGTTCAATTATTCTTTTTTCTACGAATTCAGCAATTTCATAAAGAGAAGCTCCCGGTTTTATTAGACCTAAAACTTCTTTTTTAACCTGCTTGGCAATTTTCCCCGCTTTAACTAGTTTCTCAATTTTTTCTTCCACCATTACCACCTGACTTAAATTTTAAGTTCATTTTTAAAAGACTTCGCCCTAGGCCTCTCGAAAATTTTTTAATTCCCTTTTCTCCTTAACCTATGTGGTGACTCAATGCTAGAAGTCAGAAAATACATCAATATTGCAGATGATATCTTTGTAATAAGAAACTTAATTGGAGCACTTCTTCAAGGTATTGGCGTTGCCTATCTGATTCCGGTTTTGATTACATGGATTTATGTAGAAGAAATAAGGTACGTCTATTACTTTGTCCTTCCTGGACTTGCGTGCATCCTATTTGGTGCGTGGCTTGCAAGGCATTCGGAACATGTAGAAGATGTCAACTTAAGACAGGCCATGATATCAGCAGCGTTTGTTTGGCTTTTTGCATCTCTTGTAAGTGTGGTTCCCTTCATGAGGATAGCTGGCATGAGTTTTATAGATTCCTACTTTGAGAGCATGTCTGCTTGGACTGGTACAGGGTTAACAATGATGCGCAACTTGGAGAGTTATCCACGTATAATACTCTTTTGGAGAGCTTGGATGCAGTGGTTGGGCGGAATTGGTATTGTCCTCGTTGCTCTTACTATTCTCATTCGTCCAGGGGTTGCAGCTGCAAGACTTTACAAAGCCGAGGCAAGGACAGAAAGGATTCTTCCTAACTTGGCAAATACCTCGAAAATAATATTCCAAATTTATGCTGTCATAACACTCTTAGGGGTCTATCTCTATTATATAAATGGAATGGGCCTTTTTGACTCTGTAATACACTCAATGGTGGGAGTTGGAACAGGTGGTATGAGTTCCCACGATCTCAGCATAGGTTTCTTCAACAGTTTAAGCATAGAGGCCATAACTATCTTCTTAATGATTATGGGTGCCACAAACTTCACGGTTCACTATAAGATGTTTAAGGAGAAATCTCTTGTTCCATTTTTCAGGGATATTCAGGTTAAATACATGTTTTTCTTTTTGAGTCCTGTTGTGGCTTTAATAGGATATGCTCTGACTACTCAAAATGGTTTTTCAATAGCTAGTTCGTTTAGGGAAGCAATTTTCCATGCTGTTTCTGCAGTTACTTGTACTGGGTTTTCCATCACCGATTTGAGCAAATATCCAGAGCTGGCTAAACTCCTTATAGGTTTTCTCATGGTCGTGGGTGGAGGTGCTGGAAGTACCGCTGGTGGTATAAAGCTTATCCGTATAACATTAACTTTCCAAACCTTAAAATGGACTATACAGCAGGCAATACTTCCAAAAGGCGCAGTTATAAAGAGAAAAATTGGGGAGTACATATTCACAGAAGAAGATCTCCAGGAAGTTTTGGGTTTTACAATGACTTACATTGCCCTCCTTCTTGTAGGTACAGTGTGGACAATGGTTAGGCTTGGTGCAAGTTTAGCAGATGCTTTCTTTGAGGTTGCCTCAGCTCAGGGAAATGTTGGGTTGAGTGTGGGAATAACCTCAACAACCTTGCCCCTTGACATGAAGATACTCCTCATTCTTCACATGTGGATTGGAAGGCTTGAAATATTCTCAACTCTGGTCTTTATATTCGGATTGGCCCTTATGCTACCAAGAGTGGCGGAGAGGAAGTAAGGATGATAAGAGTAGAAGAGCTAAGTTTCAAATATGCTGGGGCCAAAGATTACTCTCTCAAAGATATAAACCTGAAGATTAAGAAAGGGGAATTTTTGGGTATCCTTGGGGCAAGTGGAAGTGGAAAGTCCACTCTATGTTTGACATTTAACGGAATAATTCCTCACTCCATAAAGGGAGAATTTAGTGGAAACGTTTTTGTGAAGGGATATAATACCAAGGAAGCCAGCGTTGCTGAGCTTTCAAAGCTGGTAGGACTAGTTCTCCAAAATCCAGACTCACAGCTTTTCAACATGACAGTTGAAGAGGAGGTTGCATTTGCCCTTGAAAACTTGGGCCTTGACGTGGAAGAAATACGGAGAAGAATTTATTGGGCATTGAAGATTACGGGCCTTGAGGGCCTTGAGAAAGAGTTTCCACCAAATTTAAGTGGAGGCCAAAAGCAGAGGCTTGTAATAGCAAGTGTTCTAGCAATGCGGCCGGAAATACTCGTTTTGGATGAGCCTACTTCTCAACTAGATCCACTTGGCAGAGAACAAGTTTTGAGTCTCATAACTCTTCTTAATAAAGAGCAGGGCATCACTATAATTCTCGTAGAGCATAATACAGAATATCTTTTTGACTTTGCCGATAGAATAATTGTTCTCGATAAGGGTGAACTTGTCATGGAAGGTAAACCAAGGGATGTGTTTGAGGAAGCAGAGTTTTTAAGAAGTCTTGGGATTAGAATTCCCACAAGTATAAAAATAGGGGCAGAACTAAAGAAGAAAGGATTTTTGGAAAGAGCAGCCCTTAATGATAGAGAATTGATAAAAGCCATTAAGATCCTTCTGAGAGATTGAGCTTTTCCATTAGAAGCTCTAGGTAGGATTTTCTCTCAAACCGTTCAATCCCAAGGGACTTTAAAATGCTTAACAGTCTTTTAACTTCTTTTTCCACTTCTTTCTCATCTTTTGCTAACTTTTCTATCTCCACAAACTTTCCTAGTCCTTCTATTTCGTCTAAGGTTATGGTAACACCTTTTTCAATGTAGTATTTCTCTCTGGTCTTTTTTACAGTTAGAACCTCTTTGAATCCTAGGGCATGAAGAAGTTCAATGTATGTCTCGACATTATCTATGTTTACCTCGATCTCCTTTCTTGTCTTCGATAATTCATCGATTTTTGGTCCTTTATATGTAAGCAAAGCTTCGAAATGACCATTAAATCGTTTAATTCTCACTCTAAGTGCTTCATCAGTTTTGGAAAAATCCCTACATGGGTGATTAAAGTAAATATCCTCATGAATTTCCTTTCTCATAAACTCAAAGGTTGCTCTCACTCTTTCAAATATCTTCTCGTTAGCATATCCTTTAAGTTCGATTTCTATCATTTTTTCACCCCAGGTTTCTTTTTAATGTATTTAAGCACTTTTCACAGTAGTCTTTTCCTTTGTAGTCGGTATCAATAATTGAATTTGAAAAATGCATGACACATTTTGGATTGAGGCAGTGTTCAAGGCCAAATACATGACCCATCTCGTGCATTGCTTCTTTTATTGCCCTTTCTTTTAAGAGCTTTCCATCACGTTCCCCGTAAAATGTTGGTTTTAGACGAGCAAGGGATATTATAGCTGACTTAAGATAGGGATTTGCAAGGCCAAAAATAAAGTTCATTCCCTCTTCATATAAATCAGCATCTGTAATTCCAAGCCCTGCAGATAATCTTTTAATGCCTTTAATCTCAGCTACTTTCATTAAAAAGAACCTTCCTAAGAACTGTTCTCTTGTAGAATTGTAAGAGAAGAATAAGTCTTTTATTGTAGTCTCTGGAAGTATTTCTACGTTGAAGCCAAATTGGGAGTAAAAACCTTCAAGATGCTTTCTAATGCTCTCCAAAATCTCCCCTTCAATTTCTTTCCTTACAAGGGGGATTAGGCCAATTTTCACTTTTCACCCTCCAGAAAAGATTTAAGAAACTCCATGCTTTCCTCTATAAATTGGAGGTATTCAGGCATGTTTCGGAACGCCATATCATCACTAATAAGGTCATAATCATAAATCAACACTTCTCTTAGCTGGATCAGGAATTCAAGATTTTCTTTGAGAGCATCTTTAATGATCCCTTCTTTATGCAAGGTTTCTACAATCTCCTTATAGCCTATTGAAGGGCCGAGATCCAGTGCAATGGCCATCTCATTAAGGCTGTCTAGAATATTCTGAATCGCAAATTCTAGTCTCTTATATATCCCGTCCTTGGACAAGCCCATCTCTAGAAATTCTTCAGGATTTTGCGGAAGGGCGCTTTTTATGAGGTTAAGGCTTTTTTCAGCCAGTTCAACTCTGTATTTAATCTCCCCTTTTTTCAACAAACAACACCAAAAATAATAGGGGTTAAGAAAAGATAAGGTTTTAGGTCATGGAATAAGGTTCATAGGTTTGAGTTCCTCAAGGAAGTGCTTTGCCAGTTTTATTGTATTGTCCACATCTCTTGCGTCTGTTAGTTCAACTTGAGAGTGCATGTATTTTATTGGAATTGAGAGAACGGCTGTTGCAACACCTTCCCTGTTTATCTGCATTATATTTGCGTCTGTTCCTGTGGGTCTTGGACTCGGCTCTACTTGGAGTGGGATCTCATACTTTTTAGCAACTTCTTCAGCAAAAGCCCTTACTTTCGGGTTTATATTCGGCCCAACGTCCATTACAGGACCTTTTCCGAGTTCTGCTACTAACTTACCTTTGTCTCCTGGCTGTTTTGCAAAGGTTACATCCATGGCTATTCCTATTTCTGGGTCAATTGCATAACTTGCTACTCTTGCTCCCCTTAAGCCCACTTCCTCTTGAACACTTGCTACAAAATATATGTCCGCCTGGTGCTCTTCTAAGGCTTTTGCTGTTTCGATCATCGCATAAAGGCAGATTCTATCATCAAGATAAGGTGTGGCAAAGCGATTCTCGCTTAACCTTGTGAAGGCAGGGGCGAATTCCATGATTGTTCCAACTCTAATCCCCATTTTTTCAACGTCTTCTTTTGAATCAGCACCTACATCTACAACTATGGTGTCCCAATCGGCAGCTTTGTTTCTCTCTTCTGGCTTTGTCAGGTGAGGAGGAATGTGTCCAACAACTCCATAGATCTCTCCATTCTCAGTGAAAATTCTAACTCTCTGAGCTACGAGGGTTCTTGGATCAACCCCTCCAACTCTAACTACATGTAAATAACCTTTCTCATCTATGTGATTGACCATTAATCCTATTTTATCCATGTGAGCAGCTACCATAACTTTTGGGCCTTCTCCTTTTTTGTGAGCTATGACATTCCCGAGCTTGTCTACAGTTACTTCGTCTACGTAATCTTTTAATGACTCTATGACAAGATCTCTTATTCCCATAAATTCGTATCCAGAAACTCCAGGTGCCTCGATAATTTTTTGCATTAATTCCCAATCAACCATGTTGACCACCTCATCCCCGTTTAGATGCTTATCTTAATGATGTTTTTTCTTTTAAAAATCTTTCCAAAAAAGAGGATTAAAGAATGACCTGCAAAAACGCTTCTTCGTTGGGTTCTAGCTTTTCTATTTCCCAAATTATTTTGCCGTCTTTAATGGTTACCTTTCCCTTTGTTGCTCTGGCTTCTACAGCATCTATTTCCCTTTCGTATCTAAAGTTCTGTATCTCTCTGAGTCTTGGGGCCTTTATTTTAACAAAGTAATACTTGTCTAGTTGTTCTTCGAATTTCAATGGTCTAAATAATGCCACATATGAGGTGCCTCCAAATAGGAGTGCAGAAAGTATTAAAATCAGAGGCAGGTTCCCATAATCTTTTGGCTGTGGTGGGGGAACTGGTGTCGTCGTTTGATTTGTTGGAAGAGGGGTAGTGGTTGGAGAGGGAGTTTCAGTCTCTGGAGGTTTGGGTTTCTCAACGGTTATTATGGATTCTGCTCCGATATATGCGTCACTTTCTGCCTTTATTCTAATACTTCCGAATCCAGTTTCGTTTAGATTTATCAAAGCAGTTCCATTCTCATCGGTAGCTGCATATGACTTTCCTAGAGGTCCTATCGCTTCTACACTCACTTTAGGAATTCCTACTCCAGAGGAGTCTCTCACATAGACTAAGAGCGTTTCGTTTCTTTGCTCGTAATCTACGAACAATTTCTTGACTTCTACGAAGGTCTCGACTATTCTTCCATCTAAATTCAGTGTTATCCGATAAGTGCCAGGCTCCTTTGCTTCCATGAATGCAATTCCATAAGAGTTTGTTTTTAGGGGAGTCCCCTCTATAGTTACGGGAATACCCTCTACACCATTCCCATTTTCATCCACTATTTTAACGTAAATTATTCCTTTCTCGAATTTGGTTTCATAGCTGAGTGCTCGTTGGTATACAAGAAAGCTCTTTGTAACCGTTTTTGAGAGTCCTCTGAATGTGCTTCTCATTATCACGGTATAGTTTCCTACACTAGGCCTCGGTATAAAAATTGGGTATTCCCATTTGTTCCTTGGTGGGTCAGGGTAAAGGAAAATATTGCGTAGTGTTCTTTGGGCAATTAAGTTATTGTTTCTGTATATTTCATAAGATACGTCTCCAAAAATAACTCCGTTGGATGAAGAGGATACTAGGAGGGTTATAGTAACATCTTGGCCGAATAAATATTTTTCCTGGACATCTATATCCACAGAATAGCTTATTTGGGTTAGTACTCTCAGGGATATGGGAACTTCAAGAAAAGTAACTCCACTTCTCACAATCACCTTCAAATCGTAAACCCCTGCTCTCACGTCTTGGACGTAGATAGAGAGAGTTTCTTCTAGACTTTCTCCTGGTTTGAGTTCTTTTATGTATTTCTGGCTGTAAAGAAGGCCTTGGACAAGAGGGCCCGAAATGTACACAGTTATGTTTTCGGCAGTTTCATTCCCCACGTTTATCAATGTGATTGGAACAGACACAGTCTCTCCAGGTCTTGCTTCAAAATATTCTTGTGGAACTTGAAGAAGAAGGGGCATCTGGGCGCTTGTGGGTGAATATGTTGAGAGCAGAAAAATAGTCAAGAGAATAATTATAACCTTTCTACCCACTTTTAATCACCTCAACTAAGGACTTCTGTTTGCCAATTACCTCATCAAAAGTTTTAGCGTCATGTTTTGCTATCTGTAGACTTATTTTATAGTTCTTTCCGCTCTTTTTTAAGTCGTCAGCATCAAAGAAGTACCATCCATTGTTTATGAACTTGACTGCAATAATTCCCCTTCCACCAAATGTGCTTGAAAAACTCTTAACCTTCATCAGATCTTCTTCACTCAAATACAGTTTGTCGCTTCTTGTAGTCTTTACTTCTATGCACAAGTATGTTTTGCCGTTCCCGGCAACTATATCCACTTTTTTACTTCCCGCAGATCTAACAACAGCAAACCCCTCTTTTTCCAGCATTTTTATGAGCTCCCTCTCAGCACTGGCACCTTTCCGGTATCTCATTAATATTCCACCACATGTTCTTTAGGGTGTGAAAGTTTATAAGTTGTTTTGCCCAGCCATTACTGGTGGTAATCATGGTGGTTTATGAGCTAAATGGAAAGAGGCCTAAAATTCATGAGACGGCATTTGTGGATGATAATGCCTATATAATCGGAGATGTAATTTTAGAAGAAAAAACAAGCGTCTGGCCATCAGCAGTACTCAGGGGAGATATAGAGCAGATATATATCGGGAAAGGCTCTAACATCCAGGATAATGTAAGTGTTCACACTTCCCCCGAAAACCCCACAATACTTGGGGAATATGTTACAATAGGCCACAATGCAGTTATTCACGGTGCAAAAATCGGAAACTATGTTATCGTCGGCATGGGAGCAATAGTTCTGGATGGAGCAAAGATTGGAAATCATGTCATAATAGGGGCCGGCGCGCTGATTCCACCAGGAAAAGAGATTCCAGATTACAGCCTTGTTGTTGGAGTTCCTGGAAAAGTTGTAAGGCAGCTCACTGAAAAAGAAATTGAGATGACCAAGAAAAACGCTGAAATTTATATGGAGCTTGCTGAAATGCATATTCAAAAGAGAAAAAGAGTTGAGTGAAGAAAGATGCTCTATAGAATTGTCTCTTTCATTCCCCATATTTTATTTAAGCCGGTGTATGATCTGTATGAGTCTTACCTATTTGAGAAAGTCAAGTCTAGACCTGAGAAGATTCCAAAACATGTTGCGATCATAATGGATGGGAATAGGAGATGGGCTAGGCTCTTAGATAAGCCTCCGTGGTATGGTCATCTTTTTGGATCTCAAAAGTTAGAGGAGATCCTTGAATGGTGCCGTGATTTGGGTATAAGAACATTGACAGTATACGCTTTCTCTACTGAGAACTTTAAGAGGAGTAAGGAAGAGGTCAAGATGCTGATGGATCTTTTTGAGAAGAAATTTAGAGAGCTAGTTCATGATGAAAGAGTTCATAAATATGGGATAAGGGTTAATGTTCTCGGAAGAAAAGAATTGTTGCCTAAAAATGTTCGAGAGGCAGCTGAGGAGGCAGAGAGGGCCACGAGAAAATATAATAATTATACCTTGAATATCGCCGTTGCATATGGGGGAAGAAGTGAGATAGTCGATGCTGTGAAACGGATTGTTGATGATATTCAGGCTGGAAAACTTGAAAAGAATGAGATAACTGAGGAGCTGTTGAAAAGGTATCTTTATGTACCCAACATGTCCGATCCCGATATAGTTATCAGGACGGGTGGTGAGGTTAGGATAAGCAACTTCTTGATTTATCAGATCGCATATAGCGAGCTTTTCTTTGTCGATGTGTACTTTCCGGAGTTTAGAAAGATTGATTTCCTGAGAATAATTAGGGAATACCAGAAGAGAAGTAGAAGATTTGGGAAGTGAGCATGGAAAGATTTATAACTAAATTTTTGAAGTGAGAGATGAACTAACGATCAACATTTTTAGGTGGTGCGATATGGGAAAGAGGGAAGAGATGATTAAGGAGATTAAGGGGTTGATGCTTCAGCCTGAAAGAATTAGAAATATGGGTATTGCCGCTCACATTGACCACGGTAAGACAACATTGAGTGATAATCTTTTGGCTGGAGCAGGAATGATTAGTGAGGAACTCGCAGGAAAGCAACTCGTGCTTGATTTTGATGAACAGGAACAAGCAAGAGGTATTACAATCAACGCAGCTAACGTTTCAATGATTCACGAATATGAGGGACAAAAATACCTCATTAACCTCATTGATACCCCGGGTCACGTTGACTTTGGTGGTGACGTTACAAGAGCAATGAGAGCCATAGATGGTGCAATAATTGTAGTTGACGCTGTTGAGGGTGTTATGCCACAAACAGAGACAGTTCTTAGACAGGCCCTTAGAGAATACGTTAAACCTGTGTTGTTCATAAATAAGGTTGATAGACTCATTAAAGAGCTTAAACTCACTCCTCAGCAAATGCAGGAGAGGTTTGTTAAGGTTATTACAGATGTAAACCGTTTAATTAGGAAATACGCTCCCCAGGAATTCAGAGATAAATGGTTAGTAAACGTTAATGATGGTAGCGTTGCCTTTGGTTCTGCTTACTATAACTGGGCCCTTAGCGTCCCATACATGAAGAAAACCGGAGTCTCCTTTAAGGACATTATCGATCTAACAAACGCTGGCGACTTGAAAACATTGAGAAAGAAGGCCCCACTCCACGTTGTGGTATTGGACATGGTAGTTAGGCACCTTCCAAACCCAATAGAGGCTCAGAGATACAGAATCCCACACCTCTGGAGAGGCGAGGTAGAAAGCGAGATCGGGCAATCAATGGCTAAGTGTGATCCAAAAGGGAAGGTGGTAATGGTTGTTACAAAGATCATTATTGACAAACACGCTGGTGAAGTGGCTACAGGTAGAGTTTGGAGTGGTACTGTAAAGACAGGTCAAGAAGTTCACCTTATAACTGCAAAGAGAAAGGCAAGAATTCAGCAAGTTGGTATCTATATGGGGCCAGAGAGAGTTAACATGGAAGCTGTTCCAGCGGGTAACATTGTTGCGGTTACTGGTTTAAGGGATGCTATGGCCGGTGAGACGGTCTCAGAAGAGCAAATTGAGCCATTCGAAGCACTTCACTACACAAGTGAGCCTGTTGTTACAGTGGCTATCGAAGCCAAGAATGTTAAGGATCTACCAAGGCTTATAGAGGCCCTTAGACAGCTCGCTAAAGAAGATCCAACACTCCACGTTAAGATTGATGAAGAGACTGGACAACACCTTCTCAGCGGTATGGGTGAGCTTCACCTTGAGGTTAAATTAGTCCACCTCAAAGAACAGTGGGGTGTTGACGTTGACGTTTCAGAGCCAATCGTCGTTTACAGAGAGAGCATCACAAAGGTCAGCCCAATAGTTGAAGGAAAGTCACCAAACAAGCACAACAGATTCTATATTGTTGTTGAACCAATGCCTGATAACATCTACCAAGCAATTAAAGAGGGTGAGATTCCTGAGGGAAGACCAAAAGATACAAAGGCTGTTGCAAAGAAGCTTGCTGAACTTGGAATGGATTATGATATTGCAAGAGGTATCGTTGACATTTACAACGGAAACATGTTCCTTGACAACACAAAGGGTCTCCAGTACCTTAACGAGGTAATGGATCTTCTTGTCGATGGTTTCCACCAAGCAATGGATGAAGGACCACTTGCTAAAGAACCTGTGATGAAGGTCATAGTAAGGCTTGTGGATGCTAAGATTCACGAAGATAACGTCCACAGAGGTCCAGCCCAGATTTATCCAGCAATTAGAACTGCTATACACTGTGCAATGATGAAGTCCAACCCAGTTCTTTACGAACCATACCAGAAGGTCATCATAAACGTTCCATACGAATACATGGGTTCAGTTAGCAGAGAAATGAACCAGAGAAGAGGACAACTTATTGACATGAGACAAGAGGGTGAAGTAATGATCATTATCTCAGAGGCTCCAGTAGCTGAGATGTTTGGATTCGCTGGGGCTATTAGAGGTGCAACAAGCGGTAGGGCACTATGGAGTACAGAACACGCAGGCTTCAAGAGAGTTCCAAATGAGCTTGCTATAAACATCATAAGGCAGATAAGGCAAAGAAAAGGTCTTGATCCAAAACCACCAACTGAGAAAGACATCTGTCCACAACAATGAACTTCTCTGTCCTTTGAATTTTATTTTCTTACTTTACTGCTTCAGTTCTTCTTTGGTATTTTACCTAGGATTAGCAAAATGTCATAAAATTTTGACAAGTCTATTTATAAATAACTTGATTTTCATTCTATATTATCCCTAATATTTTTCACAAAATTACCAATTCTCCAAGATTTTTTGCATAAAATACATATAGGTCCTTGATAGTTGTCATATTGGTGATGATCATGAACGCAGTTCAACTAATAAGTAGGGATATTGAAAGCGCCATTAAAGTACAGACGAAAGTGATGGACTACATGACTGATTTCTTTGTTAAAAAGGGGTTTAAATGGCTCTTACCGGTTATGCTAAGCTCCATAACTGATCCTCTATGGCCCGATCCAGCAGCTAGTAAGATGAGGGCTCCAGAGATTGAAGCATATGGAACAAAGTTAAAGCTAATGCACAGCATGATTCTCCATAAACAGTTTGCTATGGCAATGGGCCTGGAAAGAATATTTGTCCTTTCTCCCAACATAAGACTTGAAGAGAGAGATAGGGACGATGGGAGACACGCGTATGAGTTTACTCAAATTGACTTTGAGATAGCTCATGCAACCATGGATGATGTTATGAGTCTTATAGAAGAACTAATAGTAGGGCTCTTTAAGGAAGCAAGAACCTGGGAAGAACTTGCTGAAAGAGGCTTGCCTAAAGTTAAAGCACCATTTAAGCGCTTTACTATGGCTGAGATTGAAGAAAAATTCGGCGACGATGAGAAGGCGAGCAAAGCTATGAGCGAGCCGTTCTGGATAACGGACATATCCAGGGAATTTTACGATAGAGAGGATCCTGCAAAACCGGGTCACTTTAGGAACTATGATTTGATACTACCTGAAGGTTATGGAGAAGTTTCAAGCGGTGGAGAAAGGGAATGGGAATATGAAGTGATACTGAGAAAGTTAAAAGAAAGTGGATTGAGCTTGGAAGCATTTAAGCCTTATCTCGAAGTTGCAAGGGCTGGGAAGTTAAAGCCTTCAGCAGGAGCCGGCATTGGTGTGGAGAGGCTTGTTAGGTATTTAGTAGGGGCAAAGCATATAGCGGAAGTCCAACCTTTTCCAAGAGTTCCAGGAATTCCTGCGGTCATTTAAAGACGTTTCCAAATTTATTTAAGTGTACTCTTTCCCACATTATTTCCTCTTTACTGTGTTCGGGTTTTCTTTCTGCAGGATAACCTATTCCAATTACACATAGAATCCTAACATGTTTTGGAATTCCTAAAAGCTCTCTTATGTACTCTTCAGCACTTTTTTCTTTGTTGTGTTGTCTTTCCAGAACATGTCCCCAGCAAGCTCCTAGATCTAATGCTGTGGCCGCTAGCTGTATGTGTTCTGCTGCAATACTCGCATCAAAAACCCATGCTGAACTTATGTTTTCATCTCCGCAAACAACTATTGCCAAAGGAGCTGTTTCAAGAAACTTGAGGGCACTCCTAGCTTGAGAGAGTTTTATTATAAGATCCCTATCATCTACAACAATAAAGTGCCATGGTCTTCTGTTTCGTGAGCTTGGAGAATAAAAGGCCGCTTCAAGAATTTTCTCCACCATCTCTTTTGGCACTTTTTTGTCTTGATACTCTCTTATACTTCTCCGTTTTTTAACTGTTTCAAAAAACTCCATGGTATCACCTAAAACAATATTTAAAAAAGAAGATTAAGATTTTTCGCTTAAATATTCATGTATACTTTTTGCAGCCTTTCTTCCATCGCCCATTGCTAAAATTACTGTGGCTTCGCCTCTAATGGCATCCCCACCAGCAAAAACCCCAGGAATCGAGGTCATTAACTTATCGTCAACCACTATTCTTCCCCATCTGTCTACTAGAAGATCTGGCACACTTTGAATGAATGTCTTGTTTGGAGTTTGACCAATTGCGATCACTGCATTGTCTATTTCCATGATAAAGGTTTCTCCAGTGGGTATGGGTCTTCTCCTTCCAGTTTCATCTGGTTCTCCAAGTTTCATCTTTTCAAGTTCTATGGCCTTAAGATTACCATGTTCGTCCCCAATAAAGCGCTTTGGTGAAACGAGGAACATGAACTTTACTCCTTCCTCTTCTGCGTGGTGTATCTCCTCTATACGTGCTGTCATCTCCTTCTTTGTCCTTCTGTAAAGAATCCAAACCTCTGCTCCAAGTCTTAATGCTGAACGCGCGGCATCCATCGCAGTGTTCCCTCCGCCAATAACTGCAAATTTCTTGCCTACCTTAACTGGGGTGTCATACTCTGGAAAAGCATAAGCCTTCATGAGGTTAACTCTTGTAAGGAACTCGTTTGCAGAATAAATACCATTTAAGTTAATTCCTTCCCATTTTACAAACTTTGGAGTCCCAGCTCCAGTCCCTATAAATATTGCATCGTACTCCTCCCTCAGCTCTTCGAATGTAACGGTTTTTCCAACGAGTGTATCGGTTTCAATTTTCACCCCGAGCTTCCTTAAGTTTTCAAGTTCTCTTCTCACGATCTCCTTTGGAAGCCTAAACTCTGGAATGCCATATATTGTAACTCCTCCCGGTTCATGAAGTGCTTCAAAAATTGTTACTTCGTATCCCATCCTAGCTAGTTCAGCAGCACAAGTCAATCCAGCTGGTCCAGCCCCGATAATGGCAACTTTCTTTCCATTGTGTTGTATTCCTTTTATCTGCTCCTCCAAAAGCTCTTCGTCAATTCCGTGCTGCCTTGCATAGTCTGCTACAAATCTTTCAAGTTTTCCAATATTTATTGGATCTCCGATTTTACCCATTGTACAAACGCCCTCACATTGATCCTCTTGGGGACAAACTCTACCTGTAATAGCTGGCAGAGAATTGTTTCTCCATATGACCTCTAGAGCACCTCTTATGTCTTCTTCAATTATTTTCGTGATAAAAGCAGGAATATCAATGTAAACAGGACATCCTTGGATACAAGGAGCGGGCTTACATTGGAGACATCTTTCAGCCTCTTTTTTAGCCAGTTCAAATGTATAACCTAAGTTAACTTCATTAAAGTCCTTATTTCTTTCTTCAGGAGGTCTTTCTGGGGTTGGGACTCTTTCTTTTATAATTTTTCTTGGCATTTAAATCATCCCCCTCTCACGTTTCCACTTTTCAAAAGAGATCTTTTCTAAATCTTTGTAATAGTCAAGTCTTCTCATGAGTTCATCAAAGTCTACCTCATGTCCATCAAATTCTGGCCCGTCTACACATGCGAATTTTATCTCTCCTCCAGCGGTAACCCTACACACGCCACACATTCCTGTTGCATCCACCATTATTGGGTTTAAGCTAACTATGGTCTTGATTCCATAGGGTTTTGTTAATTCTGCTACAAATTTCATCATGATTGTAGGGCCTACTGCATGAACAATGTCGATTTTTCTTCCCTCATCAATAAGCTTCTGTAGGGCATGAGTAGTAAACCCCTTCATTCCATAGCTGCCATCGTTTGTGGTCACTATTACCTCATCACTCACTGACTTTAGCTTCTCTTCCCAAAAAACTAGCTCCTTATTTCTGAAACCTAGAATAGATATAACATAATTGCCTGCTTCCTTCATAGCTCTTGCTACAGGGTAAATTTCTGCGACTCCAACTCCACCACCAATCATGACAACAGTGCCGAAGTTATCTATGTGGCTTGGTTTGCCCAAGGGTCCTAAAATATCCAGAAGATATTGGCCAGCTTCGTATGTGCCAAGTTCATACGTGCTTTTTCCAACTTCTTGGGCAACGATTGTTATTGTTCCCCTCTCAATATTTTTATCAGCTATAGTTAGCGGGATCCGCTCCCCTCTTTCATGAAGTCTGATTACTACAAACTGCCCTGGTTTTGCATGTTTGGCTATTTTAGGCGCCTCTATTTCAAAAAGATTGATATGGGGCGCTAATTTTTCCTTGTGAACTATCTTGAACACAAGACATCACCACAATTACTTTTGAGGTTTACTAATATAAACCTTTTCCAAATAGAGACACTGGTGCTCATAATTATACTAACCAGTTATAAAATATCATTAATCCTCATTAGTGTGCCTCAAAGTATATGTTTGTAACGTTTGGTTAGTCACCATCTGTTTAAAAAATCCTTAAATCGGGTCTTTACAAACATAAAATTGAATAATAGCTTTGGGTGGTTATCTTGCGGTACGTAAAGTTACCCGAGGAAAATTTTGAAGAATTCTTTAATTCGCTGAAGAAATGGGGCATCGTCTATGCTCCAGTAAAAAAAGAGAATATCTATTCATTCCAAAAAGTTCAGAATGTTTCAGAAATAGCCTTGGATTATACAAGGACTATGCTTCCGCCGAAAAAATTCTTTGTAAGACCAAAAGACGAGATGCTTAAGCTCAAAGAGGGCCACTGGGAAGAGGCCAATGGCACAGAGCCTATAGTCCTCTTTGGCGTTCATTCTTGTGATATACATGGCTTAGAAATTTTGGACAAAGTGTACCTGAGTGATCCAGTGGATCCGTACTACAAAAAAAGACGGGAGAATTCAATAATAATAGGTATAAGCTGTATGCCTGATGAATACTGCTTCTGCAAGAGCCTTGGAACAGATTTCGCCATGCACGGGTTCGACTTGTTTTTACATGAACTTCCTGATGGCTGGCTTGTCAGGGTTGGGAGTGTAAAGGGACATGAGATTGCATGGGGAACTGAAGAACTCTTTGAGGAGTTAACTGAAGAAGACATGAAGAATTTTAGAGAATTTGAGGAAAAAAGGGCTAATTCGTTCCAGAAACACCTTAACAAAGAAGGACTTGAAGACATGCTTGACCTAGCATACAACAGTCCTGTGTGGAAGAAATACGAGAGAATTTGTCTTGGGTGTGGGAACTGTAATATGGTTTGTCCGACATGCAGGTGTTACGAAGTCTGTGACCTCTGGATGAATGCATATGAAGCAGTAAGAGTTAGACGCTATGATTCCTGTTTCATGGAGAGTCATGGTTTGGTGGCAGGAGGACATAATTTCAGACCAACCCGCTTAGATCGCTTTAGACATCGTTACTACTGTAAGAGTTACTTTGACCCATCTGCGGGCTTTAATTGCGTTGGTTGTGGACGATGTGATGAATTCTGTCCAGCAAAAATAGAACACGTTAAAGTTCTTGATGAGGTAAGGGAGGGATTGCAATGAGCTTCCAAACACATGATGCAAGGATTTTAGAGGTAAAAGAGCTAACTTCAAGAGAGAAACTCTTCACCCTCCGTTTCCTTGATCCTGAGATTAACAGGAAGTTCAAATATAAGCCAGGGCAATTTGTAGTGGTTGACATCAGAGGATTTGGAGAGTTCCCAATAAGCCTTTGCTCAACTCCCACAAGAGAAGGATATTTCCAGCTTTGTGTTAGACGAGTAGGGAGAATGACCAAATACATGCACAATTTGAAAGAGGGAGATATAGTTGGAATAAGAGGTCCATATGGTAACGGGTTTCCAATGGAGAAAATGGAAGGAAGCACGTTAATCTTAGTAGCGGGCGGTCTAGGAATGGCGCCACTAAGGTCAGTACTTTGGTATGCCCTTGATAGTGGAAAATATGAAAAAATATACCTATTCTATGGTACCAAGGCCTACGAGGACATTCTCTTTAGGGATGAGATAATTCATCTGCTGAAACATGGGGAGGACATGAACTGTCACGTGAAACTTGCCTATGAGGTAGAAAGTCCATCATGCATATACCTAGAGAAAGGCTACTCACCAAGAGTTTGCAAGGGAGTTGTTACTGATCTCTTCAGAGGAGAGAGTTTTGATGTAAACAACACATATGCTTTGATATGTGGTCCTCCAGTGATGTATAAGTTTGTTATCAAGGAACTCTTAGACAGGAAGCTATCTCCGGGGAGAATCTACATGACTCTTGAGCGGAGAATGAGATGTGGAGTTGGAAAATGTGGGCACTGTATCGTTGGAACAAGTACCTCAATTAAGTACGTGTGCAAAGATGGTCCTGTATTCACGTATTGGGATGCACTTTCGACAAGGGGGCTGATATGATGCTCAAATTGGGTGTTTTTGAGCTAACTGATTGTGGTGGATGTGCACTAAATATTCTCTTCCTCTATGAAAAGCTCTTTGACTTGCTTGAGTTCTATGAAATAAAAGAGTTTCACATGGCATCGAGTTTTAAGGAGCATGACACTCTGGACGTTGCTTTGGTTACAGGAACTGTATCTACTCAAAGGGATCTAAACCTTCTCCATTATGCAAGGAACCATTCTAAGTACCTCATTGCCTTGGGGACGTGTGCTACTCATGGGGATGTTCAGGCCAGTGTGGAAGGAAAAATAAGAGAGAAACTTGAGAAAGTTTATGGGACTAAAGCAAATCCGATGAGGGCCTTAGACTCAACTCCAATTGTTCAGCATGTTGCAGTAGATTATGCACTACCAGGTTGTCCTTATGATAAGGACGAGATTTACCAAATTCTCATGAATCTGGCCAAAGGTGTTGAACCACCAACAAAGGATTATCCTGTATGTATAGAGTGTAAACTGAATGAATACGAATGTGTTCTTATAAAAAGAGGTACCCCTTGTCTGGGACCCATAACTCTCGGAGGTTGTAACGCTGTGTGCATAAAGTCCAAGGTGGGCTGCATTGGTTGTAGAGGACCACTACCCAAAGAAGCAAATCCAGCAGGTGAATTTGAGATTCTCAAGGAGCTCGGTTATGGAGAAGAATACATTCGGAGAAAGTTTAAGACTTTTGCAAGGGGTGAGCTCAGATGGTAAGCATTGAAATAGATGCATTCACAAGGGTTGAAGGAAACGGAGGGGCAGAAGTTATCATTGAAAATGGAGAAGTAAAAGACGTCAAAGTTAAAATATTCGAGGGGCCGAGGTTCTTTGAACTCCTTACCTTGGGAAGATACTATTGGGATGTCCCTGACTTAGAAGCAAGAATATGTGCGATTTGTTACCTCTCACATTCTGTTGCTTCAGTACTTGGCATAGAGAGAGCATTTGGCGTCAAGGTTTCAAAAGAGATAGAGCTTTTGAGAGAACTGGGGCTTCTTGGAGAACTTTTGGAAAGTAATGCTTTGCATCTATACCTACTAGTGGCTCCTGATCTCTTTGGTTATTCGGATGCAATACGAATGGCAACTAAACATGGGGA
Organism: Thermococcus argininiproducens; assembly: GCF_023746595.1. Lineage (NCBI taxonomy): Archaea > Methanobacteriati > Methanobacteriota > Thermococci > Thermococcales > Thermococcaceae > Thermococcus > Thermococcus argininiproducens. Next base: position 69,447 of record NZ_CP080572.1, on the reverse strand, counting down.
AATTGTCAAAGAAGGCTTAGCGATTAAAGCCTTTGGTAATTATATCCGAGAGATCATTGGTGGAAGGGAGATACACGGAATTAACGTTAAGCCAGGAGGGTTTGGAAGATACCCCACTGTAGAGGAATTAGAGAGGATGGAAAGGCAAAGTGAGGCTTTATTGAGGCTTGCAAGAAGAGGAGTGGGAATATTCGCTGGTCAAGAGGCACTTGGAGCTAAACCTGTACATTACATTGCAGTTAATGGATATCTTTATGGAGATAAGCTCATAGCATCAGATAAAGACACTTTTGACTACTTTGAACACATTGAGGAGAAAGCCTTATCGTATAGTTTTGCAAAGCAGAGTAGGTACAAAGGCGAAATTTTCATGGTTGGTGCACTTCCAAGAGTCCTACTAAAGTCAGAAATGTTGACTCCAATGGCAAAACATCTCTATGAAGAGTACAAAGAGAAACTTGCTCAGGGTTATGTAAGTTTAAATAACTTAGCTCAAGCAATTGAGCTTGTTTATGCACTAGAAAGAACCAAGGAGATAACTAGAGAACTCTTAGACAAAGGTATCGATGGGGAAAATGTGCCCATTGAGCCTCAAGAAGGAGAGGGAATTGGCTATGTTGAAGCGCCTAGGGGAGTTCTGATACACCACTATAAAATTGATGAAAAGGGGAACATTGCATATTCAAATATTATTACCCCTACAGCATTCAACCACGCTATAATGGAACTCAGCCTTTATGAGGAGGCCAAAAGAAGGTATGGAACTTCAGATGAAAGCACATTTTTGCAGAAATTAGAGGAGACAGTAAGAGCTTTTGACCCATGTATTTCTTGTTCTGTACATGTTGTTAGACTTTAGCACTTTTTTTCTTTACAAAAACTTTATATTTTTCAGTTCTGAAATTTGTAATAGGTGATATTTTGGAGTCCCTAAAGGACATCTTTAAACTCATTGATGAAGTGAAATTTGGGGAGACTGTACTTATCGAGTATTATCGCTCTTTTATTCCAGAACTAACAACCCTGGGTCTTCTATATTATGCAAGAGAGAAGGGGTTACCTGTTATCATTGATGATAATTTTGATGCCCTTCATGTTATTCAAAAGCATCTTGAATTTGTGGGTATTAAAGAAGACTTTAAAGATGCATTTGTTATAAAAACTGGTGGGAAGAGAGAAGTGGGAAACGTTGTTACAAGGATTAAATTCGTAAGTGAACCCGCCATCTATATAAAGAACTATGAAGATACGGGAAGAGCTATCTTTTCAAAGTTTGAGAGATCCATAAATATTGTTCTTGGTATTGAGAGATTATTTGCATTTGTTAGTTCTGTTCCAGAGTTTTATGCATTGCTCTTATCTGTACAATCCTTCTTAGGCAATGAACGAAGGAAAGCTTTCTACTTAATCAACAAGGATGTAGCATCTTCAAGTGAGTTCAATCCCCTCCCAGAACTAAGGCGCATAGCAACTACAGTGATTGAAGTAGAACCAACACCTACAAGCGGTATTTTTACTTTCAGAAAATCTACGACTTTGGAGCTATTGGGAAGGAGTATTGAAATTCCTATAGAGGTGGTAGGATGGAGATAACAAAAGAAGCAATCTTTAACCTGATAGATAGAACACCCTTTGGTGATCTGGTTCTTATAGAGGATGAAACCTCATATGGTAGTTTAATGACTTCGTACTTGCTGACAAGATACGCTCGTGAGAGAGGGTTGAAAATCCTTGTTGACGATGTTTTGGACTCTCTCTTCGTAGTAAAAAAGCATCTGGAGTTTTTTGGAATAAGAGATGATTTCTCAGATGTACTTACTATAAAAACTGGTGGGAAAAAGAATATCGGGAAAGTTATTACAAGAATCCCTTTAGAGACCGAGCCAGTAGTATACCTAAGTCGTTATGAAAGCGCTGCTCGGGCGGTTTATTCTCAAGGGAAATACATAAATCTTGTTCTTGGTCTCGAGAGACTGTTTGCATTTATGCAGAGTCCCTTTGAGTTTTACACAGTTATGAACTCTATTCAGGGGTTTTTAGGAAACAAAAGTAGAAAAGCATTTTATATAATAGATAAAAATGTAGCATCAACATTTAAGTTTAACCTAATCCCCGAGTTGGAGAGAATAGCGACAACTGTCCTTTATATACAAGGAGGGTACGGAAAGGGAAAAATACGGTTTGTGAAGACTCCTTTTGTAGAATGGTTGAATGAGAAATTTGAAATTACATTAGATGAACTCCTGAAGTGGTAGTGATGAGAATTCTTGAGAGGTTCTTTAAAAGAGAAAGAGTTGAGATATTCTCTAGAAAGCCTGTCGGGAGATTCAAAGTAGAGGAAGTTCTCAATATATTAGGAAAGCAAGTTATTATTGGAGAGGTTCTTGAAGGAGTTATATATCCGGGATATAAGCTCAAAGGGAGGGGAGTCGCTTTAATAAGAGAGATCCAAAAAGATAGGAAGAAAGTGGATTTTGCTCTTGAATATGACCGTGTTGGGCTCGTTTTAGAAGGCACACTTGGTGTTGAAGGAGAAGAAATCCTAGAGGTTTACCAGGCCTAAGGTCTTTTAAACCCTTTTCGGAAACTCTCTCTTGGTGATGGTGATGATAATATTTGATAATCATTTTCACGTGGATCCGTTTAAGGGCCTCTTTTTGGAAGCAGTCAAGCAATTTCATCGAGCTGGGGGAACGCATCTGAATGTAATCTACAAGACAGCTCATGACTATGGATTTGCAGGAGTTAAAGCGGAGGATTTCATAAAAGCCATGGATTTTCACTTAGAGCTTGTAAAAAAAATCAACAAAGAAAGCCCTGTGAAAGCTTTTGCAGTAGTTGGCGTCCATCCAGCTGAATTTGTATATCTCGCCGAAAAGAAGGGCCTTGAGTATGCTAAGAATGAGGTTATGAAAGCCCTCGAATATGCCCAAAAACTCTGTTTTGAGAGAAAGGCCATAGCGATTGGGGAAATAGGAAGGCCACACTATGAAGTTAGCGAAGAAATATGGGAAGCAAGCATAGAGCTCATGAAATATGGGATGAGCCTAGCAAAGGAGGCCGATTGCGCTGTTCAACTCCACACAGAAAGCTTCAATGAGAAGAAGTTTAGGGAGCTTGGGCAGATTGTTAGAGAAGTTGGAATAAGGCCATATAAAGTTGTGAAGCACTATTCTCCTCCCCTTATTAAGGTGGCTGAAGAAGAGGGTGTCTTCCCGTCTATACTAGCAAGCAAAAAAACTCTAATGGAAGCTCTCATGCAAGGGAGCAGATTCTTGATGGAAACGGATTACATAGACGATAGGAGAAGACCTGGGGCAGTTCTTGGACCTAAAACTGTACCAAAGAGAACTTTAGCCTTTCTTCAGCAGGGGTTAATGAATGAAGATACTGCATACAAGATCCACGTGGAAAATCCAAAAAAGGTTTATGGAATAGACCTCGAGGAGTAATCCTCTAACTTTCAGCTTTCATTTCTGCTGATTTCGCTTTTCTGATTCGTCTGCTATATATTAACCCTTCGGGAGAAGGGAAAATTATAAATACCCGGAGGGAGAAGGGAAATGGAGCTTCGGGATTATTTAATGCCCGGTGAATATATAGTAAGTGTTGTTGATGGGCATTATGAAATGAACTCAGAAAAATACAATAGGATCGCTATTACAAACAAAAGGATACTTATTTATAACGAGAAGCCTAAACTGGGCATCTTGAGAGGTGGTAAGGGAGATATTAAGTCAGTAAGGTCATGGCATTTTGGCACCATTGATCATGTGGAAATTAATCTAAAGGAACGTGTTCCTTTAGCAATGGTTTTTAAGCATCAACCGGCAGTGTGGATAAGACTCAAAAATAGAGAATCAGTATTAATCTGGATAAGTAAGTGGGATGCGCTTAATGATTTTAATAAACTACAGTCTGCTTTTGAATCTGCTGCAAAAAAGATTGAAGAGGTGAAATTTTTGGAGAGGTACAAATATTATTTCTAAATCCTTATTCTTTTCACAACCCTAACCTTTCCAGGCTTCCCAACATCTCCCTCAATCTCAAAGACCTTTCCAAAGAACTGCTCCACAACCCAGATGTTAGTGATCAAATGCTTTGTGATCTCACTCACCCATATTTCTCCTCCAGCAAAGGCCAAAAACGGTATGAGTTGATCTCCCAAGAATTTCTCTACTGCGTACCTTGGTTTTAACTGCTCTAATAGTTCTCTTGCTGCCTCTTTACCTACAACCTCCGCGGGCTTTCCTCTCTCTCCTAAAGCATCCCCACCCAACCGAAGGACATCTGTGTTTGCCCAGATAACAATTCCACTGCCAGGGCCGAAGTGGGGATCTTCCCCTTGTTCATAGTACTCCTCGTTGATTTTCACTGGTACGGATGGATAAGCTCTCTCGAGAATCTCTTTTGCAGCTTTTGCTTGTCTTACAGCTACGTGAGAAGGCAATCTTACTGCATGGCTTATTCCTCCAAAGGCGAGAATTTTGTTAAAAGTTTTTGCTATTAGGCGTCTTTTTGTTTCCCACGGAGACACTTTTCCCGTGACAAGTCCTCTTCCTCGTGGATAGTGTCCACGTCTCTTTATTTCTATTTTTGCTTTTATTCCAAGCTTGTCGAGAGCATAAAGGGTCACATATTTCAAATAATCAACAGGAGGAGACCATGCAACATCAGTCCCCCCTGTTATCTCAAAAGTAACTTCCTCTTCAGCGAAAACCATAGCTGGGAGAAGAGCCTGAAGAACGAGACTTATACTGCCGGCGGTCTTTATGGGTACCTTAATATGTTTTGCTCTGATGCTCTTTGGATAAAATTCAAGCTCGGTTGAGCTTTCTTTGGCTCCCTTTACTTTCGCATCGGATAGTTCTTTTAGTCCTAAGATTCCATATAGATGTTGAGGTCTTAAGCCAGGCTTAGAGCGCTTTGCTCGGATATTGATAATCTTTATCGGTTCTCCCGTGATTACTGAGAGGGCAATAGCAGTTCTGAGAATTTGCCCCCCACCTTCCCCATAACTTCCATCAATGACTTTCATTTATCTTCACCAAGAAATAATGAGAGAGCTTCCTTTAAAAGTTCTATTGGCTCTTTTTCTGGCCTTTTGCTTTGAAGCCTGTTGAAGAGCTTAACAAGTGTTATAATGCCTTTAAAAGTTCTGTACTTGGTAGGGATTTCCTCCAGGATTTCTAAGGGGATTTCAAGGCCAATTTCTTTTTCTAGGATCTCCTTCATCTCCTTGTTTTCTAGAGAGGGTAGTTTTATTTTGATCGGGAGCATTATGCCATCGTATTTTGTGGGATTTTTGGTGTCTACAATTATCGTAAATCTCTCTTTTATTTTCGCAACTTTTCCTTTGAGTTTTAGGAAACCCTTTTCCTTAATCCTGGAGAGCTTTTCCAATAACTCTAGAGGCGGCTCTTGTAGGATTAGAAATCCTTTGCATGCTTTGAGAAATAGTGGAGCATTGTATATACTATCGTTTAGTGGTTGGAATTCAAAGTCTTCCATCGAATCAATGTATCCATCCCATACTATAACCGGGGGTTTTATGAGAATTTCTCCTTTGTTCTTTGCTATGACTTCATGAAGATCTTCATCAAAGATTTTTACAGTAAAATTCCCTATCTTTATGCTCTCAGGTATCTTAACGGCGCCTTTGGTCACACTTTTCAAAATCTTTGAAATAGGAAGTTCTGCATAATTTATTATTAATGCATCCTCCATAAGCTCAAGAGGCTTAAGCTTCTCTTTGATACTCTCGGGAAGGTTAATTTCATCTAGATCAACTCTCAACGGTTCTTCTTTTAACTCCATTCCCACTGTCTTTTCCGTCCTTGCCTTAATTTCTTCTAAAAGGTCTTGACTTACTGAGGTTATCTGGTAAATCTCTCTTTTTCCTTGAAGATACAAAACTCCATTTGAGAGCAATCTCAACCCAAAACGAGCAAGAAACGCTGAAAGCTCGCTCTCAGTCCTTGTGCTTATTATTTCCTTTCCTTCAACGCTTTCGTATCCTTGGTCCACGACTACAAAATCTGCTGGGTGTATGCCTTTCTCATAAAGGAATTGTTCTAACAATTCTTTTGCAAGATCTTTATTTTCTGCGTAAACTTTGATGAATTCAACTATCTCATTCTTTCTAACTCCAATAAGGACGACACCATTATACCTCTCTTTAGGGGTTAGGAGGTCAGTTTCCATGATTTCCCTTAGGTTTTTCTTTCTTATATCCTTTTTCAAAGGCTCATGAAGCCTAGAGGTTCACCACTCTCAAGATCTATTATTTTTATCTCCCTCTTTCGCGTGTCTAAAAATGCCACACTCTTTATTCCACTTACATAGCCGCACACTTCGCCTGGATTGAGAACTATGCTTCTACCAGTTTCCCTAATTTCATATTTGTGAGTATGTCCTCTAATGACTACATCATAAAGCTGGCTTTTGACGAATGCTTCTACAATTTTTTCATCTGTACCGTGGAGAACGATAATTCTAAGACCGTCTGCGTCTATTTCTAGGATCTCATCTTTTACACCAATTGTGTTTTTTAGTCCTTCTCTTTCACCATCATTGTTGCCAAAAACACCTTTTAATGGTGCATTAAGTTTGGAAAACTCTTTTTTAACAAATGGGGCAATATAGTCGCCTGCATGTAGCACTAAATCCACACCTGCATTGTTAAAAACCTCAATAGCTTTTGAAATTGCCGGGAGGTTGTCATGAGTGTCACTCATTATGCCTATCAACATGTTATCACCTCTGATATACTCAAAAACTATGGGTTTATATTTTTATCCTGTTTAAAAACTCTTTCCACCTTTCGGAGAGATTGTTTCTGCATAGGCTAAAGCTTAAGAACATCACAGTATCAACATTTTATTGCACGATGTGGGTGAGATAGGATGTTAATAGGGAAAGCCCTTATTCCAGTTAAGGTACTAAGATCATTTGGGACGTGGAAAAGTGGAGATACTATCTTAATAGAAGACTGGAAAGCGAAGGAACTCTGGGAAAATGGGATAGTAGAGATTATTGATGAAAGTGAAAAAATAATTCGTGAGCTTGATCAAGTAATTGCTGAAGAGAAAGCCAATGAACCAATAGTACCGATTCCAGAGGGCCTCTATTCAAGGGCTGAATTTTATATATATTACTTGGAAAACTATGTTAAGAATAAAGTGGAAATCGATATAGATGTCATTAATGCAAAGGTGACAAAACTTTCCAATCTTAAGAAGAAGTATCAACACCTGAAAAAACTCCGATTTAAAAAAATATTAACTGCCATAATGTTTCGTCCTGCGAGTTTGGAGATTTTAAGTAGACTTTCACCTGAAGAAAGAAAAATATATCTTCAAATTTCTCAAATAAGAAATGAATGGTTGGGGGAGAGCTAATGGATAGGCAGGATATGATTGAGAGATTTGTAAAGTTCCTAAAGGAATACGCAGATGACGAGGGTAATCAAATATATTTGAACAAAATTAGAGATATTCTCACAGTTATTCCTAGAAGATCTATAGGTATCAGTTGGGAGCATTTAAACGCGTTTGATCCAGAACTTGCTGAAGAACTTCTTGAGTCCCCGGAAGAGGTTATTTTGGCTGCTGAAGATGCAATCCAAGTAATTCTTCAAGAGGAATTCTTTAGGAAGGAACCATTTAAGATCCATGCTCGCTTTTTTGAGTTACCAAAAACTTATCTAGTGAAGGAACTCGGGAGTGAGCATATAAATAAGCTTATCCAAGTGGAGGGTATAATAACAAGAATAACTGAGGTAAAGCCGTTCGTTTCTAGAGCAGTTTATATATGCAAAGACTGTGGGCAGGAAATGATCAGATTGCAAAAACCTTTTGCCACCCTCATAAAACCAAACAAATGTGAGGCGTGCGGAAGTAGAAATCTTGAACTTGATGTGGATAAAAGCACTTTTCTGAACTTCCAAAGTTTTAGGCTTCAGGACAGACCAGAAAGCCTTAAAGGTGGCCAAATGCCACGTTTTGTAGATGTTATCCTCTTAGATGATCTTGTTGATATTGCTCTTCCAGGTGATAGAGTTATAATTACAGGTGTTATGAGGGTTGTTCTTGAACAAAAAGATAAGAGGCCCATATTTAGAAAGATAATTGAGGCAAATTACATAGAACAGCTTAGCAAGGAAATAGAGGAGCTTGAGATAACTCCCGAGGATGAACAGAAGATCAAGGAACTTGCAAAAAGGAAGGATGTTGTTGATGTCATAGTTGATTCCATCGCCCCTGCAATATATGGAATGAAAAAGGAAAAGCTGGGTATAGCGCTCGCATTATTTGGAGGGACAACAAGACAACTCCCTGATGGGACGAGATTGAGAGGAGAAAGCCACGTTTTACTTGTAGGAGATCCTGGAGTGGCCAAGTGTGTTGATTACAATACTCAAGTTGTTCTCGGAGATGGTAAACTAAAGAAGATTGGAGATATTGTAGAAGAAGCAATAAAGAATGCCGAAGAGAATGGGAAGTTAGGTAGAGTGGATGATGGTGTTTATGCTCCAATAGATCTTGAACTTTATGCCCTCAATTCCAAGACACTCAAAGTAGAAAAAGTTAAGGCTGATATAGCATGGAAAAGGAATGCTCCTGAAAGAATGTTTAAGATCAGAACAGCAACCGGGAGAGAGATAAATGTTACTCCAACTCATCCATTTTTTGTCTTTGAAGATGGTGAGTTTAAGACTAGAAAGGCAAAAGAACTTAAACCCGGCGACTTTATCGCAACTCCTAGTAGGTTGCCTATTGAAGGTGTTAAAATTAGACTCTGGGACATCAATATAGAAACACCGAAAACTGGTAAGAAAAGGTTAATGCTCCCTGAATTTGCTGATGAGAAGTTTTGGTATGTTGTAGGACTGCTTACGGGAGAAGGGTATGCACAAAAAAGGAACGGCAGTGCAACTATTTTCTTTAAAAACAATGAAGAAGAGCTGATAAACGTTGTCTATAACTATCTTAAAGAAATTGGGTTGAATCCAAGGATTAGAATACCTTCTATTGGAGAAATGTCTAAAGAAGTCTACGTAAATAGTGTGGAGTTATATCAGTTGCTTGAACATTTTGAGATTGTTGGTAACTCCTCAACCAAAAAAGTACCACCCCAATTATTTGGTGCCAGGATCTTGGATATAAAGGCGTTTCTTAGAGGATATTTTGATGCAGAGGCGACTGTTGATAAAAATAGAGCAAAGATTGCTGTGGTTTCAGCTTCAAATGAGCTTTTAAGGGGTGTTCAATCTCTCTTATTAAGGTTTGGAGTCATTTCTCAACTCCACGAAACAAAGAATATTGCCACGAATGGGAAGATGCAGGAAGCTAAAAAGTATTATCGCCTGTTTATAACGGGAGAGGATGTTTTAAGGTTTAAAATGAGTATTGGATTTGGGAACAAGAAAAAGTCAGATCTCCTTGAGAAAGTTACCTCTGGGAGAAACTTCAATACCAACATTGATATTATTCCAGGTGTTTCAAAATTACTAAAAGACTTTAGAATCCTCGCAGGATTAACTCAGGGAGAGATGGGAATCAACCGCTCAACGTATCTCCATTATGAGCGTGGAGATAGGTTACCAAGCAAAGAAAAACTTAAGCGCATAGTGGAAACTTTGGAAGAAAGATTGTCAAATGAACTGGATAGATTTAAGACACTTAAACTCCTTGCTGGATCGGATATATTCTGGGACAAAGTTGTTGAAATTGAAGAATACAAACCAAAATATCCTTGGGTTTATGATTTACAAGTTCCTGAGCACCATAACTTTATTGCGAATGATATTTTTGTACATAATAGTCAGCTTCTGCGTTATGTGTCTAATTTAGCGCCAAGGGCCATTTACACAAGTGGGAAGAGCTCAAGTGCGGCCGGTTTGTGTGTTGGACCAGAGTCTTTGATAGTAACTAGCAGTGGGATTCAGAGAATAGGTACCTTAACGGAAAGGTGGATGAGGAGTGTTGGAAGTATTCAGTACTCGGAGAGCGTTGAATATGCCCCATATATTGATGAAAGTATCTCTCTGGAGGAGGGGAAACTCAAAGATTCTCCTATGAGTAAAATATGGAAACTTAAAGCTCCAAGAGAGCTTGTGAGATTGAGAACGATAACCGGAAAAACCTTAGAACTAACCCCTGAGACAAAATTGATGACAATTGAGGACGGTCAGATAACATGGAAAGAAGCTGGGAAGCTCAAGATCGGGGAGTATGTGGCAGCGGTTAGGACTATTAAGGTAAGTGAAAAAGAAGTGTACACTCTAGAACTCCTCACAGACTTGGATGACTTGATTATTTATGGAATTAAAGGAACTGTCAAACGCCTCATAGAAAGAGCAATCTCTAAGAAGGGAATCACTAAGAGAGAGCTTGCTAGGGAACTAGGAACCAACGAAGATGTGCTATATTACAATTGGATAAACCCCAATGCAAGAGGCAATATAAGAATGAAACACTTAAAGAAACTGGTAGAGTTAGCTGAAGCTTGCTGGGAAGAGATTATCCCATTAGAAGTCTCACTTCAAAGGGGGACGAAAATAAAACTCCCGCACAAACTAGATGAGAAGCTAGCGTATTTCGTAGGATTGGTTGCCGGTGATGGTGATGTTTCAAAAGCAGGATGGGGTGTCTCAATAAGATTTTCCAATCATAATAAGCACATGAGATACAGATTCATAGAACTCACAAGGGAGTTATTTGGCATTGAAGCAGTTGAGCATCTTCAAGAAGAGAGGGTGCCTGCCGTCAGATTCCATTCCAAGATAGTTGCTCACCTTATTGAAAAGCTTGGAGTGCCCCTTTCGCCCAAATCCCCAAATCTAGATCTTCCCAACGAATTCTTCAGAGCATCTAAGAATGTTCTAGCGGCTTATATTAGGGGGTTGTTTGACTGTGATGGTACAATCGTGATACGACAAAGGGGCTCATCTTATCTGGAATTCGACACAACAAGCGAGAAACTTGCTAGAAAGCTCCAGCTGGCCTTATTGCGGTTTGGAATAATCTCTCACCTAAGAAAGAGAAGAAAGGCAGGTACGACAACAACGGTAAACGGACATAGAGTAACTTCAAGACATGATCGCTGGGAACTTAAGATATATGGTGAAAACATCATCAGATTTGCCGCTAGAATAGGCTTTGAACACCCAGAAAAGGCAGAAAAGCTCAGCATCTTAGTGGACAAAATGAAGCTTGCAAAGACAGACACAAACGTGGATGTTGTACCAAACATAGGGAAGCTCATTAAAATGGTCAGGAGGTTCTATAGGCTTAGCATAGAAAAGACATATGGTTCAGGCTTTGGGGGACTTGTTGAAAAAGAAAAGAGGCATTTATCAAGAAGACTTCTCCAGAGAGTTGTTAAAACCCTGAAAGAGGCATCTCTAGGTGATATCTCCGTTGAGCTTCCAGAAGATATCAGAAAGAAGATTGGAATCACTATAAGTCCAGAGGATTTAGGAATTGAAAAGAGAGAATTCTATGAACTTTTCAGGAGAAATCGGCCAAAACGAGTGTCATATAACCTTTTGATTAAAGCTGCTAGGATTCTTGAGGGACGAAATAAGGAATTGTATCATGAACTTATTTGGTTCTTGAGTGAATTGTATGAAGAAGAACTAAGGATCAGGGAGATTCTGAAATTCCTTGAGGAACTCTCGAACTCCGATCTCCTTTGGGAAAAGGTCGTAAGTGTTGAAGAGTTTGAGTCACCATACAGATATGTTTATGACCTTACTGTAGAGGGCTCTCACAGCTTTATCGCCAATGGCTTTGTTGTTCATAATACTGCAGCAGCCGTTAGGGATGAGTTAACAGGTTCTTGGGTTTTAGAAGCCGGTGTTCTCGTCTTAGCAGATATGGGTGTAGCATGTCTCCATCCTGATTCAAGAGTGCTTGTAAATGGGGAGTACGTCCCAATCAAAAAGTTATTTGATGAATCGAAGTCCTACAAAGCTAGATCAAATGGTGAATTAGTGGATATACAAGAAGAAAACCTTGAGGTTGTCTCATTTGATCTTGAAAAAATGAAAAGTGGCAAATCCATTGCAACAATTATTAGAAGAAAGCCATGGAAAGGGGAGTTAGTTAAAATAAAATTCCGGTCCGGTAATGAACTGGTTCTTACACCAGATCATTGGCTGATTGATGGGAAGACACTAGAGTGGAAAGAAGCTGGAAAATTCGAATCTGGGGATTTAATTCTTGCTCCTCTTAAACTTCCCGAAGTAAAAGATAAAGTCTATATTCTTGATATTCTCCCAGAAAACTGGAGGGTTAAATTAAACAAAGAAGAGAAAGAGGAGCTAAAGAAAGAGGTTTTAGCAAGATTTAAGAGCCTTGCAGAGTTTAATAGGTATTACGGTGTTTCAAAAGACTTTCTATCGGGAAAAGGTGCCATAAAAGTTGGTAAATTTAGAGAAATACTCAAGGATTTTGGCATCTATGAGGCATGGAAAAAGCGAACCTTGGCATATGGACCGTATGCAAGAAGAGAGAGACTCAAAACTTCATATGTAACCCCAGAGATGGCGTATTTCTTTGGTTTCCTGTATGGAGATGGATGGATTCAAAAAATTGGAGATAAGGTTCAGATAAGTATAACTCAATCTGTTGTCAATAAAAAGCAAATTGGTAGACTAAGGGAGGTTTTTGCTTCGTTCTATCCAATAAAACTTAAAGAGCATAAGAGAATCACCTCGAGCGTTCTGGCTGGAAACAAAATTTCTAGTGAAAAAACGATCTTCTACGTGAATTCTCCTTTATTGGGGTATATTTATGAGTATCTAACAAAAGAAAACCTGAGAAACGTATTTAAACTTGATGATGAAGCCCTTAAAGCATTCATTGCTGGAGTTCTTGATTCGGATGGATGTATCTCAATAAAAAGGAGTAAAAAGGGAGAGGTAGTTCATATTGAGTTCCTCATATCTAATGATCTCGAAAAAGACAAGGCATTCGCATTGCTTCTCAGAAGGTTTGACATATATGCAAGAGTCTTAAAGGACAAACGAGAACGTGTAAATAGAATTCAGATAACTGCTAGGAACGATGTTAGAAATCTTTTAGATGCTGTTAGATCATACAGTGTGAAGGTTAAAGAGATCCCTAGGATAAAACGCCTTGTACCTTCAAGAAGTGATAGAGCGCCCATGGAACCAGTTAAACGGCTCGCTAAAAGGATAGTAAACGAAGTTCCAACTTCAATTCTTTTAGAGAATGGGCTCTGGAGTACTCTTTATGCGTATTCTAAAGGCTCTCGTGTTCCTAGCAGAATGCAGCTTCGTAAGATTCTTGAGAGGCTTTCAGAATATTTAAAGCCAGACATCAAAATCAAACTTAAAATATTGGCAACAAGGGACTATTTCCTTGATGAGGTGGTAAGGATAGAGAAAATACCATATGAAGGTCCTGTCTATGATCTTTATGTTCCGGGTTTACATAACTTTGTAGCTGAAGGAGTAATAGTTCACAACTGTATAGATGAGATAGACAAAATGAGCGATAGAGATAGAAGTTCTATTCATGAGGCCCTTGAACAGCAGAGCTACCATAAGGATTTTGAAATTTTCTTAGGTAATGGTCAGAAGGTTAAAATAGGCCAATTCGTCGATAAACTAATTGAAGAAAATCGGGATGAGGTTATACTCGGTAAAGACACTGAAATACTCCCTGTTAATGATGTTTATCTTCTAGCTTACGACCTTGAGAAAAAGGAAGTAATAAAGGTCAAGGCCGATCGTGTAAGCAGGCACAAAGCTCCAAAAGAGTTTATAAAACTGCGCTTCTCAAATGGAAGGGAAATAACGGTAACTCCTGAGCATCCGATAATGGTATGGGAAGATGGGAGAATAAGGGAAAAACCCGCAGAAATGATAGAGAGGGATGATATTGCCATAGGTGTGGTAGGCTATTCATTCAAGGGTTCTTCAGAAGGTGGCAAAGAGCTGGCGTTGTCACTTTTTAGTGAGAAAAATCCATTTAGGTTTAAAAAAGACGTACAAATACCAAAAAGGGTATTCACACTAAAAGAGGAGGAGTTAAAGGAATTTATTCAAGTAATATGGGAACGCAGGAAATGCAAACTTGCCGGGCGGGAATGTATAAGAATACCCACGCGAAAAATGGCTGAGGACCTTCAGGATATATTGTATATTCTAGGAGTACCTACCAAGTTAAGGGAAATAAGGCCTGCTTATGCGTTAATTCCATACACAACTAGGGGTATTAGAAGGTTATCCGAAATACTTGGAGAAGAGGTTATGAGTAATGAAACTGAGTACTTCCCGGGAGATATAATAAAAGACCTTATAAAATCTGCAAGGCTCATTGGAGTAAGAGTCTCAATTAATGAGAGGAATAAACTCACAAGGAGTATAACAAAAAGGGAGCATGTTGAAAGTCTTTTGAAAAGAATTGAGGAAAAGATGGAAGATCTTCAAAGATCATTGGAAACAGATCCTGTGAAGGCATTAGAGATCCTTCCGCAGTCATACGTGTATTGGAGATACAGGATAAGCAAGAATAAATTGAGACGACTCGTAATAAAAAACGACCCATGGGCATTGAGAATACTAAGTAGCGAGATAGAAGCGAGGTTAGGGAAAGTTAGGAATATTGTGATGAAGGTTAAAAGACTCATGGAAGGAAACCTGGTCTTCCTTAAGGTTGTTAGAGTGGAAAGGATTCCAAACACAGACTCGGAGTGGGTATATGACGTTACTGTTGAGCCATATCACCTTTTTGTTTCTCATGGTTTGGTGCTTCACAATACCGTCAGTATATCAAAGGCAGGAATCACGGCAACTTTAAATGCAAGAACTACTGTTATAGCGGCCGCAAATCCAAAATATGGAAGATTTAACAGGATGAAATCTCTCCCAGAACAACTTGATCTTCCTCCTACGTTGTTAAGTAGATTTGATCTTATTTTCGTACTCCTGGATGAACCAGATGAGAAATTTGATTCAGAGATAGCGGAGCATATCCTTAAGGTTAGGAAGGGAGAAGCAGAGTTAGTTGCCCCTAAAGTCCCTTATGATCTTTTGAAGAAGTATATTGCATATGCGAGGAAAAATGTTCAGCCGATTCTTAGCAAAGAGGCTATGGAGGAAATAAAGCGCTACTATGTAAAAATGAGAAGAACGATAGGTAGGGGATCTGAGAGCGAGGGCATTAAGCCTATACCCATCACGGCAAGACAGCTGGAGGCTCTTATAAGACTTAGTGAAGCGCATGCTCGCATGAGATTGAGCGAAGTGGTTACAAAAGAGGATGCAAAAGCAGCTATAGAGCTTGTAGAGTATACTCTGAGGAGAACTGCAATGGATGAGGAGGGTAATATTGATGTCAGCATTTTAGAAGTTGGAAAGTCTTCGAGAAAAATTAACAAAATGGATAGAGTGCTGAGCATAATAAAAGAGCTCCAAGACCTTGAAGATTATGGTGCGCCAAGAGATGAAGTTATAAAGGAAGCTAGCAGGCAGGGGATAAGTAGAACGGAGACTGAGAAAATAATAGAAGAGCTTAAGGCAAATTCAATGATATATGAACCAAGATCCGGGTATTACAAGGTTTTGTGAAAAAGTTAATAAAGCAACTTCAGAAAGTATAGCAGGGTGAGGAAAAATGGAGCATGATTATCATGATTATGAAAAACTATTGGAGAAGGCTTATGAGGAACTTCCTGAGAACGTGAAACATCATGAATCTAGATTTGAAGTTCCTGCTGCAATTGTCACTATAGAGGGTAACAAGACTCTGATAGAAAACTTTAGAGATATCGCTGAGGCCATGAACAGAGACCCGAACCACTTACTTAAATTTGTCTTAAGAGAAGTTGCTACTGCTGGAGTTTTGGAGGGAAGAAGAGCAGTACTTCAAGGTCGTTTTACTCCCTACATGATAGCCAACAAGCTGAAAAAGTATCTTAAAGACTATGTTATCTGTCCTGTTTGTGGTTCACCAGATACAAAGATCACCAAAAAGGATCGCTATCACTTCTTGAAGTGTGAAGCTTGTGGTGCAGAAACTCCAATAGCACATCTCTGAATTTTATTTTATCTCTTCTTTGATCACATGTATTCTTTTGGACATTTTATGGCTATGAAAACTCTTTTAAAGGCCTTTACAAACTACAAAGTAGTTAACCAATGGTTATGGGGGCAGTCTTATGAGCATGGAAGAGAAGGTTAATGAGTTACATAAAAAGAAGGAAAAGATTCTGGAAATGGGTGGAGAAGCTAAAGTTCAAAAGCAACATGAAAAAGGCAAACTCACGGCAAGAGAAAGGATTGAGAAGCTTCTTGATCCAGGGAGTTTTGTTGAAATTGGCATGTTTGTGAAACACAGAAACACGGAATTTGGTCTTGATAAGATGGAGCTTCCAGCTGATGGTGTTGTAACTGGTTATGGTACGATTGATGGAAGATTAGTCTTTGTTTTTGCTCAAGATTTTACAGTGATGGGCGGTAGTTTAGGAGAGATGCATGCGGCTAAGATAAAGCGTGTCATGGAACTGGCTTTAGAAGCAGGTGCTCCGATAATAGGCCTTAATGATTCTGGAGGAGCGAGGATTCAGGAGGGGGTAGATGCTCTTAAGGGATACGGTGAGATCTTTAAGATGAATACTATTTTGAGTGGTGTTGTTCCACAAATAACCGCTATCATGGGTCCATGTGCGGGTGGTGCAGTATACAGCCCAGCAATTGGTGATTTTATTCTGATGGTTGAGAATCCAGCGACTTTCATGTTTATCACAGGACCCCAGGTAGTTAAAGCAGTCACTGGAGTAGAAGTATCTCCAGTTCAACTTGGTGGTGGTATGATTCATGCTCAAAAAAGTGGCCAAGCTCATTTGATCGCTAAAAGTGATGAGGAAGTTCTTATGCTAATCAGAAGGCTTGTGGGGTATCTCCCATCAAACAATATGGAGAAGCCACCAAGGTTTCCGACCAATGATCCACCATTTAGAAAGAGTGAAAAACTTTACGAGATTGTTCCGGATGATCCAAACAAGGGGTATGACGTTAGGCAAGTTATTTATGAAATTGTAGATAGAGATGCAAACGGAAACCCTGATTTCCTTGAAATTCTGCCATATTTCGCTCCAAATGCAGTGGTGGGTTTTGGAAGAATGAACGGTCAAACAGTGGGGGTCATTGCCAATAACCCAATCCACTTGGCAGGTGTTCTTGATATTGACAGTTCAGATAAGATTGCAAGGTTTGTAAGAACCTGTGATGCATTTAACATTCCAATAGTTACCCTTGTGGATGTTCCGGGATATCTTCCGGGAGTGCAACAGGAGTATGGAGGAATCATTAGACATGGTGCTAAGGTTTTATACGCTTATTCAGAGGCAACAGTCCCAATGGTCACAATTATCTTAAGAAAGGCTTATGGTGGAGCTTATCTTGCAATGGGAAGCAAACACCTTGGAGCAGACTTTGTTTTTGCCTGGCCAACAGCAGAGATAGCAGTTATGGGCCCAGAAGGTGCGGCAAATATCATCTTCAGGAAAGAAATTGCTAAAGCCGAAAATCCAGAGGAAGTTAGGCAACAAAAGATCAGAGATTACAGGGAGAGATTTGCCAATCCATACGTTGCTGCGAGCAGGGGTTATATTGATGATGTCATTGACCCCGCAGAAACTAGAGGTAAGATCATAATGGCCCTTGAGGCCTTAGAGAGTAAGAGGGTTAAACTCCCACCAAAGAAACACGGTAACATACCATTGTGAGGTGCAAAAAATGGTTACTTGGGAATTTTTCCTTGAGGGCCTTTATATTACTATTTTAGGAGTAACCGTGGTTTTCTTAGTGCTGAGCATTTTGGCATTAGCAATGTATGGTATTGGGTACTTGGAAAGGACATTAATTGAGAAAGAAAGGCAAGTTATTGAGACTCCACCAAAACCTAAGGAAGAAGTTAAAGTGGAGGAAAAGAGACCCTCTATCGAACCAAAGAAGCTTGCAATTATTACTGCAGCAATTTTGGCCTATGTAGCTGAGAAAAATGCCCAACTCAGGCCGTTACCCTTTAAGAAAAAACCTTCAGACGCTTGGCGTTTATATGGTGTTCAATCTCAAATAGAGGAAGTTGAAAACTTTAATTATGAAATGGGGGCATGGTGAGGATGAAAGGTAAAGTCAAGGTCATTGTTGATGGTGTTCTTTATGAAGTTGAAGTTGAAGAACTTGGAGGAGGAAGGTTTAAAGTCAGCTTTGAGGGAGAAAGCTATGATGTAGAAGCTAAAGATCTTGGAATTCCGATGGGTGTATTTCAAGCACCTGCTCAAAGTGTAAGTGTACCCTCTGCACCTGCACCATCTCTTCCTTCGGCCCCAACTCCCGCAGCTCCAGTTGAAGTGCCTAGCGCTCCTACACCCTCTGTTAGTGGGGAAGGCGTAGTCACTGCTCCAATGCCAGGTAAGATCTTGAAAATTCTCGTTAGGGAAGGAGAGCAGGTCAAATTGGGCCAAGGACTTCTTATTTTGGAAGCCATGAAAATGGAAAATGAGATCCCTTCCCCTAGTGAGGGAGTTGTAAAGAGAATTCTTGTTAAGGAAGGAGATACAGTTGACACAGGACAAGCATTGATAGAACTTGGGTGATGGAGAATGGGATTGGAGCAAGCAATAGTTGACTTTTTTACTAATATTGGTCTTTTTCATCTAACAATAGGAAATGTAATAATGATCTTAGTTGGGTTTACCTTAATGTATCTGGCCATAAGGTATGAAATGGAACCCTTGTTATTGCTCCCAATTGGGATTAGTGCTGTATTGGTAAACCTTCCATTAACAGGAATTTTGAGTGCTGATCCTCATCATCCAGGGTTGTTTTATCTTATCAAGCACTACCTCATCGATACAGAAATAGTGCCATTGCTGATATTCTTTGGATTGGGAGCAATGACAGATTTCGGACCAATGATTGCTGATCCAAAAACGGCTTTACTTGGTGCAGCAGCTCAGATAGGTGTTTTCATTGCAATGCTTACAGCCGTTGCTTTAGGTTTTAACCCCCAAGAAGCAGCTTCAATAGGGATTATTGGTGGAGCTGATGGGCCAACTACAATTTACCTTACAACAAAGCTTGCTCCCCATTTACTTGGAGCTACTGCTGTTGCAGCTTACTCTTATATGAGCCTTGTTCCAATAATCCAGCCACCGGTGATTAAGGCCCTAACGACACCAGAAGAAAGAAAAATAAGAATGGAGCAATTAAGGCCAGTTTCAAAGAGAGAAAAAGTTATCTTCCCAATTGCTTCAATGATAATTATCGGTCTTTTAGTACCTTCAGCTGCCCCGTTAGTTGGAATGCTAATGATAGGAAATCTCTTTAGAGAAAGTGGTGTCGTTGAAAGACTCAGTAAAGCTGCTAGGGAAGAGCTTATGAACATTGTCACGATCTTCCTTGGTCTTGGTGTTGGTTCTACAATGCAGGCAGAAAGCTTTTTGACCTTAAGTACTATAAAGATCCTCCTTCTTGGTGTTATTGCTTTTGCTAGTGCTACTGCAGGAGGAGTCCTCTTAGGAAAGTTCATGATGAAACTTAGTGGTGGAAGGATAAACCCAATGATTGGTGCAGCTGGAGTATCGGCAGTCCCGATGAGTGCAAGAGTTGTCCAAAAACTAGCGACAAAAGAGGATCCTGGGAACTTTATCCTCATGCATGCTATGGGTCCAAACGTTGCTGGAGTTATTGGAACTGCAGTAGCTGCTGGTGTGCTATTGTCAGTTTTAGGATGATTTTTCTTTTTCACTGTATTTTTTCACTAAATTGTCCTGTAAATTCGTTTTTAGAATCAATTAAGGTCTTTTAAAGTTTTAAAAAGAAGAATTGAAAGTAAAGAAGAGAAATCACATCATACCGGGCATTCCGCCCATTCCGCCACCCATTTCGCCGCCTTTACCTTCGCCTTTTGAGAGTTTTGCTGCTATGACATCGTCGA
Source organism: Thermococcus argininiproducens (assembly GCF_023746595.1). Lineage (NCBI taxonomy): Archaea > Methanobacteriati > Methanobacteriota > Thermococci > Thermococcales > Thermococcaceae > Thermococcus > Thermococcus argininiproducens. The sequence goes on along the minus strand of NZ_CP080572.1, from coordinate 49,468 downwards.
TTCTAAGGATCATTATTGCAACTTCACTTGCACTCTTTATTGCCTGTCTCTTTACTCTTGCTGGTTCAATTACTCCTCTTTCGATCATATCTGCTGGTTCGCCACCGAAAACATCGACACCTATTGCCTTTCCTTTGTTCTTGTGTTCGCTTATTGCTTTGACGAGAACGTCGATTGTGTCAAGTCCAGCGTTTTCTGCAAGGGTCTTTGGAATAATCTTCAAAGCTTCTGCAAATGATTCAATGGCAAGTTGTTCTTTTCCACCGACTTGTTTGGCAAATTCATCTATCTTAATGCTGAGCTCAAGCTCAGTAGCTCCTCCACCAGGTAAGATTGCACCATCTTCCATAACATCTTTAACAACTTTTATTGCGTCCTCGAGGGCTCTTTCTACTTCGTCAACGACGTGTTCTGTTCCTCCTCTGATTAGGATTGTGACTGCTTTTGGATTCTTGCACCCTTCAACAAAGATCATGTTTTCTCCAGCAACTTTTCTCTCTTCAACAAGTTCGGCATAACCGAGGTCCTCACTTGTTAAGTCTTTAACGTTTGTGACGATCTTTGCACCAGTTGCCTTGGCAAGCTTCTCCATATCACTCTTCTTAACCCTTCTAACAGCCAATATACCAGCCTTGGCAAGGTAGTGCTGGGCCAAATCATCGATTCCCTTTTGGCAGAAGAGAACGTTTGCACCAGTGGCGGCCACTTGCTCTACCATTTCTTGGAGCATCTTTTCCTCTTGCTCAAGGAAAGCATAAAGCTGATCTGGGCTTGTGATGTTTATTTTTGCATCAGTTTCTGTCTTTTTAACTTCAAGTGCCTCATTAATGAGAGCAATTTTAGCACCTTCTATCTTTTTTGGCATTCTTGGGTGGACTCTCTCTTTGTCAATAACTACACCCCTGATAAGTTGGGTATCCTTAACACTTCCACCCTCTTTCTTCTCAAGCTTAATGTTGTCGATATCAACAACGTATTTGCTGTCAAGTTTTTCAGCAACTTGCTTAACAGCATTAACTGCGAGTTTTGCCAAAAGCTCTTTGTGGCTCTCGGCATTTTTACCTGTTACTGATGTTGAAGCTATCTTTGTGAGAGTTTCCTCATTGTCAGGTTCAACACTGATGGCTATTTTGTCAATTATCTCTTGGGCTTTCTCAGCTGCGAGTGTGTAACCTTTGATGATTATGCTTGGGTGGATATTCTGATCTAAAAGCTCCTCTGCCTTTGCAAGGAGCTCACCTGCAATAACGACAGCTGAAGTTGTCCCATCTCCAGCTTCCTTGTCTTGAGTCTTTGCAATCTCAATAATCATCTTAGCTGCTGGGTGTTGAACGTCAATCTGCTCCAGAATTGTTGCACCATCGTTTGTGATTACTATATCTCCAAGACTGTCAACAAGCATTTTATCCATACCCTTTGGACCAAGAGTAGTCCTTACGGTTTCTGCTATTACTCTGGCAGCCAAAATATTTAGTCTCTGGGCGTCTCTGCCCACATATCTTTGGGTACCTTCTGGAAGAATAACAACGGGTTGTCCTCCTTGTCCTACCATCATCTCAATTACCTCCTTTATTGAACAAGAGCCTTTCGTTAGGGCTCTATAAAAAGATTTCTATTTAAAAGTCAAGTATTAAATTAATTTGTAGTATATATGATAATGATTTCAAGTTATTTTGGACAAAATACAGGAAAAAGGTCCCAAAAGATTCTTAAGTTTAGCTTGTCCTAACTTCCCTTATGGGGAGTTATAAAACGATCAAGAGTTTTGGAAAAGTCGAAAAAACCTATGTAGACTCCCTTTTTATAGGTTACGCAGTATCGGCAAAAAGCGAAAAAGAGGCTAAAGAATTCGTTGCAAAGGTTAAAGAAGCTCATGCTGATGCCGCTCATAATGTTTCTGCTTATCGAGTTAGGGAAGGTAATACTCTTATTATTCACTATGATGATGACGGTGAACCTAGAGGAAGTGCGGGAAGGCCCGTTCTGAAGGTTCTTGAATATAAGGGCTTAGAAAATGTTGTGGTTGTTGTTACAAGGTATTTCGGAGGCACAAAGCTTGGTTATGGTGGGTTGATAAAGGCATACACTGAGACGACAAGCGAGGTCGTAGAGAGTGCAGGTATAGTGGAGGTTATCAAAAAAGAACCTGTGGAGGTGACTTTTCCATATAACCTTTACAACACTGTTGAAAGGACGATTGAGAAATTTAATGGGGAACTCATCCAGCGTGAATTTAGAAGTGATATTAAATTTGTTGTGGATCTCTTTCCAGAGAAGGTAGAGGATTTTGCAAAATACCTTACGGAGATCACTAAAGGAAGAGCAAAAATAAGAAGGTTTTTGGACTACGAAAAGGGATTGAAAAAGTCAATTTTCAAGAACGTCTGATTTACGTTTCTAGAACTTTTATTAATTCTTTTTTGTCAGGTTTTTTGATTAATTTTATTCCCAAAGCATGTTGAATGATGTAATCTGGAATATCCTCATCAAAAAATCCTTTTATACCTTTTTTGGGGATGTAAAAAGCATAAACCCTTACATCCTTCTCTTTACACTTTCCTTTTGCAACCATGAATCCTTTTTCAGCATTTACTCTTATAATCTCCCACGAAAAAGTCTCCGCTAGTGCAAAAAACGCTTCAAAGAGCTTAGCTTTAGCATCCTTTAAGGCCTTGTTCACTGCTTGTCTAGATATTTCGAGAGTTTCGGCTATCTCCACCTCTCTCATTTCTTTAGCTCTCATTGTCCATATCTTCTCCATACTCTCTGGAAGTTTAATCATCACTTAAAGCCTCCATAATCGCTTTAAGGGCTCTTTCTACTTTATCTTTGGGAGCATTAGAAGTTAGGAGGTACCTGCCTTTTCGCGTTTTTAAGACTATATAATCAGTGCTGTCTGTCTCCAAAGTCGCAAAGCTAGCGAGTAATATCCACACTATAAATAATGGCATTGATTCAAAGGAACGTATCTTGAGCCATATAAGGACTATCCCCAAAGAAAAGCAAAATAACAATCCAGCCCATCTATAATAACTTTTTCTAAAAGGTATGCTCCACGAAATTAATATAGCTAATGAGAATACAATTACTCCAATAGACCCCATGTAATAACCTAACAAAAGATCTCTAGGAAATGCAAAGAAGGAATATAAAGCATAAATTAGCAATCCTGCATATAATATTCCGATTTCTGGGAAGTACTTAATAAAAATGCCTCTGTCCAACTTGTTTAGGATTAGAATCTCCTCAATATCTTCCCATTTGATTTTTATCTTTAGTAATCCGAAAGCATACTTAAGGATTAACGTTTTCCCCTCAAGTTCAACTGAAATTCCCCACGATGCGAATATCAGTACCCACGCACCTGTTATAAACTTCAATTGAAGAAAATCCAATGTCCCTAATATAAATATCATGAATGCTAAAACAACCAACAATAAAGCAGGGCCACTGAAGTTCGAGGGTTTAATTCCTTCCAGTCTCATTGTTTTACCCTCTTAAAAGTTGTAATAACCTTTTTCCATTTAGGCAACTGATCACGAAAGTTTCTTTCTCCGTGGCTATTATCACATAATCAACCATTACGTAAAAGACCATAAAAATCAAAAATGTCAATGCACTCAATAATCCAAGAGCAATACTTTTTATGATGAAAATAGATACGGCCATTGATACTCCTAAAGATGTTAAAAAGATTTTCCCAAAGTTTTCTCTTAAGGTATACACCGGTAAAAAGATAACAAGGAGAAAAGCAATCCAAACACTAAACATCCACGTCAGAAAAGTTATGGGGGGTTCTGTCCAAGAGGTGGTGATAAATAACACGACCAAAAGAATGAGTGGGAAGCTAGTTTTCTTTCCAGTGTATTTAAACAATACTACTCCTTTGAGCTCACTTGCAAGCATTACTTCCCTGATCTCGTCAAACGGTATTTTGACCTTTTCAAGTGGATATTTTAGAATTAGCAAATTGTCCCTACTTTCTACACCCGTTCCAGAAGAGAAGATAAAAAATATTATGGCAACCCAAACAAAAATGCTTTTTTCTAAATAAAATGCACCCAAAACAAGGAATACAATTGCCAATATTTCAGAGAGCATAGATATCTTCCCTGACGTGATAGGGTATGCTCCCTCCACCTTCATACTTCCACCTTGGGATCCTAATTTTTGTCAACTTATGTAAGTTGACAAAGTATTTAAGGCTTTTGGTGAGTACCCTAAGGAAACTTTAATACATTACAAAGCAAATAATCTCAGGTGAAGAAAATGGAAGGCATTAAGGTTTATCCTATTAAAGATTCTGAGAGACTCAAAGAAGTTATAAAGAAAGTTAGCAACTATAACCTCTTAGATGTTGAGGTCGAGAACAGAGCCTCACTCCTTGACGATATGCTCAAAAACAAGGATGAACGACTTGAATATGTCCTCCAAAAACTCGAAGAGAACGAAATTGATGAAGCCAAGGTTGTTGTAAGAGATGATAGCGTTATAATAACTTTAAAAATTGAAGACGTTATCTTGATTAGATTTGTGTTCGGGAATCATAATATCCTTAAGGAATTGGGAATTAGTGGGTGAATCTTATGAAATTGATAAAGCAAGGCGCTGAGGCAAAGATATATCTGGCAGGGTTTGAAGAGCTCTACTTTCCATGGAGCAATGAAAAGGTCATCATAAAGCACCGTATTCCAAAGCGCTATCGTATAAGAGAAATAGACGAAAAATTGAGAAAGGAACGGACAGTTAGAGAAGCTAGGATTCTGCATAGGGCCAAACAGTTTGGAGTTAATGTTCCTTACGTTTATGAGGTGGATTTAAAGGAAATGAAAATAGTTATGGAATACATTGAAGGCGAGAGGTTAAAGGAACTTTTGGAGAAAATTCACATGGAAGAGCGTCTGAAGCTGTGTAGAGAAATTGGAAGGCAAGTTGGAAAACTTCACGAGGCTGGAATAGTACATGGTGACCTAACGACTTCCAACATGATTCTTAGAGGTGGTAGGATTTACTTTATAGACTTTGGCCTCGCTGAATTCGAAATAAACCTTGAGACTCAAGGAGTTGATCTGCATCTTTTAAAGAGAGCAATGGAGAGCACTCACTATAAATGGTTTGAAAGAGGTTTTAAAGAAGTTTTAAAGGGTTATGAAGAAATCAGGGGCGAGAAAAAGAGGAAAGAAGTCGAAGAGAGGCTTAAAGAGATAGAAAGTCGTGGAAGATATAGAGAAAGAAGCTGGTCAATAGCTAAATACAGATAATTTTTAAATTCTCTTTCCTATCTTTAACCATGAAGGAAGAGTATTTTACTGAAGACTTTATTTTGAAAGTTAGGGAGAAATATTTTAGACCAAGAAAGTGGGAAAAGGTTAAATCATTTAAAAAAGCTGCTGTTCTGGCCATTGATCTCCAAAAGTACTTTTTAGTTCCTAAGAGTCCTGCGTATCTTCCTTCTTCACAGGCTTTAATATTTCGATTAGAAGAGTTTTATGGAAAGATTAATGCCCTTGGAATTCCCATAATTTTTACTCGCCATTCGCATAAAGAGGGGATAATGGTTTGGTGGTGGGGTAGTGGGATGCATAGGGAAGATCCCCTTAACGAAATTCTTGATAATTTCAAACCGTTTGCTAAGATTATCATTGAGAAAAACACGTATAATGCATTCTATAGAACGAAACTTGAAGAGCTCTTGAGAAAACTTGGTATTGAGACTGTGATAGTTACCGGTGTCATGACACATCTCTGTTGTGAAACTACTGCCCGAGAGGCTTTTGTGAGGGGTTTTAATGTTGTTTTTCCAGTGGATGGAACAATCACTCAGAATCGATTTTTTCATGAGGCTACCTTAAGGAACCTTTCCCATGGCTTCGCAGTGACACCACTTCTTGAGGAGGTGCTTGAATGGCTCTCGTTGGGATAATAGGCGCTGGGATTGGAGGAATAGCAACTGCCGTGCAACTGGCCCGTTACAATATTGAAAGCGTAATCTTTGAGCGCAATAGTGTTGGAGGTCTTATCAGAAATGCTTACTCTGTGGAGAATACTATGTTTTTCCCTGAGGGTATACGAGGTGAGGAAGTGGTTGAAATTCTAAAGAAGTATGTGAGGAAATATGGTCTGAAGATTATTTATGAAGAAGTTAAGTCTATAGAGAAAGTTGATGGCGTTTTTAGGGTTCAAACCAACGTTGAGGACTACAAGTTTAAATATGTGGTTGTAGCAACGGGAACAAAGCCAAAAAAACTTCCATTTGATAGTGTAATGTATCACGTGGCAGAAGTTCCGAAAGGACATTATGAAAGGGTTCTTATTATAGGTGGGGGAGATGTGGCTTTTGATTATGCTTTAAGTATGAGTGAAATGGCTGATGAAGTAATAATACTTATGAGGAGCGAACCTAAAGCTCTACCTTATCTTCAAAACCTTGTTGCAAAACGAGGGAATATCAAGACTTTCATGGGCCAGGTATTAGGCATCCAAAGAGAAGAAAAACTTTTAGCTAAAACCGACGTTGGTGATTTTAAAGTGGATTTGGTCTTAGGCGCTATCGGCAGGGTTCCTAATGTTGAACTCATTGAGGGGCTTAATGATGACAATCTATTCCTAGTTGGTGATGTAAAGAATGGGATTTACCGCCAGAGTGCACTCGCTATTGCTGATGGAATAAAGACTGCTATGATGATTTGGAGGAGGGAGAAATATGGAAATATTGAGTGAAATTGGAGATCCTAATGTTGCCGTTGTTTACATTGGAAAGACTTCAAAAGGAAATATAGTAGAATTTGTTGAATCAGTTCCAACTTCCAACCCTGCTGAAAAGTGGGTGCTTATAGTCTCATCACTTAATGGATGTCCAGTTGGTTGCAAGATGTGTGATGCGGGTTTCTTTTATAAGGGTAAGCTTGGTCTTGATGAGCTCCTTGAGCAAATAGAGTATCCAATAGAGAAGCGCTGGGGTGGAAAACCGAAAACGAGAAGATTTAAGGTACAATTTGCGCGGATGGGGGAACCAAGCTTTAACATGGCTGTTATTGAGGCATTGAGACATTTAGGTGAGCATTATGAGAACTTTTATCCATCTATTTCTACCATAGCTCCAATAGGTACAGACAAATTCTTTGACGCTCTACTAGAGCTTAAAAAAGAGCTTTTTAAGGATAAGTTCCAGCTACAGTTCTCAATACATTCCACTAACCCAGAGCAGAGGGATAAAATAATTCCAGTGAGAAAATGGGAATTTGAGAAGATAGCTGAGTATGGAAAGGCGTTTTATGATGAAGGAGGTAAAAAGATAACACTAAACTTTGCACTCGCAAGAGAGAATGAGGCAGATGCTAGAATAATTGCAGAACATTTCCCGAAGGAATATTTCCTCATTAAGATAACACCGCTCAATCCAACGGTCAGCGTGATGAAAAACTCCCTCACTAATGACATTGATCTAGAAACTGGCCTTCCAATAAAGCACAAGGAATTCGTAGAGAACCTCAGAAAGTTGGGATATAATATCATAATTTCAGTAGGTGATACAAGAGAAAACTTGATAGGCTCGAATTGTGGTCAGTATATTCTGCGGTTCCTCAAAGAAAGACCTGAACTTAAGGAGGCTTATACTTTTCTAAAAACCTCTAACTTCAACATTATTCCTTGAAAGCCTTTAAAATTCTCCTAAAAATTTCTTTTTCCTGTCCTCTTTTAGTATGGTATAGTTTTTCCACAATTAATTCTGGCGTGCTTTTTCCTAGGATTCCAAACTTCGGCTGTCTGTCTACTATTAGGTTGAGATTTTCATCGAGGCCTTTTGCTTCTATCCCATCAACACGCGCAAAGGGAAGCATAGATTTCAGATCCTCACCTAGATGGGATACAATCACGATATAAAAACTCTTTTCGTGCCCTATCTTCAAAAGTTCTCCAATTATTTTTACTGCTGCTCCTGGTTCAGTTATAGCCTCAAATTCATCGATGAGAATAAGTTTTTTACCTTCCCGTATAAGAGAGTGTGCAAAACTTTTCAAGACTGTTTCAAATGTTCCAGCACCATATGAGGAACGTTTTCTTCTGAAGAAGAACAGTTCATCTAGTACTTCTACCCAGGCCTTTTCAGCGTTTACAGGAAGGCCCATATGGGTGAGGATAGTTACTTGGGCGATCAGTTCAAGGAGTGAAGTCTTTCCACCACTGTTTGCTCCAGTTAAAATTATAACCCTTTCCCCATTAGTGCCATCTAGCTCAATAACGTCTCCAATGATATAGCTCACAGGTTGGGGGTTTTTGATAAACAGGTGTTCCCCGTTTATGAATCCAATACCTCCTTCAGCTATCGTTGGAAAAGTGAACCCTTGGGTAAACTCTTTAACAGCTCTTAAAAATTCAAGTTCATATGCCTTTTTCAGTTCTTCTCTTAGTTTTGGTATTAGTGGTCTTATTTTCTTCAGAATTTCACGACTTTTGAGATATAGTTCAAGCTTTATTTCCCTTTCAAGTTCATGCCTCAGCACTTCAATAGCATCACTAGGAACTTCAACAGGATATAGAGTTTCCCTTGAGAACAGTTCAACATCGATTTCCAGTAACTTATTTAGCTTCTCTTCACTTCTTCTTATTTCTCTGAGAATGTCATCTTCTATCTGGGAAAAGTGAGAGAAGATAGTTTCATAGTTGCCATCTTTTAACCTTTTCAGGAATTCTAACAACTCTTTTCCACTGAGGGTTAGGCTAAACTCTTTTAAACGTTCTTCAATCCGAGCGTTGAGGTTATTCTCTTCTTCTCTTATTATCTCATCCAAGTTTATCAAGAGTTCTTTCTTCTTCATAGTGGGTGTTAATTCTTTTAGTTTTGTCAAAATCTCATTTGCAACGCTTTTTTCTCCTAAAAGTGCTTTTATATTAGATAATGCTTTTAAAGTTTCTTTGTTTTCCCATAAGGGCAAAATATAAAGTTCAGGGGCGATCTCACTTATTGAAATCCCCACATCAATTCCATACCCTATAGTACTTAATATCAAGTCGTAACCGTCCTCGGGTTCTAAAGCAACATCACAAATTTCTAAGTTTTTAGCTTTTTCAAATTCTGTTTCATCCACAACTAGAAGTCTATCGTGGAAATAATCTTTTTTAAACCGAATAGGCTTTACTCGACCGAGGAGTTCCTTAAGCCCTGGTTGGATTTTTGAGAGGCTTTCTTTTAAGTAATTTTGGCGTTTTAAGATTTCTTCTTTGTCATTAGTTGGTGTAAAGTTGTCAAGATAGGCTAAACTCTCCTTTAGCTGGATTCTTTTCTTTATCTCCTCTCTAATGCTCTTGTATATTGCTCTAGCTTCGCTGTTAAGTTTCATGGTGTTACAACCCTCTTAGCGATATAAATACAAAAACTTCTTTCAAACACTCTTTTTTGCGTTTGAATCATTTCTTAACTTTTTCAATGACTCTAATATTCTCGATTTTTGTGAATGGATACTGGCCTTTTTCATCTTTCTCTACAGCCTTGACCATGTCCCATACAGTAAGTAATGCAACGCTAACTCCGGTTAGAGCTTCCATTTCAACGCCTGTCTTATAATAGGCCCTCACTTCGCAGGTAGCTTCTATGTAATCCTCTCCAAACTCAAAGTTTATGTCAACCCCAGTTAGTGGTATTGGGTGGCATAGTGGTATTAACTCCCATGTTCTCTTTACAGCTAGGATTCCTGCAATTTGAGCACTTGCTATAACATTGCCTTTTTTGGTCTTCCCTTCCTGAATAAGCTTTATTGTTTCTGGTTTGAGCTTTATTCTACCCTTAGCAATGGCTCTTCTAAAAACAACATCTTTTTGTCCAACTTCTACCATTTTAACACCATTTTCATCCACGTGAGTGAGTTTCATTTTCCCACCATATTTCTAATGTTCAAGAAAAGTATTTAAGCTTTGAAGAGAAGTATTACTTCGAACTTCGAGGTATGAGGTGATGCCGTGTGAATGAAATGATAATTGCTACAACTGAAGAAGTCCCTGGATATAAGGTTGTCAGAGTTTTAGGGATTGCTAGAGGGGCAACTGTCAGGGCAAAACACATTGGAAAAGATATTTTGGCAGGATTGAGGAATATTGCTGGTGGGGAGGTAAAGGAGTACACTGAAATGCTTGCAGAGGCTAGAGAAGTAGCACTTCAAAGAATGATACAACATGCAAAGGAAATGGGTGCAAACGGTATCATTGGAGTGAGGTTCATGACATCGGCAGTTGCTTCTGGAGCTGCTGAGATTTTTGCATATGGGACGGCAGTTGTACTTGAGAAGGAATAAAACACGAATTTAAAGAACTCTGCAACACAACCACTAATTGTCTCTTCTTTTTACTTTAGAGAGGTTTTAAAAGTTCGTCGAAGCTCTTTGTCCCTTCTACGGGAAGCTCCATGAAGGGTCTAGATTTGTTTGTGGTTTGTTTAAGTATCCTACAGAAAGGTTTGTCCTAAATGCTGATTTGGTTGGGACATTCAATATCAATCAAAATGGGCTTCAATGAAGCTCCTCAAACTCCCCACCTTAAAAAATGGGGAGGAGATCAGAAGAACGTCCACAAATAAAGCTTGCTTCTTCGACAATGATCCATGAAATTACGTCCTGATGAGGATTCTGCAGAGCAAATAACCTCACAAGTAATCAGACAATCCCTCCTATAGTTATTAACACTGAAATCTTGGCCCTTATCTTAAAGGACATCCTCACCTCAAGATACACACAAATAAGGGTGCTTCCACTCATTGCATATAGGCAACGTATTTACTATCATTTAAAGTTTCTTCTTATGTTTATTATGAGTTAAACTATACAACTATTAAAAGTAATACTTTTAAGCAAACGATCACATCATCCAACGAGGTGATGGGCATGAAAGTTACAAATATAGCGATAAAGGATTTCGAGGTGAACATCAGAACTAGAAGATTCCAGATAATAGCGTTGCTCTTTATAATAACCTCTTTAGGAATGATTTATAGCTCCAAGAGACTCGGTATAAGTGCAAATTTATATGAAACACCTTTTCAAATGCTCTTCTTATCAAGCTTCTCAAATATTTTCAATTACTTGATATCATTATCAGGAATCCTCATTGGGACAACGGCAATAAGTACAGAACTAGAGAAAGGCACTCTAAGGTTGATAGTTTCGAAGCCAATACATAGGGATAAAGTTCTCTTGGGTAAACTTTTAGGAGGCTTATTGACTCTTAGCATAACTCTATCATTGTTCTATACTTTAACAGTGGTTTTTGCACTTGTTTTAGGGGTTCCCCTAACTAGAACTGATCTGATAAAGTTTTTGGTAACATTACCCTTTAGCTTGCTTTACGGACTAGTTTTTCTAAACCTTGGGGTGCTCATTTCAATATTCGCCAAGAAATCCAAAAACGCAATTCTTCTTGCAGTATTTACATTCCTCTTTTTTGGTTTTTTGCTTTCAATAATTGCCGGGGTAGTAGCATTTGCAGTAGCCGGATTACCTCCTGTTCCAAATATCCCCGAAAATGTTACAAATTTAAGTGAAGAACAACTAGAAGAGCTGTTTCTTAAAGATCCTGCTTATCAATCATGGCTGGTTGGAATGGCAACAACAGCTGAAAAGATTCTCTACATCTCTCCTAATTATCACTATCAAGAGGTCATTAGAATGCTCTTTGGCGGAAAGCCTCAAATTAGTGAAGTAGTTTCTTCCTTGGCATACGAGGAGAGTGTAGTGGAGGATAGACCCATTAGTGAAAGTTTGAGTTTGATATGGCAAAACATCTTGGCGTTAATGGTAATGCTCCTTTTACCCTTTCCATTAGCGTACACAAAATTCATGAAAGCTGATTTGAGGTGATAACATCATGTATGGGATTGAAATTGAGAACTTGACCAAGAAGTATGGAGAGGCTAAGGCAGTTGATAATCTAACTTTAAACGTTGAAAAAGGCTGTACCTTTGGATTTCTAGGTCCAAATGGGGCAGGAAAAACCACAACGATACTCAGTATGTTAGGTTTGATAATTCCTGACAGTGGGAACATAAGAATTCTTGGTCATGATGTTTTCAGAGAATCTATTAAAGTCAAAGAAAAAGTGGGTTATCTCCCAGAAAATGCAACGGTCTATAGTGAACTCACCGCATGGCGTAATCTGGAATTTTTTGCTAACTTCTATAAGATGGGTCAGTTTGAGAAAGAAAGGCGTATAGAAGAACTCCTTAAGATGGTTGGCCTCTGGGATGTTCGTTACAGAAAGGTGAAAACATTCTCAAAAGGCATGAAACAGCGCTTGCTTTTGGCTCAGGCCCTGATAAATGACCCTGAGGTGCTAATACTAGATGAGCCAACAAGTGGCCTCGATCCTGAAGGAGCCCATTTGGTCAAGAGCATAGTAAAGGAAGAGGTAAAAAAGGGAAAAACTGTCTTCTTTTCCTCTCACATACTTAGCGAGGTTGAGGAGCTGAGCAATAAAGTTGGAATTCTCGTAAGTGGAAAGCTTAGGGCTATAGGCACATTGGATGAAATAAGGAAGCAATTTATGGAACTTGAGGGCTATGAAATAAAAATAGAAGCTAAACAAGAGTTGCCAGAAATTGAACTTGATGGCATAGTGAGGATGGAGAAGATCGGCGATAGAAAGGCAATAATATTTGCTAAAGATGATCTCAGAGAGCAGATCTCAGATTATCTATCAAGGAAAGGAATAACATTAATCAATCTTGAAATTGAAGAACCGAGCTTAGAGGATGTTTTTCTCAAAACGATTTACAAGAAGGAGTGATGAAAATGAAAAAGCTTACTTTTGTTCTTACCCTATTTTTATTGGCCTCTATCTCTCCAGTAACAGCTTCTTTACCGTGGATAACGGTATTTGAAGGGAGACTCCAAGTCGGAGAGCGGCTGATTGTAGGAAATTATCAGATCACAATAACCCAAGAAAAGTACACTCTAGACTCCTATGCCATAATTTACAAAGAAGAGAAGATTAGGAGTGTGGTGGAACTTAATGGAACTCTTGAAATTGATAACATAAGGATAATAAGCGGGAGTTTTAATGAGAATGGCATTTTCATAGTTCTCCAATACAAACCAAGCTTTCTTGAGAGAATAGAACCCCAAGAGAGGGCTGTTTTCGATATTGACGGATACTCGGTTTTGATAGTCAACTCTAGTGAAGAGATGGTGTCTTTAAAGATAAATGGGGCTGATCTCACCATAAAGAATAACTCTTCGAGAGTGTATGACAAACTCATTCTTGTATATAATAATGGCATCTTGGATATCTATTCTGCTAATGTTCAAGTAAGACACAAAAAAGAAGAGAATTATGAGATTTATTATCCATTCACGAGTTTGAATATAGATGCAGGAAATAAAGTCCAGCTTCCCATCACCATTGTCAATGGGGGGACTGACAGTTTAGAGCTTAGTTTAAGGATACTTTCAAAGCCAGCAGACTGGGAAGTTGGTTTCTTTGATGAGAATAGCAATTATAGAATCAATGGGCTTATCCTTACCCCTGGAGGTTCTGTAACGGTTAATCTCTTGATAAACATCCCGGAAACGGCAAGAGGGATGTACACCACTGCATTCGCCATTGGAGAGAAAATAGGAAGGATAAACTTGAATGTAACTGAAGCGCCTAGTGGGGGGATAGGTCTCAAATTACCCCTTTTGTCAATAGAGGCAGAGGCGGGTGAGAAAATAATCTTTCCAATACAGTTTACATCCTATACTGATGAAAAAGTGGTCGAACTTCAAATAAGAGGGCTGTCCCCAGAATGGGATGCGTATTTCTCCTTAAATGGCCAGAGAGTCAGATCATTTCTTTTAGATGGGAGCGAAGTTGTTAACCTTGTTGTGAAAAGCCCAAAAAACGCCGAGTTAGGTGAGCACAAAATAACCTTTTCCGTTAATGGAATAGAAAAAAATGTAAGTGTCCTTATCTACAAAACACATAAAGGAGAGCCCGCAAAACTGATCCTTACTATAGTAGATGAAGAAGGAAAGCCCGTATCAAAAGCTAAAGTGCAGATTGGAAATGAAACTTACATTGCAAATGCAAATGGCATTTTGGAAAGAGCGCTTCCAAAAGGGAATTACACAATAGTTGTGAGTAAAGAAGGGTATGAAACCAAAGAAGAAAAGATAAGCCTTGAGGATGGAGAAGAAAAAGGCAAAACAATTACGTTAACGAGACTTTCATATTACTTTGTTGTGGAAATGGAAAGCAATCATTTAACGACGGGTTTCGACTTTCAGCCAGTTTATGAGATTAGAATTGATAATCTCGGTAAAGAGGATGATGAATATGCTTTAAGCATCGAAGGTCTCCCCTCTGATTGGGCCGTGAATTTCCTTAGGGATATGCAAAGTAACCTGGAGATTAAAAGTATAAAAGTGGGTAGCGAAGAGAGTAAGAGCACCTATTTAAGAATAATCCCGTCGTTTAACGCAAAGCCTGGGATCTATAATGCTACATTAAAGATAAAAAGCACTTCTGGAAACGAAATAGAAAAACAATTTGAAGTAGAAGTTATGGGGAGGTATGAACTTCATCTCGAAGCTTCAAACTATCTCGTGTCATTACAGCCTGCTGAAGAGAAGATCATTCCTATAACGCTCAGAAATTTTGGAAACACTGTAACCAATGTTAACATTGAAGTAGACGCTCCACAGGGATGGGACGTTGAGGTAGAACCTCAAAAGCTGGCTAAAATAGAGGAGAAGGCTGTTGAAGCAATAAACCTTCGCATAAGACCATCAAAAACAACGCCAGCTGGGGAATATAGAATAAATATAGAAGTCAAATCTGATCAGACAGAATCACAAATTCAACTTACTGCCAGAGTGAGACAGAGCTCAAGTTCAGTTTATCTTGGAATAATAATCTTGGTGGTAGCATTTGTAGCAGTTATACTAATGATGCGCCGTGTGGGGAGGGGGTAGGGATAAAATGAAGGAGCTAAATATAGCCTTCAAGGAGTTCTACTCATCTATAAGGAGCAAGAGGTTCATAAGTCTGCTTGCTTTCTACCTTTTCATTACATTTTTCTTCAATTACTCGATTAAAGATGAGCTCATAACTCGAGCGGGACAGATAACCGTAGGCTACACTTCCTTCCCGCTGTCTGGAGCAGAAGGTGCTATAGCTGAAACTCCCATATCAATTTCCATAACCGGAAATCTAATGGCACTCCTTGTATTTGGAGCAATAATAGGAATAGCTCTCGGAGCCGATGCAATAAATAAAGAAATTGAAGAGGGGACGGCGAAAGTTTTGATGAGCCATCCAATTTATAAGGATCAGGTAATAAATGGAAAATTTATTGGAAATGGCATGGCATTGTTCTTGATAATCATGACAGGGTACATCTTTTCAATGGCTTACCTTTTATTGCTTGGAATACCTCTCGATATCACTTCTATTCTAAGGGCTCTAATAGCGGCAATCTTTACCCTAATCTACATGATGACATTTTTGAGCATTGGAATTATGCTATCAACACTTCTGAAAAAACCTGAAACTGCAATGTTATTGGCAATAGCTCTAGCAATATTCCTGACTTTAATATACCCTACTATTGTTAATGTTGTGGCTGAGAAAATTGTAGGGGAAGAACCCCATTGTCCTCCCTCAGTTTATAGGGTAGAAAAAGAGCAGCCTGTTTATGAAGCTCCTTTCAATCCATGTCCTGCAATGAAAGAATGGAAGAATAGGAAAGAATTGTGGGAAAACAGGCTATTCATGTTAAATCCGACCCATCACTATGGACAGCTTATAATAAGTGCTTTTGCAGGAGATGAAGTGGTTCAGAACTATTTACCACTAGGAGAATCACTTTCAATAGGATTTAACAGTCTTGCAGTACTTCTAGTAGAGTTGCTGTTGCCATTTACAATAGCGTACATGAGATTTATGACAAGTGATTTAAGCTAACTTCTTTTCTAAGTCCTTCAAATCTCACGACTTCGTTCTTTGCCTTCTCACTACAGAAAACTCTCTATTTAATATTCCCTTCATTTTTCTAATCAGGGGGAGACTCCTTCCGGGAGGGAGTGGATGTAAACACTCTAAAAAGTGAGCACCGAAAAATTTAAATACTCTTGCTAGTAGTAATGAATGGTTCGACAATTTGAAAAGTAGCTGGCGATTCCCTCGTTGGAGAGATAGCCGGTAGTGGTCGCGTGAACCGGCCGGTGAGAGTGAGGCTACCGGCAACGGGACGCCAAATGAACTCTCACAAAGTCCCCTCATAAGGGGGCAGTTCACATAGAAAAGAAAAGCGAAAAAGCTCAAAAATTTCAACCCTTTGCAACTCCAATGGGCCGCATTTTCGCTACAAGGTTAGCTATACCTGCTTCATGGACAACTCTAACCACATTATCAACATTCTTGTAGGCCCCTGGGGCCTCTTCAGCTACAACCCTCATGCTTGCTGCTCTGATGTATATTCCCCTCTGCATGAGCTCGTTTCTAAGCCTATCTCCTCTAAATTGTCTCGTTGCAGCATGTCTGCTTAAAACTCTTCCCGCACCGTGGCACGTGCTTCCGAAGGTCTCTTTCATTGAACCCTCTGATCCGGCTAACACATAGCTTGCTGTGCCCATTGAGCCGGGGATTAAAACTGGCTGCCCCACGTCACGATAGGCTTTTGGCACGGCCTCGTGTCCAGGTGGAAAAGCTCTTGTGGCACCTTTTCTGTGAACCACAACTTTAACTCTCTTTCCATTAACCTCGTGCTCTTCTACCTTTGCTATGTTGTGGGCCACATCGTAAACTATGTGCATCCCTAAATCCTCTGCTTTTTGTTTGAATACTTCTTCAAAGCTTTCCCTTACCCAATGAGTTATCATTTGCCTGTTGGCCCAAGCGAAGTTAGCACCTGCTTTCATAGCTGAGAAGTATCTTTGTCCCTCTTCAGTCTGGAATGGGACACTAACTAGCTCTCTATCTGGCCATGGGACATTGTATTTCCTACTGGCTTTCTCCATAATCCTCAAATAGTCACTGGCTATTTGGTGTCCAAGTCCTCTTGAACCTGTGTGAACCATAACCACGATTTGGCCTTCAAACAGGCCGTAAACTTTGGCTATTTCTTCATCGAAGATCTTGTCTACAACTTGCACCTCTAAGAAGTGGTTCCCTGATCCTAGAGATCCTAATTGTGGGGCTCCCCTTTGCTTTGCTTTTTGACTAACGGCATTTGGATTTGCTCCATCCATCCTTCCGTTTTCTTCTAAATGCTCTAGATCTTCTTTCCATCCATACCCATTGTCTACTGCCCACTTTGCACCATCTACAAGAACATCATCCAACTGTGTCCAGTGAAGTCTGACCCTTCCCTTGCTTCCAAGACCGCTTGGGACATTTTTGAAGAGAGTATCAATGATCTGTTTAATCTTTGGTCTGACCTCTTTCTCTCTTAAATTCGTTCTAATGAGTCTGACGCCGCAGTTCAAATCATAACCCACGCCTCCGGGGCTTATAACGCCTTCTTTCACGTCAAAAGCCGCTACGCCGCCGATTGGAAAACCATAACCTTGGTGACCATCGGGCATTACGATGGAATACTTATAGATTCCGGGAAGCATGGCTACGTTGGTGGCCTGCAGAAGGGTTTTATCTTGGCGCATCTTTTGGATTAGGGTATCATCAGCATAAATTCGTCCAGGAACTCTCATCCTTCTATCAAATTTTGGGATCTCCCATCTAATTTTGTCAACCCTTTTCAAGGGTATCTCCATCCTCCTCACCTCACTATTAACTAACTCCCAAAACTTTAAAAGATTGTGCTATTTGAGATTAATTCTCCGCTCTTTAGGCACATAATTTTTAATAGTGCCTCCTTTTGCTTTTCCACATCCGAGATAGTATTCACCCCATTTTAATATTATCCAACCATTTAGCTCTTTGTTAATCTTCAGATCCATACCAGCTAACCAGAGCTTTGCTTCCTCTTTACTTACCTCAATGATGTTCTTTTTGGCCTTGGGTCCCACAAGAAATGCTCCCTCTATGGTTAGTCTTATTCCATCACTCTCAATTTTCCCAAAGTAAATGCCTTTTTCAGTATATGCCCTAGGGTTAAATGAGCAGGGTTTGTAAGCGTAAACCCTTCTATTTGGCTTAACTTCAAAAACTAGATCTGGTGCATATCCATACTGTTCTATGAGCCTCTTTTTTACTTTTTTATTCATGGCTTCCTTATCTTTGCCACAAAAAACGCCTCTGTGTTGTTGTCTTGTGGATGTAGCCTCAGGCACTTTTTCACCTCCTCAGAGTATTTCTTTCCTCCGAATTCCAAAACTGGTGGGGTAGATTTCAAGGGGAGATCTATTCTTTCGAGCTTTGCATCCGTTTTACGAAGAAGGTAATCTACTATTTCTTCATTCTCAAAGGGATCCACTGTGCATGTGGAGTACACAAGTATCCCACCAGGCTTTAAAGCTTTATAAGCGGCCAATATAAGCTTCTTTTGAATATTGGAGTACATGATCACTTTTCTCATGCTCCAATCATTCAGGAACTTGAAACTTTTTCGTATCATACCTACACTTGAACAAGGGGCATCTAAAAGTACTTTATCAAAAGTATTTTCAAAACGCTTAAAGTACACTCCATCTTTAACAGTAACTCTTGTGTTCAGTACGCCAAAACGATTTAGATTAGCTATCAGCACATTAACACGCCATTTTTTCATGTCGTTGGCTATTATACAACCATCGTTCTTCATAAGCTGGGCTAATTGAGTTGTCTTTGCGCCAGGAGCAGCGGCCATATCAAGCACGAGTTCTCCAGGTTTGGGATCTAAGACTACAGGGGGTATCATGGATGATGCTTCTTGAGGAAATACAAGTCCTAATGAATACTCCATCATATTTCCAAACTCTTGAGTATTTATGAAGAATCCTTCTTTTACCCAAGGGATTGGCTCAAGTTCGTATCTTTCCTCTAATCTAGCTTTGATGTAATCTAATGGTGCTTTTAAAGTGTTTATTCGTATGCTTTGTCTTAAAGGAGTAAGCAAGAGATTCCAGAATTCTTCCCTCTCATCAAGTTGGGAATATCTCTCGTAGAATGGTCTATTTATTTTCAATACTTCTTCCATCCTTTCACCTCTCTTGGGGGCTGGCAGCTCAAATATCTGGGACAAGCTGGGCCATCCATTTACCATCTTCAAGCTGTTTTATTTCCATTTCATGATAAGTTATTGCTTTAACTTCTTCCTTTGGTTCATGTTTCTCACTTAAAGGCTCTCCATAGACTACTGCTTTTAACTTATATCCTTCTTTACTCTTTTCGATTTTTACGTCAAAGTCTCTAAAAACCAGACCTTCTACCTCGTGGATGATTAGAAGTCTTTCAAGGAAATCATATAAGAGTGACTGTAAATCTTCCCCTTCAGCTTCGATGTGCCTCGCTTCTTTTTTCTCAACTTTTCTCACATCTACCATAACGTCAAAAAGGGCTATGGCAACTGCTTCAAAGGCTTCTTCTAGAGTATCCCCATAACCTCTTATTCCAATGTCTGCAGTATGTTCATAATGTTCCCACTTTTTCATATCTCTCACCCGATAGGTTAATATTTCCCCAAGTTTATTAGGGTTTAGGGGAGAGCATCATGAGACAAATAACAGTGAAAAAGATTATGGAAATGAAAGGGAAAGAGAAGATAGTAATGGTTACAGCATATGACTATCCTTCTGCACTCATAGCGGACAAAGCTGGAATTGACATTATTTTTGTAGGAGATTCTCTTGGAATGGTGGTTTATGGAGATGAAAATACCTTAAATGTCACTATGGACCAGATGCTTTATCACACTAGGGCTGTAGCCAAAGCTGTTAAACGGGGCTTAGTTCTGGCTGATATGCCATTTATGAGTTATGAAGTGAGTATTGAAGAAGGTATGAAAAATGCGGCCCGATTGATTCAAGCAGGAGCAGACGCAGTGAAAATTGAAGGGGGTTACGATCATAGAAAACTCGTTAAGAGACTTGTTAGAGCTGGAATACCTGTTATGGGCCATACTGGACTTACACCACAAAGATACCTTCGTTTGGGAGGGTATCACATAACTGGGGAGACAGAAGAAGAAATTGAAGAAATTATTAAAGATGCAAAGGCTTTGGAAAAAGCTGGAGCATTTGCAGTTGTTTTGGAGTTTGTGCTCTCTGATGTGGCCAAACTTGTTACAGAGGAAGTCAATATACCAACTATTGGAATAGGATCTGGTCCTCATTGTGATGGCCAAGTTTTGGTTTGGCATGATTTACTAGGGGTATATGAACATGCACCCCCGTTTGTTAAGAAATATGCTGATCTAAGGAGCATAATCCAATTAGCATTGGAAAATTATAGAGAAGAAGTAAAAGAAGGGAGATTTCCAAGTGGAAAGTATTACTGGGAGTTCTTGGATAAGGAGGATTTCGAAAAGAAAAAGCGAAGGGTAATGGAAAAATTGCTAGAGGATGAATTGGAAGAGTGATCAGTGTGAAGTGGAGAGATAAAATCCGAAGGGAACTTTTTGATATTGAACTTCCAAGGGGTTATGCTGATAAACTCCTACATAAAGACGATATACTTGACTGCTCCCTTGGGACAAATCCATTTGGGACTCCAGAAATAGTAAAAAGAAAGCTAAAAACTATTGAGATAAACATTTCTAAATATCCTGATGTTAAGTATACTGAACTTAGAAATGCTCTATCTGAGTATTGGGGTATTGAAAAGGGAAGTATTTTCTTTGGATACGGTTCCATGGGGTGTTTTGAAAAGGTAAACAAGTTTGTAATAAAAAATGGATCTAAAGTTCTTGGAGTTTCTCCTCAATACACTAGATATGTCAGTGATGTAGTTGCCATGGGAGGAATTTATACTCCAGTGTTTTTGAAAAAGGAAAATAATTTTAGAATTGATTTAGATGAGCTTATTCACTCAATAACTGAGGATCATGTTCTGCTTTATCTCGATAATCCACACAATCCCACTGGCCAAGTGTTAAAACTCAAAGAAGTGGAGGAGATCGTGGAGGAAGCTAGTCGAAAAGGTGTCTTGGTGTTGATAGATGAGGCCTATGGGGATTTTGTTGAAAAGAAAGAATCAGCCATAAACTTAAGCTCGGATAATCTAATTGTCTTGCGTTCGTTTTCTAAGGGCTTTGGCTTGGCTTCAATGAGAGTAGGATATGCAGTTATAAAGAATAAAGAGCTTGGGAAGCTTTATGAAAAGGTGGATCTTCCTTTTCCAATAAGTGCAATTGGTGAGGTATTAGCAGTCGAAGCACTTAAAGATCAAAATTTCTTGGAAAATAGCAGAAGGCAAATAGCAACTATAAAACAGAAGATAATCCACACCCTCAGAAAGGTGTTTCAAATAGCTGAAACCCATCCACAAACTCCAATAATGCTTGTTAGTGGAAAGGGAGATATTTACCATTATTTTTTGGAAAGAAAGGTATTGACAGTTCCAGGATCAGCATTCAAGCCATTGGATAACTCGTATGTTAGATTAAGGGTTCCAAAAAATGAAGAGGATCTTTTAAGTAGACTCTTTTAGTTCACTTTTTATTTTGCTTACCATGAGAGTTCCTACAGTTATTAGAATGAAGCCAACCATATGGTAGGTTGTGAACTTTTCTCCTAGGATTAAGGATACTCCAATTGCCACGGCTGGGGCAGGAGTAATTATTGCGGTGGCTTTTGAGAGGTTTATACGTTTTATTGATAGATACCATATTACTTGCCCCATGGAAAGTATGATAGCTTCGGCTATTGCAAATTTTGAGAATTCGAGGCCTTGGGGGAGGGCGAGTATGAAAAGTAAAATTCCTCCAAAGGTATTTCGAAAAGCTGCTATGAGAAATGGATTGTAAGGAAGCTTCTTTGCTATCACATGTCCACTTTGCCAAAATAACGGGACTAGCAGAAGAAGTAAATCTCCTTTTTTAGGAACAACAGGTTTACCTTGAGTTATCACTAAGACGAGTCCTAAAAGGATCAAAACAGACCAAAGGATCTGTTTTCTTGTTATTCTTTCTCGTAATAAGATATAAGCGAGCACAAAGGAAAAAAGGACTTCGGCTCTTGTTATTAGTGAGGCATTTATTGCAGTACTAAGCTGGGCTCCGTAGGAATATGCTATGTATGCTAAGGCAGTTCCAAATATTCCTACAAGGACAGCTTTGGGTATGTATTGTGGATTTTCTTTAACATCTTTCCAGCTTGAGGTTGAAAAAACAATTGGCCAAAGAATAAAAGAGGCAATAATGGCAGAAAACGCTGCAAAACTCATAGGGTTCGCTGGATTTGCTTTTATAACTACAGGTTCTATTCCATATAGAAACATTCCTATAAAAGCTAAAAGAGTGCCTTCAACCTCCTCGTTCATCCCATCCACCTAAGAGAATAAGGTTTCTCTTGTACAATTCAAGAATGAACGTTACAAGACGCTCATATAATGGTTCAGCGTTTTCACCAAACTTTTCTTTGACTTTCTTTCCAATTTGTTCTATTGTTCTTGTTCCATCGCATAGTTCCCATACAAAAGCTCCCACTTCATCAAGTTCGAGTCGTCTATATTCTCCGTGGAGCTTTCTTGCGAGAAAATCCAATCGAGAACTCATAGGGATTAAAAGGTAATATTTATTATCAATTTTTCTCAGCTCAATTTTATCTAGTCTCTTTGGAATAAGCTTGAGGTAGTCTTCCATGACACTTCACCAAGGTGGATGAGAAAAGAGGACTTATAAGAGTGTTGGCGCCGGGGCAGGGATTTGAACCCTGGCGGGCTTAACGCCCACGGACTCTCCAGGCCCGCGCCTTCCCAGGCTAGGCTACCCCGGCGCTAAAAATAATGAGAATCATGAGACGAGCTCAATTTCAATAGTAACATCCTCAGGAACACGAATTCTCATAATTTGCCTCATAGCTCTCTCGTCAGCTTCAATGTCAATAAGTCTCTTGTGGACCCTAAGCTCAAACCTATCAAAAGTTGCACTTCCCTCGCCGTCTGGGCTCTTTCTTGTGGTGATTCTTATTCTCTTTGTTGGCAATGGTATTGGTCCGCTCATTCTAACACCAGTTCTCTCTGCAATTTGCTTGATTTGATCTGTAACCTCATTAAGAGCACTTATGTTTGTGCTCGCCAGTTTAATTCTTGCCTTTTGCATTTTTGTCACCTCTATAAGCTCTAATGATAAAATTAATAATGTTAAAGGAAAAGGCTAGAGAAGGGCTTCACTCGCCCTTCTGGATGGATATAACCATACCAGCTGCAACTGTTTGACCCATATCTCTGATAGCGAATCTACCGAGTTGTGGTAACTCCTTAACTGGCTCAATTACCATTGGCTTAGTTGGTCTGAGGAGAACGATAGCTGAGTCACCGGTCTTGATGAATTGTGGGTTCTCTTCTACGATGTTACCTGTTCTTGGGTCGAGCTTAGCAAGGAGTTGCTCGAATCTAACTGCAACCTGTGTTGTGTGGGCGTGGAGAACTGGTGTGTAACCGATTGTGATTGCTGTTGGGTGGTTGAGGACGATGATTTGGGCCTTGAATGTGTCTTTTGGCCTGACAACTGTTGGTGGGTTGTTTGAGTGGCCTGCAACGTCACCTCTCTTTATGTCGTTCTTACCGACACCTCTGACGTTGAAACCAATGTTGTCACCTGGAAGAGCTTCTGGCATTGACTCATGGTGCATTTCAATGCTCTTAACTTCACCTTGTATTGGCTTGTGGAAGATTGTTGATGCTGGCTCGAAGATAACAACGTCACCGACTTTGAGTTTTCCAGTCTCAACTCTACCAACTGGAACTGTACCAACACCCTTAATTGAGTAAACGTCTTGGATTGGGATTCTAAGTGGCTTGTCGATTGGTTTCTCTGGCTCTGGAACTTGGTCAAGGGCCTCGATGAGTGTTGGTCCCTTGTACCAGGGTGTATTTTCGCTCTTCTTGACTACGTTGTCGCCCTCCCAAGCGCTGATTGGGATGATTGGGAAGTTCTTGTAACCGAGCATCATTAGAAGCTTCTTGACTTGCTCGGCAACCTCCTTGAACTTCTTCTCATCGTATTTGACCATATCCATCTTGTTGATCGCAACGATGATGTTGCTGATACCAAGAGTTCTCGCAAGGAAAGCGTGCTCCTTGGTTTGTGGCATGACACCATCGGTAGCGGCAACAACAAGGATTGCGGTATCAGCTTGGCTTGCACCAGTGATCATGTTCTTAACGAAATCTCTGTGGCCTGGAGCGTCGATAATGGTAATGTATCTGTGTGGAGTCTCGAACTTGGTGTGAGCAACGTCGATTGTAATACCTCTTTCTCTCTCCTCTTTTAGTCTGTCCATAACCCAAGCGAACTTGAATGACTTACCCTTTTCACCCATTTCCTCGAACTTCTTGATGATTTGCTCTGGAATGTTGGCTGTGTCGAAGAGCAATCTTCCGATTGTTGTACTCTTTCCGTGGTCTACGTGTCCGATAAACACTACATTAACGTGTGGCTTCTCTTTTGCCATCTTAACACACCTCCAAAGTTATACCTAAGTCTATTCATTAGGGTGGGTTTTTAAAGCTTTCTCTAAACCTCGGCTCTCTCATGCGGGAAACCCGCATTTTTTGAGAGAGCCTCATGAGCTCATGTGGGGATGAAGAATAGGGTTTAAAAAATTAACTATAAGATTTTCAAGTGGAATTTTATCCAATAGGTTGAAAACTGGTGGAAATCAACTTCAAACCAATCGTCTACTTTTAACGTTTTTCTTTCCAGTAGGAGAGTGTTATCTTGGAGTATTCTAGATCTGGGTCGTATGTGACTACAACTTTATATTTGCCTTCCCATGGAAGATACCAGTCCTCCATTCCATTTTGTTCGGGCTTTCCTCCCTTGGTTGAAGAATCTCGAGATTTTCATTTGAGGGAGGTAGAAGTGAAGGTCTTGGGCCTGTATACTTGATCCGGGTTCCGTTTTCGAAGTAAATTTCAATGTGTAGGCTTATCCATCGCATGGGAGCAAGCACTCTAACCTCTGTGTTTCCAATATTTTTCAACATAACTGTTATGTTAAAGCTCTCATTGGGAGTCAGAACCTTTGGAGAAATGGATATGGATAGGGAGAGGTTTCCTTTAGAGGTGGGATTGACATATGAATCCAGTTCAGGGCCATTCTTTGGCTTCATTGATATGAAAAATAACCCAAAGAATAGGATAAAGACAATAATGGGGAAGGTTAAGGCTTGTTTTTTCATATTTGCTCACCTAGCCTAATTTGAAAATATGTTTTGAATATTTAAAGCCCGTGTGTACCGAAGAGTGGACACTCAAAGCAAGGAGTATACTCTCTGACCTCCTCCCCGTTTTTTAAGGTGGGGAGGTTTGAGGGG
This sequence comes from Thermococcus argininiproducens, assembly GCF_023746595.1. NCBI lineage: Archaea > Methanobacteriati > Methanobacteriota > Thermococci > Thermococcales > Thermococcaceae > Thermococcus > Thermococcus argininiproducens. The sequence goes on along the minus strand of NZ_CP080572.1, from coordinate 24,086 downwards.
TTTCATTCAAACCCAGCATAAAGTGGGTCTTCGACCCCTCTGGGAGGGTCTTCCCCCAATTACCCCTACCCGCCGTTAAACCCGGCAGGCTCGGGGTTATCGTTCTAACAATCTTCTTTAAAATGTTGAAGGCTCCAACCAAGTCAGCATTCATTACAAGCCCTCCCGCGGGACACTTAAACAAACCACGAACAAGGCGGGCCCCTTCATGGGGCTTCCCGCAGAAGGGGCAAGTTTGTGAAGTAAAAGCCTCATCAACAACCACAACACTAATATCGTACTCTTCAGCGACTTCACTCAAGCGTTTAATAACAGTATTGAACCTCCAAACGTGGGAAAGAATGAAATTCTGCTTTCTACCCTTCTCAGAATTTCGAGTGATTCCCTTTGGATAACCAACCACAATTCGTGAAACTCCAAGATGATAGAGTTTTTTCACGGTTTGTCTTACTATAGTGTTGATGTAGTGTCTCGCTTGGAGTTTTGCTTTTTCATGCATTCTTCTAAGTTTTCTACTCTTCTTTGCTCCGCTCTTATTGAGTTTTGACTGGTAATCGGCAATCCGCTTTTGCCAGTAGAAAGCAATGCTCTTCAGGGGATGACCATTCACCAGAAAACTTTCCCCGCTTTCAACGTAAACAGCCATTAAGTTATTCACGCCCAAATCAATGCCAGCAGTTAAATTGCCTAACGGTTTTCTTGGAAGTTTAATCCAGCCATTCTTAGTTAACTTTTCCTCAACCTTTGAAATGGTGACGTGAGCGTACCACTTGCGTTTAACGGGATTATAAATTAATTCTAACCTCCCTTGCTTGCCCCTCAAGTGAATTCTACCCTTGAATTGAACTTCAAGCCTTTTGAATTTTCCAAGGCCCTTGAGGATTAATTTATTCCCCTCAATTCTATATTGAGTGTTCCTGAGGATTATGAGTGGTTTTCCCTCTTTTTTATAGCCTGGAGGTTTTGGTTTTAACCACTTGGGGAGTTCCTTACTCTTCTTCATTCTGATTTGCGAGAAGAAATCCCGCCAGGCTTCAGCATTTTTTCTGCAAACTTGTTGGACTGTTGCAGAGCCGATTTCACGCTTGTATTTTTCATAAACTATTTTCTCAGTCTTGTTAAAATCCACAATTTCATGGTTAAAGAATTGTTGCCTTCTCAAGTAGTTCACTTCATTCCAAACTTTAGCTCCAAGATCAGCTAATTCGAAGAGTGCTTTCTCTTGCTCTTTTGAAGGGTGGAGTTTAACTGTTATCGTCCTCTTCATATCAACTTGTAGTATGATTCTTAGGCTTTAAAAAAGTAACGCTTTCCAGCTCAAAAGCTTGCTTTAAAATTTCTGCATCCCCGCCCTAAAGGGGCGAGGCTTTCAAAAGGTAAACGCATAGCCCTCTTTTTTCCTCTCCCGGGGGATTTGCCCTCGTGAAAGTCTCGTTCTTTAGAGTAGGATATGGTGAACTGCCCAAGAAAACCTTTAAACTACCGAAACTTTTTTAAACTTATTAGCGTAATATGGGCCTCGGAGAGGCTGCTCCAAGGGCAACCATTAGTGAGGGTTTCATCGTGTCCCTCCGCCCTCGGAGGGAAGACGCCGTAAGGCGTCCTTTATAATACCACCGCTGAGGTGGTTGAAACCTCCAAAAGTGGCCTCTAAAACGATAACCCCGAACCGCTTTGCGGTAGGGGTAACGGGCCGAAGACCCGGCCTGCGGGCTGAACCGAAAGGGGTAACCCGAGTAAGTGATGGGCCCGCAAACCAATGAAAGCCTTGAAGGGTGAGGGTTATGACTCCCGAGAGGAGCCCTCGCCCTTCACGGCGGAGAGGAGGTCAGCTCTCTTACTTTAATTTTCACTGAACATTGTTTGAAGTTTTGTTCCGTCAACATTGGAGAGTTTTCACTATTTGTTTCAAGGATAATCGCTCTTGAGAAGAATAACCCATAGAGGATAACAACTAGACCAGCTCCGAGAAGGAGCTTTCGGATATTCATTTCATCCCCTCCACATATGAACTTACAACCACCATATAGTTAATAACATTAAGAATCAAATATATTGTGGTGACAAAAATGGGCGTCTATATTTTCACTCCAGATGACCTTTTGAGATATGGGACTGTAACCAAGGACCAACTAGAAGTGATTAAAGAGGTAATACTAAAAAAAGAGGACATACTGGTGGTTGGAACAAGCAGGGCTGGTAAAACAAAACTTATTGAAGCCATGATACATCTAATCCCTGATGAATGGAAGATTGCAGTGGTCACAGCTTATGGTGAATTTAAGCCCTTTAAGGAGAATATTCATGTAATTGACACAGAATTTAATGAAAAAAGCACTAAACAGAGAACCAAAGATATAATCAAGAAAATTAAGGAGCTTAATCCTGATTATGTCATTATAGACACACTTCACACGATAGATATCCCTTATCTCTTAGATAAGATTATTGATGATTACCCTTTCATAATTTCATCTCTCGTTCTTTCTAGGGATCTTCTAGATGAAATAAAGCACTGGCTTAGAATTGATGATAACACTCTTGCCAGGTTTGAGCTACTCATTGAGCTTTATAGGGACATAAAAAGTGGTCTCAGAAGGGTGAACACAATCTACAGGATTGTCCAAAAAGAGGGAAGAATAGAATTGGAAAAGACGGTCTAAATTTTTGCTTTTAATTCATCTATCACTTCTTTTAAGTTTTTGAGCATTTCTTGAATGTCCTCAGAGGTCATGTAACCCATGTTGCCGATTCTAAAGGTCTTCTCTTTGATTCCCTCGCCGTAACCTTTTGCTAACTCAAAGCCTCTCTCACGCATTGCGTTGTAAACTTGATCTCCTTTGATACCTTCTGGCGTAAGTACAGCTGTTATTGTGGGACTTTCATATCCTGGTTCTGCAAGGATCTCTAGACCAATATCTTTTACTCCGTTCCTTATCATTTCGCTTCTCTTTTTATACATAGCAAGCCATTTTTCTTTCCCGCCCATTTTCTCGATTATTCTCAGGACAACATTGAGCCCAAACTCTTGAGGCATTGCTGGTGTTGATGGTGGTCCCTGTTTTTCGTTTTGGACTTTTATATATCTTGGAACATCAAAGTACCAACCCTTCTCCTCAGCTTTGTTTGCTATCTCTATGAAACGTTCACTGAATGCTCCGATTGCTAAACCTGGTGGAACTCCAAAAGCCTTTTGAGAGCTTCCAAAAACAACATCTATTCCCCACTTAGTGAATTTAATGTCTGCACCACCCATGGCACTTACAGCATCAACAAAAACAAGCTTATCGTGCTCTTTGGCGACTTTGGCAAGTTCTGGCAATGGGTTGAGAACACCAGTAGATGTTTCGTTGTAAGTTATAGTGACAGCTTCAACATCTGGATTTTTCTTAAGAATTTCATCGAGGTCTTCAGGCTTAACGGCCTTTCCAGGTTCGTATTCTAAAGTTATGGCTGTTCTTCCATTACTCTCAACAACCTGTTTATATCTTTTTCCAAAGGCACCTATGATTGTGACGAGAACTTTCCCCTTTTTACTAATACCGTTTCTTATGCTTGCTTCCATAACTCCAGTTCCGGAGCTTGGGAATAAGAGAACTTCACCTTTTTCAACTTCGAGGAATTTTTTAAGTCTTTCAACGGTATCTACGTGCATTTGCTTATATTCTTTGGCCCTGTGGCTGAACATTTGGACTTTCATTATTTCAAGAACCTCTGGAAAACATGCAACTGGACCAGCAGTAAAAAGCTTGTACTTTGGTTTTACTATTTCATATACTTCCTTATAAGCGTCCTCAAATTGCATAATACCACCCAATTGTATGATACTTCACGAATATAAAAACCTTTATATAACAAGCACCAAAAAGCTTTCAAGTCAAGAATCCAAAACTTTTATAAGTTGAGGAAAGTGCTTACCTTTAGATTACGCTCATTTGGGAGGTGAGATATATGGCTTTGAGACCAGCTAAGATTGACAGATACGTTGACAAACCTGCTTACACAAGAAGGGAGTACATTAGAGGTGCTCCTGGTCCGAGAATTACCATATTTGACATGGGAAATCCTGCTGGAGACTTTGAGTTTGAAGTTAGCCTTCATACAGCAGAACCGGTTCAGATTAGACAAAATGCCCTTGAAGCTGCAAGAACTCAACTTAACAGATTCCTTAGCAAGAACGTTGGTAGAAGCAACTTCCACTATAAGATTAGAGTTTACCCATTCCAAATACTCAGAGAGAACCCAATGGCAACTGGAAGAAAGGCCGACCGTTATGGAAATGGTATGAGAAGACCATTTGGAAAGCCAATTGGGCTTGCCGCAAGACTGAAAAAGGACCAAAAGATCCTTACAGTTAGAGTTAACAGACAACACCTCAAATTTGCCCTTGCTGCCATGAAAAGGGCAAGCATGAAATTCCCATGCAAGTGCTATTACAGAATCTATGATAAAGAAGGGAATGATGTTACAACCAAAGTACTTTCAACACTTTAGTTTGTTTTTCTTACATTATTTTTAGCTTAGATGTCTAATAGGTTTGTTTTGCGATACTTCAGTGCTTAATCTCTGGGATTTTTTAAATGACAATGGTCTTACTGAGAAACCATTTGGATAAATTATCCAATAAATTTATATACTCTCTTTTTTTATTGTAGATGGACAAAATATCCAAGGTGAGAAATATGAAGAAAACCATGTTTATAGCGCTGTTGCTCGTGTTCGGAGTGTTCATTGCTGGATGTGTGAATCAAGCTCCTAGTACGGGGACACAAACCACTCAGGAGCAAACCACTTCACAAGAAACTCAAACCACAACCACTCCCATTGAAAGGTACCCTCTAAAAGTTGTGGACTTTGCCAATAGAGAGGTAACAATAGAAAGCGAACCAGAGCGTATTGTATCTCTTGCCCCAAGCATTACAGAGACTCTCTATTTTATTGGAGCGCTGGATAAAGTTATTGGAATCACAAAATGGGATAATTATCCAGAAAATGTTCAAGAAGGTCGAACAGTGGTTGGAGATATGGATCCTAACATTGAAGTAATTGCCTCTTTAAATCCAGACCTAATAATTGCTCTCTCTTACCACATCAGGTATTTGGATCAATTGGAGAAAATAGCACCTGTGCTGATAATAGAGCCTCAGAGTATAGAAGGAATCTATAATGCTCTTGAACTTCTTGGAAATGTTACAAATAGGCCAGAGCAAGCTCAAGAAGTGATTATTGACATGAAAAATAAAATAGAAGACATACAGAAAAAAGTAGAGGGTAAGAGAAAACCCAAGGTGTTTTACATTGTATGGGGAGACCCTCTGATGACAGCAGGCAATGGAACCTTCATTAACGAGTTATTAGCTCTTGCAGGTGGGGATAATATCTTTGGTGACGTTCAGGGATGGGCCCAAGTGAGTATTGAGGAAGTCATTGCTAGGAATCCTGAGGTGATAATCCTTCCTCCAAGCGCTGGTATAACGGCAAATGAGTTATGCCAAGGAGCTCTTGCCAATACAGACGCGGTGAAAAATGGGAATGTTTATACTTTAAGTAATGACGACATAATCGCACGACAAAGTCCGAGAATAGTAGAAGGCTTAGAAGAGATTGCAATGTTTTTGTACCCAGAAGAGTTTAATTTCCAGGGCCAACCATTAGTTTGTGAAGCTAGTGCTGGCTAATTTTTCTTTTCTTAATTTTCCCAGAATCTTTAAAAACTCAAACAATTATTTCCAAAAGGTGGGACCATGGAAAGAAAGAAGATTTATCGGTTATTGCTCCCGATAGTTATAATTTTAGCTGTTTTATATACCTTGGGCCTTATAGGGATTGTAGCGTTCACCGTGAGTTATTACGTTACAATTTTCATGATATTCTTGTTTATTTTCCTGCGCTGGGAGGCAAGAATGAAAAGATGAATATTTAAGCGGTTTCCACCTTTTATATCATCCCACTTATTCTGGCCTCTTCATATTCCTCTCTCACTTTTTGAAGCTCATCCTCTCCTACATATGGAATTATTGCGCCACAATTAAGACAAAGCCAGGGATATGCTTTCACAGTTCCCTTAATTGCCCCTCTAAATCCCTTTTTCCAAGGAGCTTTCCAAAAATAGAGGGCATAACCTTCTGTTGGACTTTTTCCTTTTATCATGTCCCCACCGCAGAGAGGGCACTTTTTCGTTTCCATCAAGACCACCAAAATTATAAGCACGTTGATTGTTTTATCTTTTATGTTGCTAAGATTTGAAGGTTTGAGAAAGATTGGTGAGATTTATATAAATCCCAAGAACTTTAAAGTCATGCCTCTTGTTCTGAGAGATTGGCGAGATTTACTTGCTTTAGATGAAAAAACTTATGGGCTTTACTCAAGAACAATATACAACCCCAATGAGAGATTTTTAGTTAAAACCCTAGAAGATGAGAAAAAAGTCCTGCAACTTGTGAACCTTTATAATGAATTCATTAATAATCCTTTGAAATTTTGTCATGATGAGTATTACCAATATCAGGTTAGTATAAAGGGCTTTGATGGCCTCCCCTTTGCAAACGGGTGGGTTGGATCAAAAGTGGTTTTAGTAGGTGAAGCACCAGGGAGAAAGGGGTGTGGTTTGACAGGAATATGTTTTTATAGGGATGCCTCGGGGATGCTTCTTCGAAAGGTGCTCTTTTCTCTTGGAGTGAATCCAGATTTTGTGTACATAACGAACGTTGTGAAATGCAATCCTCCTGAAAATAAGTTTAAAGGCTTTAGTAAGAAAGAACTATCTCTCTTAGAGAAAGAACTTAAAATAGTAAAACCAAAAGGGATTTTTGCTATTGGGCGGACTGCGTATAAGGCTCTAAAGAAGCTGGGTGTTAAGTCCACATATCTAAAGCATCCAGCGTGGTATGTGCGTAGAGGGATTAGGGATGTAACTGATCAAATGAGTGTAGAGTATGAAACTATCAGAAGATTTTTAGAAGACTTATAGAACGCTTTGAGAGTATTCTTCTTTAATAAGGCAATTTTTATAAAGAAAAATAAGATGGATAAAATGCAAAAGAAATAGTTTATATATTATGGATTCCTAACATCGAATAGTTGATATAAAACAAGATTATCTTTACTATATATCAAGTAATATCTTTGTAATCAGTGCATAAGTTAGGGAGGTGACTCTAATGCTTACAAAACATGAAATTGAAAGGCAGGATAGGGAGATTAAATTATTAGGGGTTGAAGCGCAGGAGAAACTAAAATCTGCAAAAGTAGCTATTGTGGGTCTTGGAGGATTGGGGTGCCCTGTGGCTTATTATTTAGCGGCAGCTGGTGTAGGTACTCTTCTGCTCATTGACTGTGAGAAGCCAGAATTGAGCAATTTAGATCGGCAAATTCTCTATTGGGAAGAGGAAGTTGGAAAAGACTCCAAAGTTAATTTAGCTAAACGAAAACTTGAGCATTTTAATTCTCACATAAAAGTAGAAACCTCTGATGAGAGATTGTCAGAAGAGAATGTGATTGAAGTGTTAAAAGAAGTTGATGTGGTAGTCGATTGTGTAGACAACTTTGAAACCCGATATATCATAGATAGATATTGTCAAAAAGCAAAAGTCCCATTAGTGCATGGAGGAGTTAACGGACTTTATGGTGAAGTTACCACAATTATTCCCGAAGAAACTCAGAGTTTAGAAGATATTTTTTCAGGGGTTAAGGACACGGATAATGAAAAAATGCCTATTTTTGGATCACTTGCAGGAATTGTGGGTACTATAGAGGCTGCTGAAGTTGTGAAAATCATAACTAATTGTGGAAATCTTTTAACAAATAAACTGCTCATTGTTGATCTGGCAAGAGATTCGTTTGAAACAATAGAACTCAGCAAGCCTTTACATAAGAAATGAAAAAATTAAGCTCCAAATTTCTCTGTCCTTCCCATTAAATCCATCATCATTGGCACTATGTATTTTCCTCTTACTCTTCCTATTCCCCCGCGCATGCATTCTCGTTCTCCAAAGCTTTCTGTGTAATCAGTCCTAACTCCGCCTCCTGCTATTAAGAGAGGTACTGGATCAGCACTGTGGTTTTTGACTTCACATGGTGTTGAATGATCTCCTGTAATAGCTATTATAGTTTCTTCTAAGTTGATATTTTTAATAATGTATCCTATCATTTTATCGGCCATTTCTATCATTTCTATTTTTCTCTTTGGGTTGTTGTCATGCCCCGCAGCATCTGTTGGCTTGAAGTGGAGGAATATAAAGTCATAATCGTTGAGAAGCTCTACTACCTTTTTGGCTTTGGCGATTGCATCGGTATTATATTCACCGGTTGCACCATCGGGAGTATAAACATCAAATCCTATGGCTCTTGCGACACCCTTAACTAACGCCGTGGCAACTACGGCAGCTGCTTTGACTTTCCATTGCTTTGTAAATTTCATCGGTATATTTGGATAGGTTCCTGCTCCCCTTATTAGGAGGTAGTTAGCAACGGGTTTGCCTTCTTCTTTTCTTTTTTTGTTTATTGGATGTTCTTTGAGAACTTTGTGGGATTTCTCTACAAATTCTTCTAAGATTTTAGCAACTTTTTTACTCTCCTCGTCTTCATACTCAAACTTATAGGGAGGCTTTCCTTCTACGTGGGGGTCGTTTTCTCCTACTCTGTAACCTTTGGCCATACCTTTAAGCACTAGAACTGCCCTGTGGCCAGTTGCACCGACAAAGATAAAATCTGCGCTGATTTTCACGTTTTCTTGAATGGCCTTTGCTAGTTCATGAGCCTCTTCTGTACTAATTCTTCCGGCTCTTCTGTCTATTATTGTTCTGTCTTCAATTGTTGCGAAGTTGACTCTAAATGCTAGGTCATCTTCATCCAGGTTTAGGCCTACCCCTAAGGCCTCAAAAAACCCTCTGCCTCTGTATGTTTGATAAGGATCATAACCAAATATTGCAAGATGTGCAGTGTCACTCCCAGCAGGTTGTCCAGGGGCGATTGGGTCTTGTTGTCCAAGAATTCCAATTTTTGCAAGTTTGTCCATATTTGGGGTCTTTGCATATTCAAGAGGCGTTTTCCCCTCGAGTTCTTTCACTGGCCTATCTCCAAGTCCATCGAGAATGATAAGAATTCCCTTTCTTTTCATCTTCTACCACCTACAGTGAATATCTGAAATGAAATAAAAAGTTTATGAGAAACCTTTTTAATCCTCAAGCTTTTCCCCAATTGAGGTGAGGACATGAGACTCCTATGGGCACCATGGCGCATTGAGTACATAAGATCCCCTAAACACAATGGCTGTATATTTTGTGATTTTCCAAAGGAAAACAAAGATGAAGAGAGATTGATCCTTTACAAGGGAAAGAACGCGTTCATAATTATGAACAATTATCCATATAACCCAGGTCATGTCATGATAGCTCCTTACAGACATGTTGGAAAGTGGGAAGATCTCACCGATGAGGAGCTTTTGGAAATTATGAAGCTATCCCAGCTTATAATAAAGGCATTGAAAAAAGCCATGAATCCTGATGGTTTTAATATGGGAGTGAATCTTGGAAGAGTTGCTGGGGCCGGAATTGATGATCACGTTCATCTTCATGTAGTCCCAAGATGGAATGGGGATACAAATTTCATGCCGGTATTAACCAATACAAAAGTTATTCCAGAGTCACTTGAAGAAGCGTATAAAGAGCTTAAAAAAGCAATAGATGAGGTTTTAGCGAGTGAATGATACTGTATAAACCTCTTCTATAATATTTTTTATAGCTAAAAAATTTAAAGATAGAGGGATCATTCCTCTCCTATAACGGCTCCCTTGGGAATGGCGCCGCCTTTTCCTTTGAGATCTTCTTCTACAAGATACAATGGTACTTTTCCATGAGGAATACCAACTTTCTTGCCGTACCATTCACTTAGGAGATAGTGGAACCCTATTAGTAGAGGTATTGCAATAGCTAGTAATAACCAGCCGTTTGTTAGTCCTATAGCAAACAATAGCAGCATCAAAGCTCCAACAACCGCTGCAGTGAGTGAGTATGGAATTTGCGTGCTGACGTGATCTATATGATCACAACCAGAGAACATTGAGCTCATGATTGTGGTATCGCTTATTGGTGAGCAGTGGTCTCCAAAGACACCACCAGCAAAAACTGAGGCTATGCTTGCATAAACTACTGGGCCAAAACTTCCACTCAGCTGATAAGCTAGAGGTACCGCTATTGGCATCATTATAGCGAAGGTTCCCCATGAGGTTCCGGTAGTAAATGAGATGAAGGCTGCAACAATGAAAATTACCAATGGGACTAATCCGGGTGAGAGGATATTTGAAGCTACTCTTACAACATAATCTGCAGTTCCTACGGCATCACTTGCACTTTTAATACTCCAGGCAAGGATGAGGATCATCATGGCAAAGTGCATCTGTTTCATACCTGCAACTACAGTTTCTTCAACTTCTTTGAGATCCATGATTTTCATTCCAATAACAAGGGCCATTGCGACAACAACCATTGCAAATGAACCCCATACAAGGGCCCAAGTTGAGTCTGCATTTGAAAGAACAGCTTGGAAGCCCCCTTCAGCGTAAGCCGCACTTCCTCCGCCAGTGACCCATAATCCAAGGAATGTCATTGCCACCAATGCTAGCACGGGAAGTATGAATACCCACACATTTTCTTTGCCTTCTATGGGCATTCCAACATCAACTTCGGTGGTCATCATAGGTTGGGCCCCATCTCTGATTACCTTGCCTTCCCTTCTTGCTCTGTATTCAGCTTTAAGCATGGGTCCATAATGTCTGTGAGTAATCGCTACGAGGTAAACTAGGATTATTGCTAATATTGGGTAGAATCTATAGGGCCAGCTTGCAAACCATGCTGAATAGGCACTTATGCTTTCTCCTACACTTGCTATTGCATTTTTCAAGAGTCCAAGCTCATATCCTATCCAAGTTGAAACAACGGCTAAAACTGCTACGGGGGCAGCTGTGGAATCATCAGCATACGCCAAAAATTCTCTTGATACTCTCGCCCTATCTGTTATTGGTCTCATTGTGTTACCAACTATAATGGTGTTTGTATAATCATCGAAGAAAATCATAGTTCCGAAGATTGCTGCCATTAAAGAAGCGGCCTTACTGCTTTTAATCTTCTTTGTTACGGCCTTTGCAATAGCATTCATTCCACCTGCTTTGTAGATTAAAGCTACACCTGCACCAATCAATGCGTCGAATAGCAATATCCTTGTGTTCCAGAGATCAGTAACCAGTTGACCGTTTTCTTCCCATGCTGAGGCTATATTAAAAACAATCCATTTAAGTGTTTGAGTTGTTGCCCCTATTGGGTCTCCCCCTGCAACTAAGAGTCCACCAACCCATACTCCGAAGAATAATGCAAATAGTACCCTTTTTGTCAATATTGCTAGACCTATGGCCACCAATGGTGGCAAAAGAGATAGTATTCCATAATCTGCCATATTCTAAACCTCCCTTATTGTACTAAGTGGGGGATGTATCAAGAAAATTTCACTAAAGTTACATATAAAAGTCTTTTTAGAGCTTTTTTGGCTATTTATGGTGATAAAAATGCTTTACAGTTGAGAAGAGGCCAACAAAGGTTTTAATCGGGCATTAATGCAATTCTAAGAGGGTTGTTATACAAATATTTTTTCTTATTTTAAGGACCACTTTTAAAAATTTTATGAAATAAGATTCATACTTCCATTAACTTTTTCCACTTATCCTTTGTCATTTTTAAGCATCCAAGCGGCATGAGTTCTTTCTCGGGACAGTATCCTAGTGCTATACATCGAGGGCCTAGTTTAGCCCATTCTATTATGGGTCGTAGTTCCTTTATTTTGGCGATTTCCTCTAGCATTTTCCATGCGATATGATTAATTTCCCATTGTGCTCTTGCACACGCTCTAAATCCAAGAAAGTGCTTGAGCTCTCTCAGGTTCATTGTCACGACTATTTTGGTTCTCACAGCCTGTGGTAGAATGAAGCGTGCATCCTCTTGATGTATACCTTTGGCGTAGCTCTCTTCGTAAAGTTTAATAGTTTCCTCCATAAGTTTTTTCCACTTCTCATAGAGTTCTGGATCTTTCTTCACACTCTCCGGAATCACGAAAGTCTCTTCAACATCTTCAAGATTTATTTTGATGTACCGCATTGATTGCTGTGTGTAGCTTGCTAATCTATGGCGAACAAGTTGATGACTACAAGTTCTTGAACATCCTTCAATAGCGAAGGTAAAGGTGGCATGTTCTAGGATGCTTTCATGTCCATAAGAGAGAACCCTTGGCAAATGCTTTTCTACATCATCTTTTGTTATCCTTTCGAATGCTTCGCTTTCCCACTCGTCCCAATAGCTTATCAAAGCTGCCCAAGTTATGGTTTCTAAGGGTCTTGGAGTGTAATTTATGAGCTTAACTTTTATCCCTTTCATATGTTCACACCGAAAATAAGACGAACACCTCCCTTATTAGCATTGTTGAAAACTTCAGCAAGATATTGTTTTGTAGAGATTTACGTTTATCCATTAATCCTCAGGAATTTTTCGAAAATTTTCGTTATAGCTTATTTTTCAACGACGAAATAGTTATTAACGGCAATGTGGAGCTTTAGACGGTGATGCACATGGTAGTAAGTTTGGCTGGAAGAGATATTTTATGTCTCCAAGACTTTACTAGAGAGGAACTTGAAACAATTCTTAAAACAGCTGAAATGATGAAAATATGGAACAAAATAGGGAAGCCACATCGTGTTCTTGAGGGTAAAACGTTAGCTATGATTTTTCAAAAGCCATCGACGAGAACAAGAATAAGCTTTGAAGTTGGCATTTACCAGCTTGGTGGTTATGGACTGTATTTGAATGCCCAAGATCTCCAATTGAGAAGAGGAGAAACAATAGCTGACACTGCAAGAGTGTTAAGCAGGTATGTTGATGGTATTATGGCAAGAGTTTATGCCCACAAGGATGTCGAAGATCTCGCTAAATACGCAAGCGTCCCAGTCATCAATGGACTTAGCGACTTCTCACACCCATGTCAGGCCTTGGCAGATTACATGACTATTAAAGAGAAGAAAGGAAGAATTGAAGGTCTTAAGATTGTTTACGTCGGTGATGGAAACAATGTTGCTCATTCGTTAATGATTGCCGGTACAAAGTTAGGTGCTGATGTGGTTGTGGCAACCCCCGAGGGCTATGAACCCGATGCAAAGGTGATTAAGTGGGCAGAGCAAAACGTTGCAGAAAGCGGAGGAAGCTTTGAGCTTTTACATGACCCGGTAAAGGCGGTTAAAGACGCCGATGTAATCTACACTGATGTTTGGGCTTCAATGGGTCAAGAAGCTGAAGCTGAGGAAAGAAGGAAGGTATTCATGCCATTCCAAGTAAACAAAGATCTCGTTAAGCATGCAAAGCCAGATTACATCTTCATGCACTGCCTCCCAGCTCACAGGGGAGAGGAAGTTACCGACGATGTGGTGGACTCGCCAAATAGTGTAGTCTTTGACGAGGCAGAGAACAGATTGCATGCACAAAAGGCAGCCATGGCTCTTATCATGGGTGGCATAAAGTTTTAATCTCTCTTTTTATTTAAAATTTTAGGAATTAGAACTGGGACAGAATTTCTAAAAGGTCTTCAATGCTTTTAACCATGAATCCCCTCTCGTGAATTCGTTCAACCTTTTCTGCATCTTTGTTTATCCAACATGCATAAAGACCCGCATTAAGGGCCCCTTCAAAATCCTCTGCTTTCGTATCTCCAATGTGTATGGCTTCTGCTGGGGAAATGTTGAAGTAGTTCAAGGGGGCTAAGAATGCTTCTTTCATCGGTTTGTATGCTTTAATTTCATCGGAATAGAATTGTTTGGTTATATACTCTGCTAGGCCAAATCTCTCTAAAATAAGCCTTGTGTAAGCTGAGGACCAGAACATGACATTGCCTGTTGTAGTGATTATATATTTTCCGCGGAGCTCTTTTAGAGTGTCTTTAACTCCGGGTAAAATGATGTTTTCGTCGACATTTAATGTGGCTTTTGTTGTAGCTCTTTTTATGATTTCAACATCGACATTAAACACTTTGGCCAAGAGTTCCTGACTCTCTTCAAGGGCTTTCTCTGGGTCGCCGCTTTGAGATTTTCTTATTTCTTTAATTTTTTCTCGTGTCTTAATGACTTTTTTCATGGTCTCTTCTTCTGGAATTTTTAAAATTTCTGATAGTGCTTTTACGAGACTTTCAAGCATGAGGTTGATATCTAAAAGAGTATTCCAGACGTCAAGAGATACCAGTCTGATCATTTTATCACCTATAGAAATCTTAAGAAGGTGAGTTAATAAATATTATAATTTTGGTAAAAGATGTGAGGGGTTCGAAACTCTGGAGCCCAGTTAAATGGTAGCCCCGCGGGGATTCGAACCCCGGTCACGGGATCCAAAGTCCCGTATGCTTGGCCACTACACCACGGGGCTGTGCCCATTGTGTAGTTTATGCTTGTATTTATAAATTTTACTCCCAAAGAAAAGCTAAAATAGGATTTCTTCTTCCCCAAGGGCCAATGAGAATCTTGATAATACTCTATCAAACTCACTTTCGCCTGCATAAACAAATCCACAGGTGTGACACTTCAAATACCCATCCTCTATCATAAGCTCAGAAAAGCATATAGGGCATCTATACTCATTTCTTTCAAGATCACTGAAGACTTCATCCCTCATAACAAGCATTTTTAAATCGCTTTCCCAGTCCTCATGCACCATTCCCCAATAAGGAGTAGAGATTGGGTAATAGTCCTCAAGTATGAGAGGATTAACGCCTATGCTCTTGATTCCAGGAGGAAGTTTTTGAGCAGGCTCGATGGAGACCACAAACTGGTCATAGAATTCAATGTACTGTGCTCTAACGCTTACACCAGAGCCGATCCTCTTTTTGAAGGGATACACTTGGAGGAATAGAAGGTCATTTGAGGGTTCAAAATAAGCCGAGATTCCGATATCTTTTCTTTTAAAGAAATATGTATAGTTATCATCATCGATATCTTCACCTGCAAGAGAAAATCCTAACTTCTTCAAGGCCCTTTCCATAAAAGAAGGTTTTGGAATAGATTTACGAATAATCAGATGTTCACCTACCCAACCAGCTAGGGCCATAGAGTATCCCACATAAAACTGCTTCTGGATTCTAAGGTAAGCCACACTTGGTACTAATTTCATCCCTATCAAAGAAGATAGTGTGGTTCAACTATTTATCTTTTTTGTTAAGTTGAGAAAAGTTAAAGGTTCTAGGAGAAGAAGTCTTCCAGGCTAATTACTTTCTTTCCTTCTTTTTTCTTCTTGGGCTTTTTGATTTCCTTTTTCTCACTTCTAGGCGCTTGGGACTTGAGTGTTGATTGTTCTTTTTCAGCTCTTTTGTATTTCCCATTTTCCCTAAGTTCATCAAGATACCCATTATTTTTCACAGCTCTTCCAGTTCTCTTAGCTATCATTCTCTCACATATGTCCTTGTGGCTTAGGGCTAAGAGAGTTCTTTGGGTCTCTGGGAAGACATTTTGGAACAATATTTTAATGTCCTTTTCAGTAAGACAGATTCTCTGCCTTGTATAGTCAATAACACTGTACTTTGTAACCAACATTTTTGCAGTGGGCAAATACTTTTCGATAGCCCCCTTTGAGACAGTTAGAACTATTTTGCCTCCGCATTTTGTACATTTGCCACTTAATGGAGGTCTTCTATACTTAGTATTGCACTTAACACATCTGAATTCTTGTCTTGTGAAGCTCCTAAGGTTTCCTCTTAAATCGGGCACTATGTGGGAGTTTATTATGGTCTCTGCGACGTGATGTTCATTTACTGCTCTAATCCTCTCGGCCAAGGCTAGTTGTCGGCTAACTTTGTCCACCATGTCTCCCAACTGCTTGTAGAGACTCATCTTTGGACCAAGAGCTATATCGTCTGTATCATGAGTGAATTTTAACCCTTCATACATCTCAGGCTTTCCTAAGCGGTCTTCTACCCGTTCTATAGTTCCAGTTAACTCTTTGGGGGATTTGAGTTCATAAGTAGCATTATAAAATTCGAGCGGATAGTATCTAGCTATGTCCATGTTGTGAACTTCGCTATCCACCTCTCTTGGGTCAAGTCGTGTAGTAACGACCAATGGAGCATCCATTTTTCCACCACGTTTCTCTGGGAGATAGTATTTGCTGAAATTGAGCAATGCATCGAGTAAAAGCATAACACTGTCCTCATCGCCGTCGCAGTTTCTCCTCTTCGCTGCATGATAATACGGATGAGCATAACCTACTAAAGCATCAACAAAACCAATAATCCTTCCTATAATTCCAGCCGAGGTATGGGGAGCTAAACCTATAACGAGATGACCTATTAGATCTTCCATTTTTTCAACATTGTAAAATCTTGGTAAACCATAAAACCTTTCGAGAAGATCATCTATAAACTTAGCAACTCTAACAAGGTATTTCCCAGCTTCCTTTGAGAGGATTATGTCCTGAACTTTGAGTTCAAGGATTTGGTCTTCGCTTACAAGGGGCTTTCCTTCGAAGTCGTGAGTATAACCCAGTTCTTGGAGCCTCTCTACGCTGACTCCTATTTCCTTAGGTTTAAAATGGGTTATAGGCGCATCCGTCGCATCAAATCTTATTGTTCCATCTTTGAACACATACACATCATTTCTTGCTCGTAGTATCCCTTTTTCAAGGGGCTCTGGTATCTTATGGGCAGAGCTCATACCCATTACGCCTTTGAGCTTATCGAGGGTATAAATTCCAACATTTTTCATTGCCTGGTTTAAGAGTTCTGATGGGTTTATCCTTCTCTTTTTGTATGCTTTCATTTCTATGTCACACTTTGGACAGGTGGTATCTAAGATAGATTCAAAGCCACACTTGGGACAGTGATAGAGAAGCTTTGCATCACTCCCACATTGAGGGCAACGAGGGAAGATATCCACATGGCCACAGTTGGTGCACTTAAAGTGTGCAATTTCTACTTCGGATGTTTTGCCTTCTTGAGCGGCCTTGTAGATGTCTCTTGAATTTCCTCCAGCTAGACCAATTGGGAAAAGAACATGAACAGGGGGTTTCATTTTTCTCTCCTTTGCCTTTTCAGGTCTTCCCATTCTCGCACCTATCCAGCTTATCCCTCTATCTCTCAGCTTAATCTCACTTATCTCATTTATGAGGTCGATTGGGGTGTAAAATTCCTTAAACTCAAGTTTTTTCTCCAAATTTGTCAAAGGTGTTAGAAGTGCAGCGGCCCAAGGATATTCAACGATTACAATATCTCCTTCGACTTTGTGCTCTACTCCAAGAAGTTCTAGGTAACGTTTTGCATTGCCTAGAGATTGGAGGCTTATTTCAAGTTTTCTTGCATATTTAAGCCCTCTATACTCATCCCACTCGATGATGGCATTTACCAATGCAGTTTGAAGTCTTATCAGTTCCTCCACGGTGAGTGTGTTCCAGTAGAGAGTATAATATGGGTGTAGGGGTATTCTTAATATGCGTGAGAGATGAACAGCTTCTTCAATAGAAGGTTTGGTTCTAAGGGGGTCATAGAGAAGTTTTGCTAAGAAGTCAGGGTCGAGGTCTAAATAATCGGCCGCTTCTTCTACCATCTCTTTATTATTCTCTTGGAAGGGTCTCAGTTCAACCTCATAAATCTTGTTAACTGCCTCTACAAACTCTTGTATCCACCACTCTTCAACATAGTTAGCAGGTAAAAGTGTTTGATTGTTCTCAACAAAATCTCCAAAGGCTATAAGAGCATCACCCAGATAGAGTATCTCATCTACTTGATCTTTGAGCTCTAGGGCTTTGTAATAATCATTAACTCGTACGACACTTCCATCTTTTAACTTGACTATAGGTCCCTCAATTGTACTTGCAGGTGTGGCAATAGAACCTTTTCCAGGTCTTTCCGTTTTCATCTGAGTTCCTACTGCTAGGAATTCATCTACCATTATCATGACTGCGGGATTCACAGACCAAGTTGCAAATCCACTTACCCTGCTTCTGCCATACCGAAGCCTAAAGCCTCCATTTGTGGAAGGTTCTGCAAATAATGGTCTTCCTCCAATAATCTCTTTTGTGTATTTTGTGTTTGGTGCTATGTTTGCTTTAAATTTCTCGTAGAGTTCATAATAGAAGCCTTTCTTGATTTTTACCTTTGTTTCTTCCAAGTATTGTTCTGTTTTTTCATTAGTTGTGCTTTTTTCTTTCTTATTTTCAGTTTTGCCCTTTTCTTTTGCTTCGACAGATTCTTTTAGCCATTCCCATCCTTCTATCCCCATTTTGTCAATGTATTTGATTAATTTTTTTGCTTTCTGGAGGACACCTTCTGCAATAACTAAAATTGCACCTCCCCTTAGGTAGTTTGTTTCGACTCCTGGAACGTTTCTGTGGCTAACTTCAACATTGTCGGTAGTTTCTCCAGTTATCTCTATTGGTATGTTTCTAACTGCTAGACGGACTTCATCTGCTGAGGGATGATATTGAAGTCTTGTAACAGCTCTGTGATATAGGTCTATTTCCTCTACATACCTCTCAATGTGCTCTTCAGTAGGTTTAAACCTATCTAGGCCAAGCTTTTTCCTGACGTAGTCTCCAACAAGAACACTAAGAGCTTGAGCAGTACCACCACTACTTCTAATAGGTCCTGCATAATAAATAGCAAGATACTCTGTGCCATCGGGATTTTTCTTTATTTTAACATCTGCGATACCCTCAAGTGGTGCAGAAACAATACCCTCTGTGAGAATAGCTAAGGCTGTTCTAACGGATTGATCAGCAAGTTTTTCTTTACTCTCAAACTTTCCAAATCTCCCTTCTATTATCTCATCAACAATTTTCAAAGCAGCGAGTTCTTTTCCATATTCTTTTACAAGTGTTCTTATTCTCTCCGCAACTCCTTTAGGTCCTACAAGACTCTCAACTCTTCCAGCCATATCTGTTGCTTGGGGAACTTCAATCTCTTTTGAGGGGTCTTTCCCCTGAGAACGGGCCTTTTGAGCTATTTCATAGGCCTTATTAATCTCTCTCTGCAAAGAGTCGAAGTATTTTTTCATATCCTCACTGTAAATTTCCATATTATTTCACCTCAAACGTCACACCATTTAGTGAAATCAACTATCATTCTTAGCCTGGCGGTTTCTACATCTATGATTGGCACTTTTGCTGGTGTAGGAACTATGTTAACCATCTTCTGGAACTCAGTTTGGGCTTGCCATGTTCCAGAGTTTATTAGGAATACTCCTCTATAGATCTGGTAATCAAGAACGTGAACGTGGCCCATTTGTACTAAGTCTGGAACACTTTCAATCACAAGTAGATCCTCGGAATCGGGAGCTATAGGAACTTTTGCCCCGAAGGTGGGTGCAACGTGTCTAAGTTTTAGGAGTTCCAGCATGGGTTTTACCGGGTGGTGATGGCTCATATTAGGAATATAACTAACAATATCTTCTATCCCCCTACCGTGAACTATCAAAAATTCTCTACCATGGAGATCAATTACTGCTGGGTTGCTTATTATAATGGCATTTTTTAACTCATAAAGAGGCTTTGCATATTCTTTATAGAATTCCGGTTGAGGTAAAGCGGTTCTTGCAGCATCGTGATTTCCGGGTCCTATAAACATAGTAATATGTTCGGGAACATTTGAAAGAAGATTTGCAAGAGCTTCGTATTGGTCAAAAATATCAGGAATATTAAGCTCGTTATACTGGCCCGGGTATATACCGATTCCATCAACTACGTCTCCAGCTATTATAAGGTATTTTATCCTGCTTACTATTTCTTCTTCTGCTTTGCTGTTCACATGCCCATTAAGCCATTCTATAAATTTCATAAATGCCTTTTCGCAGAACTTGTTGCTACCTACGTGAATGTCACTTATTAGAACAGCATATACCTTTTCTTCTAGAGGAGGTTTCTCTTTTTTGTAGAGTGGGACATCAGGCAGATAAATCCTGTCTGCGAAGAAGATCCCTCTATTTGAGTATCTTCCTTTAAATGCAATGACGCTATCGGGTACTATCTCAAAAGCCTTTGCATAATCTTCTTTGTCTCTTCCGATGAATACTTTTATTATTCCAGTGTTGTCTTCCACCTCAAACATGTATCCATTTCGTGTTTCCCTTTTTGAGTTTATAAGGCCGATTATTGTGATGTCTCCCTCTGGATTGATGTAGCTGAGCTTTCCAATATCAATAACTCCTGAAACTTCAGGATTCTCACGAAGAATTTTCCTCATCTTTTTTAACCTGCTTTTAAAATAGTTCTCATAAACTTTTACTATAATCTCTCCTTCTTTGGTAGTCCCGCTTTTAGCCTTGGGGGGTGTGATCTTAACTTTTCGTACATCAAATTTAATATTAAACTCGGATTTTATTGACTTCGCTAGGAATTCAAATCCTTCCTTCGGAGAAACTTTGAAATCATCATAGACAGAATAGGCTTTTTTCTCCTCTGGAATCTCTTCTTCCTCGGCAACTATAGGCACACCATATTCTTCAAAGATGATTTTTCTTTTTATTTCTCCATTTTCTCCGTTTTCTTCACCATTGCTCTCGCTTTCAAAGGTTTCTGTGATTTCTTGGGGTTCTTCGATCTCTGTTGATATTTCCTCAACTTCTTCTACGCTCTTAGGAAGCGTTGTTTCTTCAAGGCCTCTAGGTTCTGTTATAACTTCACTTTCTTCAGAAGGAAATGACGTTTCAATGACTTCCTCCATATCTGTACTTATACTTTTGGCCTCAATGGGACCACTTGGAGTTTTTGAAACTTCATATGCAGTTTCTTCGAGCTTTCTTATAGTTCTTTCTTGAACTTCTTCAGCTTCTTTGGGTTTCTCTTTAGTGGATAGAAACTTCTCTAAATGACTTGGAGCAGTAATTATTTCCTTAGACTTCAGAAACTCTTCAGCTGTTATTTCATCAATTATAAACGTTCCTCTTGCTTTTGCAAATTTTATGAGTTCAGGAAGGGTAAACTCTTTTTTATAGTATTCAGATAAAAGAAAATATGCTGGGGGAGTTATTAAGTAGTTGTTTGATATTAGCCCCCTCACCAGTTCATCCATAAAATAACCTCCTCTGCTTAAGCATGCTCACTGAGATTAATGGCCTCAATGTTTCTTCAAAGCGGTATATGTTTTTAACTTTATAAGGTGTTACGTTGAGCCTTATCTCTTTTGTCCTCCCATATCTACCTTTGCTCACGACCTTGGCATTTACTATGCCTAACATGTCAAGTTCATTTATTAAATCGCTTATCCTCCTTTGTGTTAAGGGCTCCAGGTCAAGATAATCACAGAGCTCTTTGTATACGGAATATACATCTCCAGTGTTTGCTGGCAATTCTCCATTTTCATCAAGTAAAACTATAGCGTACAGGAGGATTTTTGAATGTAATGGTAAAGTTTTGATAACTTCTTCCATGGTATCTTGTTCTATCTTTTCTTGAGCTTTCCACACGTGCCTCTCGGTGACTTTAGGGGACATTTCTCTTTCCGCTATCTCCCCACTAACTCTAAGTAGGTCAAGGGCCCTTCTTGCATCTCCATGCTCTCTAGCTGCTAGGGCGGCACAAAGAGGAACAACCGCATCATCCAAAACTCCATCATAAAACGCTTCTTGTGCTCTTTGCATTAGAATATCTCTAAGTTGATTAGCATCATATGGGGGGAATACCACCTCCTCCTCACTCAGGCTTGACAGTACTCTTGGGTCTAGATACTCCTTAAACCGTAGATCGTTGGAAATCCCTATAATACTAACTTTTGCTTTATTGAGTTCAGTGTTTATTCTTGTGAGGCTATAAAGAATATCGTCACCACTTTTCTTAACGAGTTTGTCTATCTCGTCTAGAACTATTATTACAAAACGCTCTTTCATGTCAACGACTTTTTTCAGTTGTGTATAGACTTCGTCAGTGGGCCATCCAACAAGAGGAACTTCTATCTTACTTTCGTCTTTAAAATGGTTGACTATATTGGCTAACACCCTATATTGGGTATCCACTATCTCACAGTTAAGGTAAATAACATCTACAGGTATGTTGTACTTTTGAGATATCTTCATCAGATCATCTGTTACGTACCTCACAGTAACAGTCTTTCCAGTCCCTGTTTTTCCATATACAAAAATGTTAGAAGGAGTTTCTCCCCGTAAGACCGGAACCAAGATGTGTACAAGAGTTTCTATTTGTTCTCGTCTATGTGGGAGTTCTTTAGGTGTATAACTATGTCGCAATACATCTTTATTTTTAAATATTCTTTCATTGTGCATGTATTTTTCAAAAAGTGAATTGAGATCAGTTTGTCCTTCCTGTAGCATTTTTGTTCCCTCCATTGGAAATGTATTGATGTTTATCAATTTGACCCATTTTCAATGTTCATATGATTATTATAGCACATTTCTGTGCATAATTGTTATCTTTATTGTTATATTTTATCCCTATAATTTTAACATCTTTTAAAAAGGTTTCCACCGGAACCAGTAGATGCAAAGGAAATGCATTCTATAAGTTATGGAAGGGAGTATATATGCTTTGTTGAGCAGATTTATGATTAAACTTGAAGGGGGCTTTAAAAAGAGTTAAACTTTAGGAAGAATTATAAAAAAAGACACTCATTGAAGCATTCCTTCGAGCTGTTTGACATATTCGGTACTTCTTTTTACATCTGAGAAATATTCTTTTGCTTTTTCCACATGTTCTCTACTAACCTTCTCTCTTCCTGCCAGAACACTTGCAGGTGCCAAAAGTTGTACTGCATACCTTAAACTTGTCTTTTCTCCTAGTTCTGCGAGATACTCTATAGCGTCCTCTGAGATTTCAATTC
This sequence comes from Thermococcus argininiproducens, assembly GCF_023746595.1. Taxonomy (NCBI): domain Archaea; kingdom Methanobacteriati; phylum Methanobacteriota; class Thermococci; order Thermococcales; family Thermococcaceae; genus Thermococcus; species Thermococcus argininiproducens. The sequence goes on along the minus strand of NZ_CP080572.1, from coordinate 1,253 downwards.
CCTCTTCTTTGGCTCTTATCTTTATGATCTCTTTAATTGCATCTCTTCTATAGGGTTCTGTGTTTATTATCAGTAACCTATCTAACATGTCTATTGGGATTCCGTGGGGGGCTTCTAGGTCAGTTCCTCTTATTTTTGTTATTCCTCTGTTGGTTGCCAGAATTAAGATGGGAGCCAGTTCATTCTCCATGGCTCGTGCTAGAAATGAAAATGCTTCAATATCTAGCATGTGGCACTCATCTATGAAGAGCACACCAGGAACAAGCGTGGCCTTTCCTTCTTCTATCCATTGCTTCACGGTCTCATCAACTTTTTCTCTTATTTCATCTGTAATTTCTAGACCTCCGCCAAAAAATATGCTAAATATTCCCCCTGCACGACTGTTAACTAAATCTAAGTCATGTAAAGTAACGGTGTATGTGAACTCCTTTATCTTAAGAACAGGACCACTAGGAATCTCTACTATTTTTTTAAAGAACAGGCCCTCTTCTCCTTTTGTTGTCCCTAGTTTTGAAACTTTGCCGGTTTCGGCATCCAATTGGATTACATCAGCCTCCTCAATCCCCATCTCCAAGAGCTGATATGCTATTTCTCGTCCTGCTCTGATAGTTTTTTCATCATCTTTAGTTTTAAGGGTGATTTTTACAGATTCTGGAATTTCCACATATGGATTGAATGGATGCTTGGTCTTATTAATTTGGATTCTTTCTACTTTTCCTTCATAGACTCTTCTTTCCTCACTTATTCTGACTCCAATGGCTCTTCTTAATGCCTGTTTTAGAAATTCTGTCTTTTTAATTTCCGCTGAATAAATTTCGCTTCCTGAAATCTGAACGAATGGGACGTCTTCTCCAAGTTCCTTTGCGATCCCCATTGCAATAGCAGTTTTTCCGCTACCTGTTGGTCCAACTAATAAGATCCCCTTTCCTGCTAGTTTCCCCTTTTTTATGAGTTTTACTGCAATCCCCGCAGCTTCCCTGGCTTTTGTTTGTCCTACCATGCCATCCCCTATAAATCTCGCCTTTCCTGTTTCATCTAACCCAAGACCATGAATGTGTGAATGGCTCCCTATCCTCTCGAATCTGTGGGTTGCAACTTCTTCAATCAATGGCATGGAGTCACCCCCTCCATGTTTTAGGAACCATTAGTAGGTAAAATATACACCACTTTAAAAGTTTATCCTTTAAAGGAAACGGAAGAGTGTATACTTGTCTCAATCTGCCACATCATAATATAAAATTCTACTGGAAAGG